>CAZICN010000081.1:0-15429 GCA_964537655.1 uncultured Aestuariivirga sp.
ATTTGCTAGTGTCCTTTCGAATCCGAAGTTCGCTCGGAAGGCACAGCGATAGTGATGCGAACTTCGGATTCGGGACACTAGGAGACGGCTGCCCGATGGACACAGGCCATCACCCCAACCAGTTCGCCCTGTTGCGCACCCGGCGATTCTGGCCGCTTTTCGTCACCCAGGCGATCGGCGCCTTCAACGACAACGCCTTCCGCTATGCGCTGTCGATCCTGCTCATCTATGATCTGGGCCCCAGGCTCGGCTTCAACGCCGCCCTCACCAACACCATTTCCGCCGGTCTGCTGATCCTGCCCTTCTTCATTTTCTCGGCCACCGCCGGACAGATCGCCGACAAGTTCGACAAGGCGTTCCTGGCGCGCCGCATCAAGCTTATCGAGATCGCCATCGTCGCTTTGGCTTCGTTCAGCCTGTTCACCGATCAGGTCTGGCTGCAGCTCCTGACCGTGCTCCTGACCGGCATCCAGTCCGCCTTCTTCGGTCCGATCAAATACTCGATCCTGCCGCAGCACCTCGAACGCGAGGAGCTTTTGGGCGGCAACGGCCTCATCGAGATGGGCACCTTCCTGTCGATCCTGCTCGGCACCCTGTTCGGCAGTTTCGCCATCCAGTCCGATCTCGGCCGCCATGCGGTCAGCGTCGTGATGATCGGTCTCGCCGTCATGGCCTATCTCAGCGCCCGCCAGATCCCGCAAGCCCCGCCGCCGCAGCCCGATCTCAGGATCAATCCCAATATCGCCCAGGAAACCTGGCGCATGATCGGCATCGCCCGCGAGCGCAAGGACGTCTTCCTCGCCATCCTGGGCATCTCGTGGTTCTGGTTCCTCGGCGTCGTATTCCTGACCCAGATCCCGCTCTTCGCCCAGAGCGAGCTTGGCGCCAACGAGACCGTGGCGAGCGTCATCATCGCCGCCTTCACGGTGGCAATCGGCGCAGGCTCGATCGTCACCAACCGTCTGCTGAAGGGCGAAGTGTCGGTCAAATATGTTCCCGTCGCCGCGATCCTGATCACGCTCTTCATCATCGATCTCTATTTCGCCACCGGCGCGCTCCGCACCAGCGACGCGAGCGCGCTGCGCACGCCGGTCGACATCGTCTCGAGCTTCTCCGGCTGGCGGGTGCTGATCGACCTGACCGCGATCGCCTTCTGTGCCGGCCTTTTCGCCGTTCCGCTCTATGCGCTCGTCCAGTCGCGCTCGTCGCCGCAGAAGCGCGCCCGCGTCATCGCCGCCAACAACATCATGAACGCCATCTTCATGACCGCGGCGACGGCGCTCTCCTTCCTGGCGCTGGGCGCCGGACTTTCGGTGCGCGGCCTCTTCCTTCTGGCTGGACTTGCCAATGCGATCGCCGCGATCTGGATCTGCCAGCTCCTGCCGCAGGAGCTCGCCGCCTATGTGGCGCGGCGCCTGTTCCGCCTCTTCTACCGGGTCGAGATCAGGGGTTTCGAGAATTTCGCCAAGGCCGGCCGCAAGGCCCTGATCGTCGCCAATCACACCTCTTTCCTCGACGGGCCGCTGATCTCGGCCTTCCTGCCCGAGCGCTGCCATTTCGCCATCAATACCCATGTCGCCAACCGCTGGTGGGTCAGGCCCGCCTTCCAGCTCTTCGACCTGCTGCCCATCGATCCCGCCAACCCGATGGCGCTCAAGACCCTCGCCAATGGCCTGAAGCGCGGCCGCAAGGTTGTCATCTTCCCGGAAGGCCGCATCACCCGCACCGGCTCGCTGATGAAGGTCTATGAAGGGCCGGGGGTCATCGCCCATCTGGCGGGCGCGAAAATACTGCCCATCCGCATCGACGGCGCCCAGTACACTCCGTTTTCGCTGATGAAGGGCAAGCTCAGGCAGCGCTGGTTCCCCAAGATCACGCTCACTTTCCTGCCGCCGGTCAAGCCGGATGCGCCGGCCGATCTCAAGGGCGCTCCATTGCGCGAGTTCCTCGCCGACAGGCTCTATGACGTCATGACCGACATGATGTTCCGCACCAGTTTCGCGGACGAGACCTTGTTCCGCTCGCTCCTCGCCGCGCGCGCCATTCACGGCAGGAACCATCAGATCCTCGAGGACATCCAGCGCAAGCCCTTGACCTATGGCCGCATCGTGATGGCGAGCTTCATTCTCGGCCGCCGTCTCGCCGAGCTCACCCCGGGTGAAAAGACCGTTGGCGTCCTCTTGCCCACCGCCGCCGGCTGCTTGGTCACCCTCTTCGCGCTTCATGCCTCGGGCCGCGTGCCAGCCTTGCTCAACTATTCGACCGGCGCCGCCAATATGGCGGGAGCCTGCCGCACCGCTGAGGTCAAAACGATCATCACCTCGCGCCGCTTCGTCGAGGCGGGCAATTTCGCCGATGACATCGCCGTCCTCGAAAAGGAGGCGAAGATCATCTGGATCGAGGATGTGCGCGAGAGGCTGGGCCTCGGCGACAAGCTCCATGGCCTCTTCGCCGGCCTGTTCCCGAAATCCGCTTTGGCGCGCCTCGGCTACAATGATGACGCGCATGCGCCGGCAACGATCATCTTCACCTCGGGATCGGAAGGCACGCCCAAGGGCGTCGTGCTGTCCCACCACAATCTGCAGGCCAACCGCCATCAGGCGGCGGCCCGCATCGACTTCACACCCAAGGACATCGTCTTCAACGCCATGCCGATGTTCCATACCTTCGGGCTCAATGCCGGCACGCTCCTGCCGGTGCTCGCCGGCGTCCGCACTTTCCTCTACCCCTCGCCACTGCACTACAAGATCGTCCCGGAGATGGCCTATGACACCAATGCAACGATCCTGTTCGGCACCGACACCTTTCTCACCGGCTATGCCCGCAACGCGCATCCTTACGATTTCTACGCGGTGCGCTTCGTCGTGGCGGGAGCCGAGCGGGTGCGCCCGGAGACGCGGCAGACCTGGATGGATGTCTTCGGCCTGCGCATCCTCGAAGGTTATGGCGTCACCGAATGCTCGCCGGTTCTCGCCGTCAATACGCCCATTCATTATCGCGCCGGCACGGTGGGCCGTCTTCTCGACGGCATCGACTACCGCCTCGACAAGGTCGAGGGGATCGAGGACGGCGGCCGCCTTGTCGTAAAGGGCCCCAATATCATGCTCGGCTACTTGCGCGCCGACAGACCGGGCGTCATCGACCCGCCGGCCGAGGGTTGGTATGACACAGGCGACATCGTCAAGGTCGATGCGAAGAAATACATCACCATCCTCGGCCGCGCCAAGCGCTTCTCCAAGATCGCCGGCGAAATGGTTTCGCTCGCCGCGGTGGAAAACAAGCTGCAACAGGCCTTCCCGGACCATGTCCAGGCCGTCGTCGCCATCCCGGATCCGAAGAAGGGCGAGCAGCTCGTCCTGTTCACGACAGACCGGGCGCTCGACCGCAAGACGCTGGCGGACGGGCTCAAGGCGCAAGGCGCGATGGAACTCATGGTGCCGAGGATCATCATCCCGCTCGAATCCATGCCGATCCTCGGCACCGGCAAATTCGACTATGTCACCCTGAACCGCATGGCGCGCGAGAGGGAAATCGGCTGATGATCGCGCTCGACGACAGGGAGCGCGCTTTCCTCGACGGCGCCCATGGCCCAGCGATGCAGCTCGCCATGCGGCTGGTGCTGCGCGCCGGCGAGGTCATGGGGGCTCGCTCGCTCATTCCCATTAGCTTCGCCCATATCGATGCCTGTTTCTATGCCGGCGACGCGCATGTCGATTTCGCGCAGTACCTGCTCGATCACGGCGCGAAGCTTGCCGTCCCCGCCTGGACGAACAACGGTGTGGTGAGCCTCGCCGATCCGGATATCCGCCCGGAAGCGAGCGATCCGCAAATGGTCCAGGGCGCCCGCAGGCTGATGCAGCTCTATGAACGGTTGGGCTGCAAGCCGGTCTGGACCTGCGCTCCCTATCAGCTTCCCGGCGGACCGAAATTCGGCGATCACATCGTGGCAGGCGAATCCAATGCGGTCTCCTTCTACAATTCCGTCATCGGTGCCCGCACCAACAAATATGGCGATTATCTCGATGTCGCCTGCACTCTCATCGGCAAGGCGCCGAAGGCCGGCCTGCACAGGGACAAGGAGCGTCGCGGCGACATCCTCATCCGCACCGAGGAGATCGCTGAGGACTGGAAGCGCGAGAACATCTTCTATCATCTTCTCGGTCACCTGGCCGGCAAGATCTCAGGGCAACGCATCCCGGTGATCTCCGGCCTGCCGCAGCAGCCGACATTCGACGGGTTGAAGGCCCTGGCGGCCGCCGCCGCGGCCTCGGGCGGCGTCGAACTGTGGCATGCCATTGGCGTCACGCCGGAAGCCGCAACACATGACGACGCCTTCGGCGAGAGCGTTCCCGAACGGACCATCGATCTGACGCCCGACTTGCTGGCGGAAGCGCGCAGTGACCTCACCACGGCGCAGGACGGCCCCCTCGACATGGTGGCGCTCGGCACGCCGCATTTTTCGCTGAGCGAGTTCGAGCGCCTGGTGCCGCTGCTCGCCGGCCGCCGCATCAAGCCGGGCCTCGCCTTCTACCTGTCCACCAGCCGTTATGTCCGTGATGCCGCTGCCGCTAGAGGATGGATCGCTGAAATCGAGCGATTCGGCATCACCGTCATCGCCGACACCTGCACCTACTACTCCCCGGCCGTGCGGCAATGCCGCGGGCGCATCATGACCAATGCCGCCAAATGGGCCTATTACGCACCAGGCATGCTAGGGGTCGAAGTCTCCTTCGGCTCTCTGGCCGAATGCGTCGAAAGCGCCGTCAGGGGCGAAGTCTGGCGCGATCCGCAGCTGTGGAGCAACAGTCTCATATGACGGCGGCGCGCATACTCAACAAGGGCACGGCCCAGGGCGACGTCCTCGCCCTCGATGCGCCCCTGAGCTTCTGGGGGGCATTCGATCCGCGCACCGGCCGGATCATCGACGTTCATCACCCGCAAAGGGGCAAGACCATCTCGGGCACCATCCTCATGATGCGCGAGACCCGCGGCTCCGGCACCGCGCCCGGCGGCATGGCCGAAGCGATCAGGCTCGGCACGGCGCCCGCCGCCATTATCCTGGTGAAGCCCGACATCAATCTGACGATCGGCGCGATGGTGGCGCAGACGCTCTATGGCCGTGGCTGCCCGATCGTCTCGGTCGGCGAGGCCGACTATCGCCGGCTCGCCAGCCAGCCGGCCCTGGCGATCGATGCCGAAGGCCGCATCACTCCGCTGCCGCGAGCCGCCCCTCGGAGTTAGCATCGCGGTCGCCGAAAACAGGCTGCGTTTCTTCCGGGATGCGGAAGATGTTCCACGCCCAGGCCCGCTTGCCGACCGAGACGAGCCCCGTGCCCCACGACACGACGGCCGAGAGCGCAAGGCCGAGAACGATCGGCGACAGCCAGAGAAAGGTCATGGTGGTGATCAGGAAGGCGAGCACGCCGATCAGGATGCCGGTCACCATGTGCCAGGCATGCTTGTGCAGCAGCTCATCGAAAGGCGGCGCCTCCTCGGTGCGCTTCTGCGCCTTCCAGCCTGAGTCGCGGCCAAGCAGCACGTCGAGCACGAAGCCCGACTGGATGAGCATCATGATGGGCGAGAGCAGCGCCGACAGCAGCGATTCGGCGAGCAGACTCTTGATCAGGCCGGACACCCCGCCACAGCCGCGCCGGAGCACAGGATTCAGCATCGCCGCGATGACGCCGAGGATCTTCGGCACGAACAGCACCGCCATGGTCAGGGTGAAGAGCCGCAGCGCTCGCTCGGGATCGAAGACCGGCCAGGCGGGGAACAGCGAGAAGCCTTCGGGAAAATAATTGGGTTCGGTGTATTTGGCGACGGTCGAGAGGACGAGGCCCGTCATCAATAGGAAGAGCCACAGGGGCGAGGCCAGATAGGACATGATGCCCTGCAGGAAGTGGATGCGGCTTACCCAGTGCAGGCCCTTCACGTTGAGGAGCTTGATATGCTGCAGATTGCCCTGGCTCCACCGCCGGTCGCGCGCCGCGAGTTCGATGAGATTGGGCGGCGTCTCCTCATAGGAGCCGCCAAGGCCGGGCAGCATATAGACCGCCCAGCCGGCACGCCGGATCAGCGCCGCCTCGACGAAATCATGGCTCATGACATGGCCGCCAAAGGGCTTTCGGCCCTTGAGCTCGGGCAATCCGGCCGCCTCGGCAAAGGCCTTGACCCGGATAATCGCGTTGTGGCCCCAGTAATTCCCGTCACGCCCATGCCAGGCGGCGAGGCCATTGGCGACGATCGGTCCATAGACCCGGCCGGCGAACTGCTGCATGCGCGCATAGAGGGTCCAGCGATTGTGCAGGAGCGGCAGGCTCTGGATGATGCCGGCTTGGGGATCCGCCGCCATGGCGCGCGCCAGCGTGACGAGGGTCGATCCCGCCATCATGCTGTCGGCGTCGAGCACGATCATCGCCTCATAGGCGCCGCCCCAGCAGGTGACGAAATCGGCGATGTTGCCGGCCTTCTTGTGGTGATTGTCGGCGCGCCGCCGGTAGTAGACCGCGATCTCGTCGTGCATATCCTGGCGCATGGTGGCGAAGACTTGCGCCTCGCTGCGGATATGCGCCACCTCGCGGCTGTCGCTCAGGACGAAGATGTCGAACTTGCCGCCGACCCCTTCGGCGGCGAGTGCGTGCCCCATGCGCTTGAGCGCTTCGGCCACCGTCTCGGGATCCTCGTGATAGACCGGCATCAGAAGGGCCGTGCGCCCGATCGCCTCCTTGTCGGCGAGGCGATAGCGCTGCTTGCCCAGGGTGAGGAAACCCAGGACGGCGCTGGCGCAGGCAAAGGAAATCCAGGCGAAGGTGACGGCGAACAGGGCGGCGAAAATGACCTGCAGCCAGGTGATGTCGGCCGGGCTGATCACCTGATAGATTTCATAGGTGCCGAGGCCGGTCAGAGCGAGCGTCGCCGAGAACACGAACCAGCGGCAGAAATGCACGCTCCGGCGCTGCCGGCCGGCGGAGTAGGCGCCGCCCGGCGACCAGTGCCTGAGGTCCTGAACGGGCATGGCGAGCCGGGATTCCGGCGGGAGAACGTCGTCCTTCGCGGGCGCGAGGTCTACGATTTTGTCCACCGATAGAGCCATGTTTCGCTCACCTTATCCTGGCCGCGCTTCAGCACGGCCCGGAATTCGGACATCTCGGCGCTTCCGACATCGATCTCGAAAGACAACCGGACGCCGCCGCTTTGCGGATTGGGCTGGGTAACGACATTGCTGATCGTTCCCTGGCTCGCCGTCACGTCGGCGACCACATCGCCGGTCAGGGACCCGCCCTCGAAATCGATGACATAGAGACGCTTGTTCTGGTCGAAATTGAGACCGCCGCCGGAGAATCGCGCCATCGCCTTGAAGTCCTTGCGGTCGAGCGGCCACTCATCGCACCAGTAGAGGCGGTAGACGAAAGACGCCGAGCCATCCTTGGCTGGCCGCTGCTTCGGCTGCCAGAACACGGCGATGTTGTCGTTGATCTCGCGCTGCGAGGGGATCTCATAGAGTTCGACGGCTCCCTGGCCCCAGTCGCCGATCGGCTCCACCCACAGGCTGGGTCGCTTTTCATACTTGGCCTCGAGGTCGAGGAAATCGTCATAGCGCCGCTTGCGCTGCATCAGGCCGAAGCCGCCGGGGCTGTTGTCGACGAAGGCCGAAACCTGGAGTGTCTTCGGATTGGCGAGCGGGCGCCATAGATATTCGCCAGCCCCGGTCAGCATCATGAGACCGTCGGAATCGTGCACCGCCGGACGGTAGTCGTCGAAAGCGGAATGATTCATGGCGTCATAGAGGAACATGCTGGTGAGCGGCGCTATGCCAACATGCTCGAGATCGCGGCGCGGGAAGATGGTCATCTCGACATCCATCTGCGTCGCAGCACCTGGCTTGATGGTGAAGCGATAGGCGCCGGTCGCCGACGGGCTGTCGAGCAGCGCCCAGACCACGACCGAGACCGCATCGGGTGTCGGCGTGCGAATCCAGAAGGAGCGGAAGAACGGGAACTCCTCGCCATTGGGCTGACCCGTGTCGATGGCGAGACCACGCGCCGAAAGTCCGTAGAGATGGCCCTTGCCTATGGCGCGGAAATAGGATGCGCCCTGGAACACGCAGAACTCATCATTGTAGTCCTTGCTGTTGATCGGGTAGCGCAGCCGGAAGCCGGCATAGTGGAGATCGACATCGCCCTTGGGCTGCTGCACCAGGGGACCGAAGGTGAAGAGATCGGGGACGTAGTTGAGCTTCGCCTGCTCGCCGTCATTGACGACATAAATGTCCACCGGCGATGTGTAATAGAAACCGGAGTGGAACAGGTCGAAGGAGAATCCATGCGGCTGTCCGCGCCAGATCGACTTCTCCGGATTGAAACGGATGTCGCGATACTGGTCATAGGTGAGATTGTCGAGGCCGGGCGGCAGCGTGATCTTCTCTTCGACGAAAGGTTTCTTGGCGCGCGCCCGCGCCAGCTCCAGCACGTAATCGTCGCTGAAGGTCTCTGACTTGGCGAACAGCTCGGTCGTCTGTGCGGCCGCCTCAAGAAGACCCGATTTCGAAGCAAGCCCCAGGACCGCAAGCCCTTGCAGCGTATTCAGCACGCCGCGCCGCGTAACGCTCATTCAACACAACTCCTCGCCCGACTTAAAGTGATGCCGGATCATGGTTTTTGCCAGTTCGCTGGAACCTGGGAGCACCCCAAAGTGCGCCGCAACATGAAGCCCCAAGAACGATTTGTAAAGCCCTTGGGGCAGCCTCTAACCGCGCATAATGGTGAGACTTTGTTCGCGCATGTAGCGGGGAATGGTAAATGGCCCCAATCCACCCTTGCCGTCGATGCCCGAACCTTTCCAACCGCAGAAGGTCTGGACGCCGGGCCAAGCCCCTGTTGTCGCCCCGGTGCGGCGATTGACATAGAGAACGCCGGCTTCCGCAAGGCCAAGAAATCTCTCGATCTCCTTTGGATTCTCCGAATAGAGACCCGCGCATAGCCCGTAAACATTGCGATTTCCCAAGGCGATGCCCTCATCGAGCGAGGCGCAGGCCTGCACCGAGAGAAAGGGCAGAAACAGTTCCTCTTTGTTAATCCAGTGGTCGGAGGGAAGTTCCGCCACCAGCGTCGGGGTGACGAAGTGGCCTTTGCCGAAAGCGCCGCCCGCCAGCCGGTCGCCGCCGTGGACGATGCGGCCTTTTGCCCGGGCCGCCTTCACCGCCTTGTGAAAACGTTCAATGGCCGCCTCGTTGATGACCGGCCCCATGAAGGTCTTCCGCTCTTCCGGATTACCGACCATGAGAGTTTCGGCCAGCGCCTTGAGCCGCTTCAGCAGATCGCCCACCACCGGGGTCTCGACATAGACGACCGAGCAGGCCGAGCACTTCTCGCCCGAAAGCCCGAAGGCTGACCGGACGAGGCCTTCCGCGGCAACATCGAGATCCGCCTTGGCCGTGACATAGGCCGGATTCTTGCCCCCCATTTCGCAGATGACCGGCCGCGCATAGCTGCCGGAGGCAAGCTTGCGGAAGATGCGCATCCCGGCCTGGTGGCTGCCGGTGAAGGCAACACCATCGACACCATCGGCATCGACGAGCAGCGGCCCCGCTTCCTCGCCATTGATCACATTGAGGACACCGGGCGGAAGGCCGGCGGCCTCGGCCGTTTCCATCAGCAGGGCTGCCGTCAGGCCCGATTGCGGCGATGGCTTGAACACTGCCGTGTTGCCGGCGACCAGGCACGCCCCTAGCATGTTACACGGCAGCGCCACCGGAAAATTGAACGGCGCGATGACGGCGAAGACGCCGACCGGCTTCAGGAGGCATGTGGTTTCCTCGTCCTTGAGCGCGCGTTGCATCGGCTGAACGAAGCCCTTGTGACGCTCCATCTCGTCGCAATACCATCGGATCAGATCGACCGCCTCCTCCGCCTCGCCGATGGCTTCGAGCCTGGACTTGCCGACTTCATAGAGGGCGGCCATGCCGAGATCATATTTGCGCCGGTCGAGCTCCGCGGCCCATTTGCGCAGCAGTTTCACCCGTTCTTTCCACCCCATGCGCGACCATGGGCCGAAGGCCTGCCGCGCTTCGGCGACGGCGCTCTTTACCGTCCGGCGATCGGCCGCCACCAGCCGCGCCACCAGGAGTTCGCGATCGAAAGGGCAATGGACTTCAAAGGCGCGGCCGCTAACATCATGGCGGCCGCCCACCACATTGGGCCATGCCTGGCCCAGCAGCGACTTGCGGAAACGCGGCAGAGCGGCATCGAGCCAGTCATGCAAGGGTCCGAAATCAGCAGCGATGTTGGAATAGGTGACGCGCGGCAGGGCTTTGGCCATATAGGAAACACTCTTGAAGGCAGCCCCGAAGCTAGCGCGCCGAAACGCCGCCGTGAAGACTGCCTAAGGTCCATGAGCCAGCACATTCGAGGCGATGGAACCAGCCGCGCCGCGGAACGTTGACAGCCAGCCCCGAGGGAACCAAGGACGGTCATATGGATGTGAGCCCGGTTGACGGCAACAGAACGGCGCAGGCGCGGCTTCATCTCTCAAAACCGGTGTCCTTCTCCATCATCGGCATATTCGTCATCCTGCTGGTTGGGGCATTCTATTTTGCCCGCGCATTCTTCCTACCGGTGATGCTGGCGCTGCTCGTCACCCTCACCTTCTCGCCCATGGTGCGCTATCTGCGCCGGCAGGGCATGCCCTCCGTCGCCTCGGCCATCCTGCTGGTGCTCGCTCTGTTCACCGCTTTCGGCACGGCGACGGTTTATCTCTCCGACCCGGTGAGTCAGATCATTGCCGATTCCCCGGCGATTGCCCAGCGCATCGAGGAGCGCTTCGCGCCGCTGCGGGAGCCGTTGCGCCGGATGATGTCGGCTTCGGCCCAGCTCGAGGAAATGGCGGGCGCATCCGAACCCGCGACCGAAAAGGTCGTCATCGCACAGCCGGGCCTCGCCGCCTGGGCCGCCGACACGCTGAGCGGGCTGGGCACGACTTTGGGCGCCGCCCTGGTGCTGGTCGTGTTTCTCTTGTCGTCCGGCGACCTCTTCCTGCACAAGCTGGTGCGCACCCTGCCGACCCTCAGCGACAAGAAGCGATCGGTGCGCGTCGTCCATGACGTCGAATTCGAAGTCTCGCGCTACCTCCTCACCATCTCCGCCATCAATATCGGCTTCGGCGCCGCCGTCGCTGTCGCCATGGCAGTGCTCGGCATGTCCAATCCTTTGCTGTGGGGCGCCGCGGCGGCGACGCTCAATTTCATTCCCTATGTCGGCGCCATCATCGGCACAGGTGCGGCGCTGGTCGCTGGATTGATCACTTTCAGCACCATCGGACCGGCGCTGCTGCCGCCCGCCGCCTACCTGCTCTTCCACACGCTCGAAAGCGCCTTCATCACCCCTTTGGTCGTCGGCAGGAGGCTCGAGATCAATGTCGTCGCGATCTTCATCTCACTCGCCTTCTGGAGCTGGATGTGGGGCATCGTCGGCGCCCTCATCGCCGTGCCGATCCTGGTCGTGGTCAAGGTGTTCTGTGATTCATTCCCCGGCCTCGGCAAGTTCGGCGAGTTCCTGTCCGGCAACAATTTCACCATCGAGCCGGTGAATGGCCATGAGACCACGCCAGCGGAAGACTGACGCATTATACTCGATCAAGCAGCTTGTCGTCGCACCATCTTGACGCAGCGTCGTCTCTTCCTACGTCTTCTATCAGAGCAGTCTGTTTCGTGCGCTGGAGGCGCGGAGCGCTCTCCCCTGGAACAGAGAACAGCATGGCGTTGCGTATCCTGCTCGCGCAACGCGACAGGAGTCTGCAATGGTGGACATTGGCAAAAGACTGACGGCTCAATGGAAAGACGCCGTGAACGTCGTTCTTGGTCTTTGGCTCATCGTCTCTCCCTGGGCGCTTGGCTTTGCGATTGACCAGGCGCCGACATGGAATGCCTGGGCGGTGGGCGTGGTCATCGCGGTCGCCGCACTTGCGGCGCTGGTGGCCTTCAACAAATGGGAGGAATGGGCCGAGGTCGCGCTTGCCGCATGGCTCATCGTCTCGCCGTACCTTCTCGGATTCAACATGATGATGAATCCGACGATAAACCAGGCGATCGTCGGCGTGATTGTTGCCGGCCTTGCGATATGGTCGGCCATGGCGACGCCGGGTGCGGCGGGCCGGCTGATGAGGTAGCTCGAACGGGAATGCCGCTGACCGGCATTCCCGGACCTGCATTGAAGACCAGGCGAAGCGCAAAACTTCGCCGGCAGTAACATGTTTCTTTTCCCGCGCCTCGACGCGGATGAGCTTTGTTGAAGCAAATCCTTATCGCCAATGTCTTCAACTTTGGCGGGATTTGCTCTAGAAAGCCGCCCGTATCGAGGAACCATCATGCGTTATGCGAAGATCACGGAGCGGCTCCAGGGCCTGGGCTCCGACAAATGGGCTGTTCACATCGAGGGCAAGGAACGCGAAGCCCGCGGCGAAAAGCTGATCTTTCTGTCGATCGGCGAGCCGGACGCGGCGGTGCCGAAATCCATCATGGATGTCGCCGACCGTCAGATGCGGGCCGGCCGCACCCGCTATTCCAATGGCCGCGGCGAGCCGCAGCTGCTCCGAGCCCTCTCGGCGATGTATTCGCGACGCACCGGCCGGCATGTCTCGCCCGGCCAGTTCCTGTTCCTGCCCGGCACCCAGACCGCCCTTTATGTCGCCTTCATGGGCGTCATCGATATCGGCGATGAAGTGCTGCTGCCGGATCCCTACTACGCGACCTATGAAGGCGTCATCGCCGCGGCCGGCGGTGTTCCGGTTCCGGTGCGCGCCGATCCCGACCGCGGCTTCCACCTGAGCGCCGACGACCTCGCGCGCAAGATCACGCCGAGGACCCGCGCACTCCTGCTCAACACGCCCGGCAATCCGACCGGCACCGTCTTCACCGCCGATGAGATCGGCCGGATCGGCGCGCTCTGCCGCAAGCACGATCTGTGGATCGTTTCCGACGAGGTCTATGCGACGCTCACCTATGGCAACACGGTGTTCGTCTCACCCTTCGACGACAAAGAGCTCGAAGAGCGCACCATCGTCGTCTCCTCGGTGTCGAAGTCGCATGCCATGCCGGGCTTCCGCTGCGGCTGGATCGCCGCCTCTGAGGAGTTCTGCGCGCGGGTGCTGCCGCTTTCCGAGACCATCCTGTTCGGCTCGCAGCCCTTCCTCGAGGACGCGACGGCCTTCGCACTCGAGAATCACTTCCCGGAAGTCGACGCCATGAAGGTGAGCTATGAGCGGCGCGCCCGGGCGCTCATCGCCGGCGTGAACGGCGCCAGGACGGTTTCGGCCCGCATGCCCGAGGGCGGCATGTTCGTGATGGTCGATATTCGCAAGACCGGCCTTTCGGGCGATGAGTTCGCCCGCCGACTGCTTGCCGAAGAAGCCGTCGTCACCATGCCGGGCGAAAGTTTCGGCCAAGGCGGTGCCGGCCATTTGCGCGTCGCCCTGACGGTCGATGAAGATCAGATCGCCGAGGCGGCAAAGCGCATCAGGAAGCTCGCCGAGCGCGTGGGAGCCTAAAGAAACAAGCCGTCAACCCCTCGGCAAGGGTCACCCGCGATCAGCCTGGCTGAGGCTGTTCACGAATTTCCGGTTGAAGCGGACATAACCGTGCTCGGTCTCCTTCAGATGTCGGGCTGCAATGTCATGGAAAGCCGGCAGTCTGTGGAACGGCACGATCGGATAGGCGTGATGCTCGGCGTGATAGGGCATGTTCCAGGCAAGGAACCGCATGAATCGCGTGGTGAAGGTCGTGCGGGTGTTTTCCAGCATGTTGGCGACATGCGGGCAGCGCGCATGTTCGGCGAGAAGATAGGCCCTGAGAAAAGGCTGTCCGGCAGCGGCCGGCACGACCCACAGCCACAGCAGGAGGTCGCTCCTCAATGTCAGCGAGACTGCGAGGCACAGGGCATAGAGCGCAATCGTGACACGCGCTTCCAGCACCACCTGTCGCTTCCCCCTATCCGGCACGAAGTCCTCCCGTCCTCTGCCGAGCGCATTCACGACAAGCGATTTCGTGAGCGATATCCACATCGGAATGCCCGAGAGATAACTCGCATATTGCCGGAAGGTCTCGGGCTTGGGCGACATGAGCTCGGGATCGAGCGCCGCGTCGTGGGTGTGGCGGTGGTGGGCGAAATGGAAATAGCGGAACCAGGTCGCCGGCACGAAAACGATGAAGCCCGCCGCCTGCGCGACGGCCTTGTTGAGCCTTTCGGACTTGAACGCCGTGCCATGCACGCTTTCATGCAGGGCCGTGAACAGGAAGATGATCGCGATGCCCAGGGGCACGAGCAGCAGCGGCCAATAGGGAAGGCCAAGGGCGACCGGCGCCGCGAGCCCGGCAACAAGGGCCAGATGCAAAGAGAGCTGCACCAGTCCTCGGGCGTCGGAGAGGCTGGTCAGCTCGCGGCGCTGCTCCGCCGTGAGGCCGGCAAGAAGTGCTCGATGATCAACCTCGGACATAGCGGTAGTTTAAGCCTGCGCCGAGGCCGCCTCAAGCCGGAGCATCGTCCTGGCTACAGCACCTGATAGCCGAATTCCTCGGCCTGCTCTGTCAGCCATTCCCAGAAATTCTCCGAGAAACCGCGGAACACCGAGAGCTCGAACTCGTCCTTGCCGGTCTGGGCGAGATGGACGCCGACATGCGCCATCTGGGTAACGGCCGACCTGCCCGGACCGAAGACCGAGGGATGGAGATCGACCGGCGTACCCTTGGCGAGGAGTGCTCGCGCCTTTGGCCCGGCAACCCTGAGGATGATACGGCCATGGCTCTGGTCCGAGCACGAAGCAAGGCCCTCGAGCCTGGCCTTCAGGTCGCGATAGAACTCGCCATCGGCCTTGCCCTCGGCCACGGCGTAATATTGCTCGGCACCGCACCAATGGAAGGCGATCGCGCCCTTGCCCGTGCTTTCGCCCACACCCGGCAGCGGACACTTGTAGGCGGCCTCGATGGCCTTGGCCAAGGCCGCCGACTGGCCCTTGCGCGCGATGATGGTGACGATCGACAGCGGATGGCGCACCGAGAGCGTGACGCCCGGAACACCTTTGTCGGCGCCGAAGCGGCCCTGCAGCGCGACGTCGGCGAGCGGCGAGACGCGCTGGATGACGGAAGAGACCTTAGGCATGGAGCTTCTTGTTCTCCTTGTCGTAATGCATCGGATCGCAGATCTCGGCATACATGTGGATGTTGCGCAGGCCGTCGAAGACTTTCACGACTTCGCCATGACGCTCGCGCCCGTTCTTGAGGAGGGCAAGACCCAGCCAGTAGCCGAGCGTCGGCGAATAGGCGACGGCGGTGATATAACCCTGGCTGCCGGCGAGCGACGGCTTGTCGTCCTTCCTCAGGAGATGTGACCCGGCGCGGATGCGGTCGGTCTTGTCGACCGGCCGGATGCCGACGACCACTTG
>CAZICN010000082.1:0-15421 GCA_964537655.1 uncultured Aestuariivirga sp.
CGGCGGAGGCGCGGATGCCTTCGACCTCATCCTTGCGCAGGATGCCGTGGGAGAGGAGATCGGTCTCGAAATGGCCTATCGGATCGCGTGCCATCCACTCCTCGATCTCTTCCTTGGTGCGGTAGCGGTTGCGGTCGCTCTTCGAATGGCCGCGAATGCGGTAGGTCTTGCATTCGATGAGCGTCGGGCCTTCGCCTACCCTGGCGCGCGCCGTCGCGCGCATGACGGCCTCCGAGACATCCTCGATGCGGTTGCCATCGACGATCTCGCCCGGCATCCGGTAGGACGAGGCGCGGTCGGCGACATGCTCGACCGCCATCGATCGTTCCGTCGATACCGACATGCCGTATTTGTTGTTCTCGCAGACGAAGAGAACGGGGAGCTTCCAGATCGCCGCCATGTTCAAGGCTTCGTGGAAAGCGCCCTCATTGGAAGCGCCGTCGCCGAAGAAGCACACCGCAACGTCGTCACGTTTCTGCCTGCGGATGGCGAGCGCCGCGCCGACCGCGATCGGCAGACCGCCGCCGACAATGCCGTTGGCGCCGAGATTGCCGCTTTCGACATCGGCGATGTGCATCGAGCCGCCGCGGCCGCGGCAATAGCCTTCTTCCTTGCCAAAGAATTCGGCGAACATCAGTTTGGGGTCGGCGCCCTTGGCAATGCAATGGCCATGGCCACGATGGGTCGAGGTGATGTAGTCGCTCTTGCGCAGATCCATGCAGGCGCCAACGGCACTCGCTTCCTGGCCGATGGAGAGATGCATGGTGCCGTGGATGAGGCCGCGGGCATAGGCGTCCTCCGCCCCTTCCTCGAAGCGGCGGATCAGATACATGCGGCGCAGCGCATCACGCAGCGCCGCGCCGTCGAAATGCCGGTAGAAATCACGCAGATTGGACGAAGGCTGGCTGTCGCGGACGAGCTTGTTCATGCGCGGGCTCCGGCGAGCAATTCGTCCTGGCGGCGGCGCAAGGTCACGATACGCGATCCCTGATCGACCGCGACATTGCCGTAGGTGAGCAGTTCGCCCTTGCGGATCGGCTTGACGACCTTGCCCCTTTCCAGAAGCCCGCACGGGACGGCCCCGGCCTCGCCGGCGCTGTCATAGGTCATGATCCAGGCGCGATAGGCGTATTCGCCGATAGCATCGAGCGTGTCGCCGGGAACGAGGTCCCTCTTGGCGACGGCGCAGACCTCCGCCGACGGCCGGTCGAGCGGCTGCATGTCGGCCGTGCCATAGAGAACGGCCCTGGCGCAGGAGAGCGGCACTTCGAGGCTGGTCAGATGATAGGGCCGGTAGAATGTGTAATAGGGTCCCGCGCCGAGCTTCAGGTCATGCATGCGTTCCCGCACGCGCGGATGCGCCATCTCGGCAATGACGAAGACGCCCGGCGCCACACCCTTGCCAATCGAATAGTCGACGACGCCCTTGCGCGAGAGGACACCACCATCCGTCTTGGGACAGAGGACCTTTTCGAGTTCCGGCAAGGTGGCTTGCGGGCCGTGCATGCCGGGGCAATCCGGTACCAGGCCGGTCGCATTGGCGATGGCGGCCATCTCGACCATGGTCTTCGAGCCGTCGACGAATTCGACCAGCATGCGCGGATTCATGTTGCGACGCTTCGCCTCCGCCATGTAGGCGTCGGGCGTCGCTTCAATGTTCAGTGGATTGTTCTTACCCTTGCCGGCGGCGACGATCGGATAGCCGAGGCTCGACACGAAATTGATGAGTTCCATGCAGGAACTCGGCTCATCGCCGGCGCCCAGAGTATAGACGACGCCGAGACGCTTCGCCTCGCGTTGCAAATAGGCGCCAATGGTGACATCGGCCTCGACATTCATCATCACCAGATGCTTGCCGTGTTCCATCGCGGCGAGGCCGATCTCTGCCCCGACCGCGGGCCTCCCGGTGGCATCGATAACGACATCGATCTCCTCGTTGGTGCACAGGGTCAACGCATCCTGGGTGATCGCGGTCCGGTTCTTCTTCAGCGCGGCATCAAAAGCCGTTCTGCCATCGGCGACGACGAAACTCTCGACCGGCCTTCCGGCGATGGACAGCGCGCGCCTTGCGGCTTCGATATTGATTTCGGCGATGGCGGCAACCGTGATCCCTGCCATCTGATCGCATTGGGTGACGATATCGGTGCCCATCTCGCCCGACCCGATCAGGCCGATCCGGATTGGACGACCTTCGGTCTCGACATGGCGGGCAAGGTCGGCGGCGAGCGAGCCGGAAAAGCTGCCTGGCTTTTGACGGGCTGCGACAGCCATTCTGCCTCCCACGGGTTTTTCTCGTTACTCCGGAAATGATTAGATACTTTTATAGTCTACAATGTCAATATGTAATGCTATATTTAGCCAGATCGATGGCTTGTCGGGAGAGACGCTGGAATCGCCTCGTGCTTCCGCCCACTGTTTTAGCGCTATTTGGCAGTAAACTTACGATACTCCAAATGGAACAAATGTTCTTAATAATTGAAAGTGTTGCATTTTTATCTTGACCGTATAGTGTTTGCGCCATCGGCCGCAGAACAACAAAATGGGGCGGAAAGCGGAGACGCAATGGCTGAGATCAAATTGCGCGGCGTATCGAAGTCCTGGGGCACCTTTATCGGTGTCGACAACATCGATCTCGACATAAGGGACAAGGAATTCATGGTCTTCCTCGGCCCCTCGGGCTGCGGCAAGACGACGACCATGCGCATGATCGCCGGTCTCGAGGACCCGACAGCGGGTGATATCAGCATCGACGGCGAGAGCGTCAACGAGGTCGATGCGCGCGACCGCGACGTCGCCATGGTCTTCCAGAGCTATGCGCTCTATCCGAACATGTCGATCTACGACAATATCCGCTTTCCCCTGAAGATGCGCGGCATTCCCTCGGCCGACCATGATCGGCTGGTGCGCCAGGCGGCGCAGATGGTGGAGCTCGGCGACTATCTCGACCGCAAGCCGCGGGCGCTTTCGGGCGGCCAGCGCCAGCGCGCCGCCCTGGCGCGCGCCATCGTTCGCCAGCCGCAGGTGTTCCTGATGGACGAGCCGCTCTCCAATCTCGACGCCAAACTGCGCCTGACGATGCGCGCCCAGCTCAAGCACATCCAGCGCCAGCTCGAAACCACGACGATCTATGTCACGCATGACCAGATCGAGGCGATGACGCTCGCCGATCGCATCGCGGTGATGAACAAGGGCAAGATCCAGCAGCTCGGCACGCCGGACGAAGTCTATAACAACCCCAACCATCTGTTCGTCGCGGGATTCATCGGCTCACCGCCGATGAATCTCATTCCGGGCGCGCTCGACAATGGTGATTTCGTCGGCCCAGACACACGGGTCAAGGCCGCAGGCCAGGGCAGCCGCGCCAATGTGGTCCTCGGTGTCCGTCCTGAAGACATGGCAATCGTCGCAGCGAAGGACGGCCATCTCAAATCCAAGCTCTATTCGCTCGAGCCGACCGGTGATGTGACGCTGGTGACGGCTTGGGCCGGCGAGCAGCTCGTCGTCGCCAAGGGTGCCCGCACCTTCCGGCAGGCGGTCGACACCCCGATCGCGTTCAATTTCGCCAAGGACCGGGTGTTTTTGTTCGATGGTGAGAGCGGGAACCGGATTTAACCCCTTACGGAGTAATGAGCGAGACTGTCGGAAAATAAGTGCGGTAGCGCCCGATATCTCGAGTCAGCAAAGGCAATCGACTGATTGCGGCATGCGATCCGATGAAGAAATCCGGCAAGACTCCGGTCCGCTTGCCATTTGAACGGCGATATCGCGCGAACGCCTTACCGGCAAGAAACAGAGCGGCTCTTGGCATGGGCGCAACTTCAATGCCGGCCTGATCGAGAAATGCTTCCAAATCCTCGATGCGCTCATACCGAACCGCAAGCTCGGCATAGACAACATCGTTGATCAACAGCGGCCCGTTGACACTTGCAGCTTCGAGCTGCGCGATTGACCAGTCCGCCCAGACCGGATCATCCGTGACCAGATCCAACAGTATGTTGGTATCGACCAGCGTCAAGTTTCGCCACGCGTAAGGGCCATGATCGCATCGGTAGTCAGCCCCTTACCGGCATGGCCACGCAGCTTGGCAAAACGGCTCAATGGGCGCTTTCTATCAGCCCTGGTCAGCACTACGCTGCCATCGGCAGCGCGGTGAAAATCAACCTTGCTGCCTGGGGCGATCCCCAAGAGATCGCGCACCGGCTTCGGAATGGTTACCTGACCTTTGGCAGTTACGGTTGTGCTCATATCATCACCTAGGTAATACTTATACAGCACTAAGTATTACATCCGGATCAGAATTTCAAGTCGCACCAAACGGTCTTACGCCCCACCCGGTGCTTCGCGCCACCCTCCCCCACGCTGACGCGCGTGGGAGGGAGAGCAATCAATACATGCCCTGGATTTCAGCCAGTTCCCTGGCAAGGCCTTCGACATCGCGCCTGGCGACGAGGCTCGCGATCGCGGGCAGCCTGGGCGCGATCAGCGCGCCGACCACAGCGAAGAACTGATCCTCGTCGAGTTCCTCGGTGGGCTTGCCCTGCTCGGCGAAGAGAAGAGCGATACAGGCAATGACATAGACGGTAAGGTTCTGGTCATCGGTGCGGGCAATGACCGATGCCTCCCGGGGCTTGCCGGCGCGCGCCACCGGCGCCACATCCCCCCGCGCCGTGCTCGGTGGGGCGACAACCTCGGGCTCCGTGCCGTTCAGTCCCGCGCCTATTTCGGCGCGCACGGTGGGGCGCGCCGCCTCGACGCGATGTTCCAGAACGAGGAAGGGCGGCGTGCGATAGCGCCGCAGGATATGGATGGCGGCGCGATAGAAATAAGCGTTGAACAGTGGATTGACGAGGAAGCTGTCGGCGCGGATCGCCGCCGCCACCTCATTCATGATGCCATGGGTGAAGGGCGAAGGCAGTTTGCGCCATTCGGGCGCGAACAGCGTGATCGACAGATTGACCGACCAGGTGGTGAGCCGATCGGCGATGCGCGCCAGCCGCGACACGAGGGCCGCGAGCAAATAACCGCCGGGGCGGATGTCGGACGGCAGAGGAGCGGGGCCCCTGGGGGTCTGTCCCGCCGCATCGAGCGGACGTCCCCAATATTCGGCGCCCGACAATATGCGCATGAAGAATTGTGCGGTGCGAACGCTGTCACGTGCCCCCGCGGCAGCGCAAACGGCATGCGAGGCAAGCGTATCCTGGTGGCGCGAAGCAGTGGTCATAGACCTATTCAGCCCTTAACGGCGCCCATCGTCAAGCCGCGCGAGAGATGCTGCTGGATGGCGACGACCAGGAGCATGACCGGCACGAAGGCAATGAAGGCGACCATGGCGATGGCATTATATATGATGCCGTCGGACCCGCCGGTAAAGTTGGCGAGTGCCACCGAAAGCGTATAGGCGTTCTGCGTCGAAGCAATGAGCAATGTGAACAAGAATTCATTGATGGCAAAGATGACGGCAATGACACCGGCGGTGATGATGCCCGGGAGGCACATCGGCACGACGATCGACACCAGGATGCGCAGGTCCGAGGCGCCGTCGGTGCGCGCCGCATCCTCGATCTCGGGCGGAATATCGAGCATATAGGAGCGCACGATCCAGGTGACGAGCGAAAGGTTCATCGCCGCATAGATCAGCATCAGCGCCCAGACCGAATCGAGCAGGCCCATCGTCTTGAACAGGAAGAAGATCGGAATGGCGACGACGGCCGGCGCCATCATGCGGGTGGAGAGGATGTAGAAGCCGATATCCTCGCGGAAACGGTATTTGTAGCGCGCCAGCGAATAGGCGGCGGGTATGGCGAGCAGGAGATCGATGACGACGCTGCCGAAGATGGCGATGAGCGAATTGCGCAAATAGGCGCCCATCGGCCAGGATGACCAGATCATGTTCCAGGCGTCGAGCGTGAAGGTCGGGAAATAGAGCGGCTGCGGCAGGACGATCTCGGTGCGCGGGCGCAGGCCTATGGTGAGGAACCAGATGATCGGGGCGACGCAGAACAGCGCCCAGGAGCCGAGCACCAGGTAGCGCAGCAGCAGCGATCCGGTATTGCCTGTCTTGCGGCGTCTGGCCATGGCCCTAGTCCCTGCCCGAACGGAAGAAGCGCTTCACGAAGCTCTGGGCGATGATCACCGTCAGAGCCAGAAGCAGCACGGAAGCGGCCGAGGCATAACCGAAGTCGAAGCGCTTGAAGCCGGTACGGTAGATGAAATAGCTCATCGTCTCGGTGGCGCCGCCCGGCGTGCCGCCCGTGATGATGAAGATCGAGGTGAACATGGTGACGATGTCGATGCCGCGCAGCACCAGCGCCACTGCAATGATGGGCCTGAGCATCGGCAGCGAGATGTTCCAGAAGATCTGCGACCAGCGGGCGCCGTCGAGGCGCGCCGCCTCTTCGATCTCGGCGTCCTGGCCCTGCAGCGCCGCGACGAAGATGACGAAGAGGAACGGCGTCCACTGCCAGACATCGGTGATGACGAGCGACAGCCTGGCCAGCCAGACGTCCCCCAAGAAATCGAGCGGCCGCTCGATGAAGCCGATGCGCATCAGGAGATCGGACACCACGCGGCCGTCATTGAAAGCGAGCTTCCAGATGAAAGACACCGCCGAGGGCATGAACAGCATGGGCAGCAGGAAAAGGATGCGCCAGCTTCGGATGAACGGGTCGCGATAGGCGAGTGCCGCGAGCGTGAGCGCGATGACGAATTCAAGGAGAAGTGCGCCCGAGCCCATGAGAAAGGTGTTCCACAGGCTGGCCCAGAATTCATTGTCGACGAGGAGCTTGGTGTAGTTGTCGAGTCCGATGAAGGTCCAGCTGTTGAAGCGGACGCGGAACAGGCTCTGATACATCGCATAGAGGCCGGGATAGAAGGTGATGCCCAGAAGGTAGATCACCGCCGGCGCGACCAGCAGATAGGGGAAGGCCTTGCGCTGCAGCGGGCTGCGGCGCCTTCTAAGCGGGGAACGAGCAACGAGTGCTGCCCGTTCCGAGTTCAGCGTGATGGCTTGAGCCATTCTGTCGAAGCATCCTCATGCTGAGGTGCGAGCGAAGCGAGCCTCGAAGCATCCATCAGGATAAAGCGAGACTGTTGCACCAGACCCTTCGAGGGCCGCTGCGCGGCCGCCTCAGGGTGAGGGTGATAGGTCGTGCGAACTACCTACCACACTCAGACTAATCATGCTCAAACCGGCGGCGTCTTGCCCTTGCCGACCCAGGTCGCGTCCGCCACGGCGGCGAAATCGATAGGTGGCGTTCCGGAATAGAAGCCGTTCTTGTCCATGATCTCGCGCCATGCCTTGACGCCGGCATCGAGTGCTTCCTTGGGCGTCGCCTGGCCGACGACCGCCTTGTTGATCTCGTTGCCGAGCGCCTGCTCCATCTCGAACATGCCGGGCAGACGCGGGGCGCACCAGGCATAATCGAGCTCGGTCGCCCACACTTCGGCGGGCTGCGAGACCTTGCGCAGATTGGGATTGGTGAGGACCGAGCGGTAGCCCGGCGCCACGCCATTGGCGTTGGCCTCGTTCATCGCCATGTTCGTGGCGGTGGTGAGTATGGCCTGCATGAGGAAGGCGCCTTCCGGATTGTTCGACTAAGCCGTTAACACCGACGTCTTGCCCGCGATATTGGGCGGCGCGAAGCGACCCCCCTCGACGCGCGGCTCATAGATGGTGATGACATCATCGACGATCTTGCTCTGATCGGGACGCGTCGCCTGGGTGCCCGAATCCTGCCAGGAGATGTTGCTGGCAAGCTGGCCGCCGAGCCAGGCGGCGCGGTTCTCGCCCCAGCCCCAGCCAGCGACACCGGCCGGCGCGTTCTTCTGCAGCGCCAGGATCGTTTCGATCGCCTTGACGCCGGCATCGGAGTTGAACACCGGCTCCCACTTGTCGTTGAAAAGGTCGACGCCGAACTGGGCGGCGAGATGTTCCCAGGTATAGGTCGACCAGAAGCCGCGCGCCGCCATGAAGCCGACGCCCGCAACCCCCTTGTCGGTCTTGTTGAGCTCTGCCGAGAGCCGGATCAGGTCGTCATAGGTCTTGATGGTGCTCTTGGCGTCGACATCGCCGCCGGTGACTTCCTTGAAATATTTGGCGCGGACATGGATCTGCTGGATGTCGCAGTCGAAGGGAATGCCATAGAGACCCTTGCCGCCCCACATGCCGTAATTGAGCCTGTAGGTGTCGTAGAAATCATCGATCGGCAACTTCCACTTGGCGGCATAATCGTCGAGCTTGGCCAGGAAGCCGGGTGCCGCGAAATCGCCGAGCCAGGGCGAGAAGAACTGCAGCGCATCGAAGCTCGCATTGCCGGAGATGAATTCGGCGACCACCTTGTCATAGAGCGAGTCGTCCGGAATCGGCACCAGCTCGACCGTCATGCCGGAGAGTTCCTGGAACGGCTTCAGGCCGTCGGCGGCGGATTCGGCATCGGCGGCGCCAATGGCGAACTTGACCGTCTTGCCGGCAAACTCCTTGCGCACCTGCTCCCAGTCGACGGTGCGGATCCAGTCCTTCGCCGGATCCCACAACTGCTCGTCATCGGTGAGCTTGTAGAGGTCGCGATAATCCTTCTTCACATAGTTGCCGACATTGATCCTGGTAAGCACACTCGCGGGATCGGGAAGCTCGGCGGCGAGACTGCGGCGAACATTGAACAGGCTGACGCCACCCGTCCCCACGAGGCCGGCGGCGCTGAGGGCCGCTGCCGATTTCAGCAAGGACCGGCGCGACAGGCGCCCGGCTGGTTTCTGCAACATCATTCCTTCTCCTCCCTAAAATGGCCTGATCAGGCAGGCCGGCCGTGCTGTCAGGCCGGACAGCACGCCAGCTCTCTTCAACCTTCCGGTCGCGCGGCAGGGTGCTGAAACATGATGACGCCTTGACGGGTGTCGGCGACGGGACCAACGGCTGGACCAATCCTGACAAATGGCATGTGTCCCTCCCGAGACCGTTCGATCGCCGGCGTTTTTTCTTCGGTTGCGGAGATAGTACTAAACTACAATTTATAATGCAAATGTTTCGTAATCGAATGGACGCATGACTAATGCTGCAAAGCAACATAATCCGGCGCAGATTGCGGTGTGGAGCTTGGATAATTCCTTCGCCTTTCGTCGCCAGGCATCTCTCCAGCCGGTAAAAACTGGACAACTAAACGCTACAATCGTATGCATTTAATACATTATGTATCTTCGATCTGCGGAACATAAAGGCGAGACGAACACAATATGCTAAGCTATTCCCGTGGGCGCAAATCAGCCGCATAGACCAACAGGGCCTGTATGCTCGACAAGACACCATCGCGAAGAGGCAAGTCAGGCGCCGAGGCGAGTCCGGGGCGGGTGGCTCGCAATCGCATGCGCATCGCCTGGATGTATTATGTCGAGGGCCTGACCCAGAACGAGATCGCCGACCGGCTGGGCATCGGGCGCGTCACGGTGGTGCGCAACATCAACGAGGCCATCCGCCAGCGCGAAGTGAAAATCTGGATCGAGGGTGATGTCGCCGAGTGCCTCGATCTGGAAGGCCAGCTCAAGCAGGCTTTCGGATTCAAGGAAGCGATGGTGGTGCCCGAGCCTTCCAATCCGGCGCTCACGACCAAAGCGATCGGCGTGGCGGCCGGTATGTACATCACCGACAACTTGACCGATGACATGTCGATCGGCGTCGGCTGGGGAGCCACCCTTTATGAATCGCTGCAGACACTGGCGCCGCGCGAGCTCGAGAATGTGCAAGTGATCTCGCTGCTGGGCGGCATCGTGCAGGCGCGCCGCTACAATCCGTCGGAATTCGCCTGGCAGGTCGCCCGCATGGTCGGCGCCGACTGCTACCTGCTCACGGCACCCGCGGTCGTCGATTCGCCCGAGACCAGGGAGACGCTGATCGAGAAATGCGGCCTGCGCGACGTGCTGCGCCGCGCCGAGCGGCTCGATATGGCGGTACTCAGCTGCGGGACGATGGCGCCCGATTCGACCGCCTTCCGCTTCGACCTGCTCTCCGATGAGGACCGCACCGCCCTCATCCGGCTCGGCGCCGTCGGCGACATCCTGTTCAATTTTTTCGACCGCGAAGGACGCCTCGTCGACCACCCGATCAACAAGCGGGTGATGTCGATCCCGATCAATCAGTTGCGCGATGTCCCGAAGCGGATGATCGCCTCGGGCGGCAATGAGAAAGTCGACACGCTGCTCGGCGCCATCAAGCTCATCGATTGCAATGTGCTGATTACCAACGAGGCCACGGCCCGCGAGTTGCTGATCAGAAGGACGTGACAGCGCCATGATGCTCACCCCGCTCAAGCCGGAAGTCCTCAAGGTCGACGATCTCAGCCACGAGGCGCGGCGCTTCCGCACCATCGTCTGGTCGTTCCAGCGCAACCTCGAGCTGCTGTTCAAGGACACCGGCCTTTCCGCCAAGATCGATCATGCGGCCCTGGCGGAGGCCTTTGCGCGCTGGCGGCAGAAATTCGACCAGTCGAAGCATCTCGCCGATGTGAACCGCAACGACTATGTGATCTACGCGGCGGGACTGATGCTGCGCGAGCTCATCGTCGCCGCTCCGCTCAAGGCGACCAAGGACGAATCCCTGCCGGCGCTTCCCGGCGGCATCGACCATCCCCTGGCGCGCTGGCCTGAGGGCTATGCCTATACGAGCTTCTGCCTGTCGGTCGCCGCCGCCATCCTCAAGGAACTCGGCGACGAAGAGCCGATGCCGGCCGTGGTCGCGGATGATCCGGGGTTCTGGAACTCGTTCCGCGAGAACACGCATGAGGATCCCGAGACCGCCGTCGGCTTCTTCGACCTGGTCTGCGGCCGCGAGCCCAACTGGGCGGCGCCCGGCGTGCTGTGGCTGCGCAAGGCCTTCGCCCAGCACGGCAGGCTCACCGACGACAAGGTCCGGGGCCGCCGTTAACGAACCGTATACCGAATCAGCTAGGCTGGTCCCCCAATGGATCACGATCGATCTGAAATGATCGTGATCGGAATCTCGTGTTCAGCGCACGATCGGACGGAAATTTCCTGATCACGCGCTAGCGGAGGACAGCCATGAAACGGGTCCTGATCTTCGGCGGTGGCCTGGTGACATTTTTGGTCGCCGCCGTGCTGGCGCTTCCTTTCATCATCCCGCATGATTTCATTGGCGGCCAGCTCAAGCAGGCGGTGAAGGCCGAAACGGGCCGCACGCTCACGATCGGCGAGGCGCCGAAGCTCGTCTTCTGGCCGGATTTCGCCGTGACGCTCAAGGACGTCCGGCTCTCAAACCCGCCCGGCATATATGAGGGCCAGTTCGCGCAAATGGACGAGATGCGCATCCGCGTCGAGGTCGCCTCGCTGTTCGACCGCCGGCTCGACATCAAGGAGCTGCATTTCATCCGTCCGAAACTCTCGCTCGTCATCGATGGTGAGGGACGGCCGAATTGGGTCATGTCCAACGGCGAGACGGAAGACACTGGCGACGCCGGCCCCGGCATCAAGACGGGATCGATCGCGCCCATCACCATCGAGGACGGCGATGCGCGATTCCTCGATGAACGTTCCGGCAAGGCTTTCATGGCGCAGGATGTCGATCTCGTCGTCACGCTCGACTCGCTCACCGGGCCCGTGGCGGTCAAAGGCTCGCTCGACACGCTCGGCGACAGGATCGCGCTCGCTTTCGCCGTCAAGGCGCCGACGGTGCTCGCGACCGAGGGATCTCCCTTGTCGCTCACCGTCAAGAGCAAACGGCTCGATTTCGGCTTCTCCGGCCAGGCGGTCATGCGCGACGGCCTGACACTCGACGGCACGATCAATGCGGCGACAGGCTCGGTGCGCGAGCTCGCGCGCTGGGCCAAGGTCGCGATGCCGGATGGGCCGGGCTTCGGTCCCGCCAAGATCAATGGCCGCATCGCCTATGGCGGCAAAGGCGTAAAGCTCACCAAGGCGAAAGTCACGCTCGATGGTCTCGCCGCGCAAGGCGATCTGGCGCTCGATCTTTCGGGCCGGCCGCAGGTCACCGCCAGTCTCGGCTTCGACACGATCGATATGAACCGCTATCTGCCACCGCAAGCCAAGACGCCGGAGGCGGCAGGCAAGCCCGGCTGGAGCACCGCCTCCCTCACCTTCGCGGGCCTTGGCGTGATCGACGCCAGGCTCAAGCTCAGCGCCAACCAGCTCATCTATCGTGATCTCACCACCGGCAGGATCACCATCGATGCGGCGTTGAAGAACGGCCGGCTCGATGCCAGTCTCGGCCAGATCGCGCTATACGGCGGCAAGGCGCAGGGCCGCCTCGTGCTCGATGGCGCAGGTAAGGTGCCGGCGCTGCAGATGATGCTTGATGCCAGAGGGTTCGATGGCCTGCGGCTGCTCAGGGATTATGCCGGGCTGGACCGTTTCGAAGGAACCGCCGGCGCACGCCTCAATCTTGCCGCCAAGGGCCGCTCGCAGCAGGACCTCGTCGCCTCTCTCAATGGGACAGCGGCCTTGAGCTTTGTTAATGGCGCGGTGCGCGGCATCGATATCGAAGCGATGGTAAAGAGCCTGGGCACCAATATTCTGACCGGCTGGCGCCAGGACGCCGACGCCCGGACGCCTTTCGACGGCTTGAGCGCCAGTTTCACGGTGGTGAACGGCATCGCCAACACCAATGACATCAACTTCGCAAGCCCGGTCGTTTCGGTGAGCGGCGGTGGAATCATCGACCTGCCGCGCCGGACCCTCAATCTCAAGGTCAGTCCGACATTGACTGGTGCCGCGGCGCAAGGGCTCGACCTCGCCGGTCTCTCCGTGCCCATCATCGTCAAAGGCCGCTGGGCCAATCCCAAGATCTATCCCGACATCAAGGGCATCCTGGAAAACCCGCAGGCCGCCTATGACACGCTGCGCAAGCTGGTGGGCGACGGCAATACCGCCAGCATCGAAGAGGCGGGCCAGGCGATCAAGGGCAAGGTCAGCGATCAGATCGGCAAGGCGCTCGGCAATGACGAGGCGGGTGAGGAAGCCGGCAATGTGATCGAGGAAGAGGGCCAGAAACTTCTCAAGAGCCTGTTCGGGAAGGATTGAACGCTCACCCAATAGCCGTCATCCCGGCGAAAGCCGGGACCCATTAAATTCTTTCCATGCGAGCAGCGCCGCCCGGTTGCGCCTATTCAATGGGCCCCGGCTTTCGCCGGGGTGACGGAGAAAGTGAAGCGCCTTCGGCGCTCACCCCCTACGAAAGACTCACGACGAAGGTTGATCTAGCGGCACAGGGGCCCTCCCCCTAGGACTCAAGCCAGCTCCGTCCAAGCCAGAACGATTCCATCGGGGGAAGGGCAGCGGCGGAGAGTCAGACCCAAATGGGAGAGGAAACAATGTCCCACGCCGAAGCCACCATGTCCCGCCGCGGACAGGGCATGACGCAGGACGAACGCTTCGTCGTCACTGCATCATCCGCCGGTACCGTTTTCGAATGGTACGACTTCTATCTCTACGCAACGCTTGCGCCGTTCTTCGCCTCGCTGTTCTTCCCGCCGGGCAATGACACGGCAGCCCTCCTGTCGGCCTTCGCCACCTATGCGGCGGGCTTCCTGGTGCGCCCGTTCGGCGCCATTTTCTTCGGTCGCATCGGCGATCTCGTCGGGCGCAAATACACCTTCCTGGTCACCATCCTGGTGATGGGTATCTCGACCTTCGCGGTCGGCCTGCTGCCGACCTTCGCGACCGTGGGCTGGCTGGCACCCTTGCTGCTGGTCATCCTGCGCCTGCTACAGGGCCTGGCGCTCGGCGGCGAGTATGGTGGTGCCGCAACCTATGTGGCCGAACATGCCCAGCATGGCCGGCGCGGCTATGCGACAAGCTGGATTCAGACGACCGCTACTCTCGGCTTCTTCCTGTCGCTCGTCGTCATCGGCCTGTGCCGCTGGGGCATGGATGCGACGGTCTTCAAGGAGTGGGGCTGGCGCATTCCGTTCCTCGTGTCGGTCGTGCTGCTCGCCTTCTCCGTCTATATCCGGCTCAAGCTCAATGAATCGCCGGTGTTCCAGAAGATGAAGTCGGAGGGCAAAGGCTCGACCTCGCCGCTCACCGATTCATTCCTGCGCTATCCCAACAACAAGTATGTGCTGCTGGCGCTGCTCGGCGCCACCGCCGGACAGGGTGTCGTCTGGTATACCGGCCAGTTCTACGCGCTGTTCTTCCTGATCGGCCCGCTCAAGCTCGACTTCCTCTGGGCCTATGCGCTGATCGCGGTCTCGCTTCTGATCGGCACGCCGTTCTTCATCTTCTTCGGCAAGCTCTCGGACAGGATCGGCCGGCTCAAGATCATCCTTGCCGGCTGCGTGATCGCGGCACTGACCTACTTCCCGCTGTTCGGCTGGCTGGCCAAGGCGGTCAATCCCGACCTCACCACGTATCAGGAGAAGACGCAGCTCGCCGTCAGCGTCGATCCGGCGCAGTGCCACTTCAACATCTTCGTCGGGCCGTGGTCGACCTTCGGCGACTGCGACAAGGCCAAGGACTTCCTGACCAAGGCCGGACTGTCCTTTACTTCGGAGAGCGCCGCCGCGGGCAGCAAGGCCACGCTGAGCGTGAACGGCACCAAGGTCGAAGGCTTCAGCCCCTTCGCCTGGTCGAAGGCGCTGGTCGATACGGGCTATCCGCATATGAAGGCGGCGAGTTCGACCATCGATCTCGACAAGGCCCAGGCCGATCAGCTCACCGCCCTGCAGGCTGAGAAGAAGGGCGCCGATGCGATGAAGCTCCTGTCGGATGCGCGCATCGCCAAGGATCCTGCGGCCAAGAAGATCGCCGACATCGCCAATATCGACTCGCTCGAAATGGCGGCCGACGGTTCTGGCGCCAAGGTCACCGTGAGCGAGATCTCCACGAGCCCAGCCGACACGTCCAAGGTCAACTGGTTCCTGGCCGAGCTGATCCTCGTCATCATGGTCCTCTATGTGACGATGGTCTATGGTCCGATCGCCGCTTTCCTGGTCGAACTGTTCCCGACCAGGATCCGCTACACCTCCATGTCGCTGCCCTATCACATCGGCAATGGCTGGTTCGGCGGCATGCTGCCCCTGCTCGCGACCGCGATGGTCGCCTATGCCGGCAACATCTATTCCGGCCTTTGGTATCCGATCGTCGTGGCGCTGATGACCGCGGTCATCGGCTTCATCTTCCTTAAGGACACGAAGGATATCGACATCGCCAAGACCTGACGAATGACGCCGGGCGGTGCAAACCGCCCGGTTCCTCATCAACGATCAGCGCCGGATTCCCTTGTCCAACCAAGGGTCCGGCGCAGGTCATTTTGAAACTGGACAAGGCAAAAGCCGTCGCCTATAAACCGGCCCGCTTCACATCGGCCTCGCTTCGGGGCCCGGCGCCCAGGTAGCTCAGTTGGTAGAGCAGCGGACTGAAAATCCGCGTGTCGGTGGTTCAATTCCGCCCCTGGGCACCA
>CAZICN010000083.1:0-15071 GCA_964537655.1 uncultured Aestuariivirga sp.
GCCGGGCTCGGCCGCGCGGACCGCCGATGCGACGGTGAGACCGCCCATGCCGCTGTCGAAGAGAAGGATGCGGGGCGCTGGCGCTGTCATTCTCCCGTCGTGCCTTTCCGTTTCAAATGCGTTCGGGTGAGGGAGGCGACCATGCCGCGCAGCGAGCGCACTTCCTGCTCGGTGAGTTCGGCGCGGGCGAAGAGGTTGCGCATGTTGCGGATCATTCCCGGTTTCTTCTCGGCCGTCTTGAAGAAGCCGGCGGCGTCCAGTTCACCCTCAATATGGTGAAAGAATCCATAAAGCTCATCCTTGGTCGCGGGTCTGGTATCCGGCGTCTGCAGGCCGGGGCCGCCGAGGGCGGGAAGCTCGGGCGTGGACTGGCCCAGGGTCGTAGCCTCATGCTTGTACCATTCATAGCCGACGAGCAGCACGGCCTGGGCGATGTTGAGCGACGCGAAGGCCGGGTTGACCGGGGCGGTGATGATGATATCGGCGAGGGAAACTTCGTCATTATTGAGGCCCCAGCGCTCGCGGCCGAAGAGCAGGGCCAGTTTCTCGCCCTTTCCGATCCTGAGCCGCATGTCGGATCCCGCTTGTTCGGGTGTGATCACTTCCTTGACCATGCCGCGCGGCCGGGCCGTGGTCGCATAGACGCGGGTGAAGTCCTTCAGCGCGTCGTCCAGCGTGGCGTGGATCGAGGCCGATTTGATGATCCAGTCGGCGCCCGAGGCCGCCGAGACGGCCCGCTCATTGGGCCACCCGTCGCGCGGGTCGACGATCCTGAGCTCGTGCAGGCCGAAATTGGCCATGGCCCGGGCGGCGGTGCCTATATTTTCACCAAGCTGCGGGTTGACCAGAATGACGGCCGGTGCGGCGCCCGCGGGTGAAGCCTGTGTCTTGTCGGTTCCTGCCATGGCGCTGGCTTAGCTCATCCGCCGGCGAAGTAAAATCCCGTGGCCGATCTGTGATTGCGTGATCGGGAAATTACGTCAATATTGGGTGTGTTCCGAGGTGTGCATGAACGACGGTAAGACCCAGCAGACTGACTTCCGCCTGGCGGACCCCGCGCAATTCGCGCGCAACATGGCCAAAGTGTTCGAGCAGGCGGCCCAAATCGCTCGCAACATGGCCGAGACGCCGCCCAACCCGCAGCGCGACATGGAAGCCCAGGTCACGCCGATCGAGCAGGTAGTGAAGACGCTGGGCGCCGTCGCCCAGTCCTATGCCTCGGACCCGCAGAAGCTTATGGACGCCCAGATGCGGCTGTGGGCGTCGTACGGCGAACTGTGGCAGTCGGCCTGGCGCAAGATGCTCGGCGAGGACGTCGGTCCCGTCGCGGCGCCTGAGCGCGGCGACAGGCGCTTCACCGACAAGGACTGGCAGCAGAACACGGTCTTCGATTTCCTCAAGCAGTTTTATCTGCTCTCGGCGCGCTGGGCGACGGACCTGGTCAAGGATGCCGAAGGCCTCGACGATCACACCCGCCACAAGGCCCGCTTCTATGTCGACCAGATCGCCAATGCGGTGTCGCCCTCCAATTTCGCCCTCACCAATCCGGAAGTGCTGCGCGCCACACTCGCCAGCAACGGCGCCAATCTGATCGAGGGGCTGAAGAATCTCGAGGAAGACATCAAGGCCGGCCAGGGGCGGCTGCGCATCAAGCAGACCGATCTCTCCGCCTTCGAGCTCGGCAAGAACGTGGCGACGACGCCGGGCAAGGTCGTCTTCCAGAACGACACGTTCCAGCTCATCCAGTATTCGCCGACCACCGAGCGCGTGCACGAGATCCCGCTTCTCATCGTGCCGCCGTGGATCAACAAGTTCTATATCCTCGATCTCAACCCGAAGAAGTCGTTCGTGCGCTGGGCGACCGAGCAGGGGCTTACCGTCTTCGTCGTGTCGTGGATCAACCCGGACGAGAAACACGGCCACAAGACCTTCGCCGACTATATGCGCGATGGCTTCCTGGCGGCGCTCACCGCCGTGCAGCAGGCGAGCGAGGTCGAGAAGGTCAATGTCATCGGCTATTGCGTGGGCGGCTCGCTGGTCGCGGCCGCTCTCGGCTACCTCGCCGCCAAGGGCGATGACCGGGTGAATGCGGTCACCTTCTTCACCACGCAGGTGGATTTCGAGAAGGCCGGGGACCTGCGCGTTTTCGTCGACAAGGAGCAGATCGAATGGGCGGAAGGGCGGATGAAGGACAAGGGTTATCTCGCCGGCCGCCATGTCGCCGATGCCTTCAATCTCCTGCGCTCGAATGACCTGATCTGGTCATATGTCGTCAACAACTACATGCTCGGCAAGGACCCGATGCCGTTCGATCTCCTGTACTGGAACAGCGATTCGACCCGCATGCCGGCCGGCGTGCACAGCCAGTATCTGCGCGAATGCTATCTCGACAACCGCCTGGCCAAGGCGCAGATGACGCTCGACGGGGTGCGCATCGATCTGAAGAAGGTGAAGCTGCCGGTCTACAACCTGGCGGCGCGCGAGGATCATATCGCGCCGCTCGCGTCGGTGTTCCGTCTCGGCCAGAATTTCGGCGGCGAGACGCGGCTCGTGGTTTCGGGCTCGGGGCATATTGCGGGCGTGGTCAATCCGCCCGAGGCGCAGAAATACCAGTACTGGACCAACGACAAGCCATCCGCCACGCTGGATGACTGGCTCAAGGGGGCAACGGAGCATTCGGGCTCCTGGTGGCCCGACTGGTTTTCGTGGATATCGCCCAAATCCGGCAAGAAGGTCAAAGCCCGGGTTCCGGGGCAGGGCAAGCTCAAGGCTATCGAAGATGCACCCGGCAGCTATGTGCTTGTGAAAGCGGAGTAATTTCCGCTCCCGCCAGCCATTTGACAAGCCGGCGGCCTTGCATTACACGCTCACCCCAACGCGGGGCCGCATATGGTTCTCGCGTTTTTGCTTGCCTGCGGATCTGGTTTTCCACGCGGAACGAAGATCCTGTCGGCCGGGTAACCGGCAGAGGAGGGCTCGCTCAATAACCCGGCGGCTTCGGCCGCCAGCTCATTTTTTCGAGACTTTGGAGCTACATATGACCAAACGCGTGCAAGCCAAGCACAAGATCGACCGCCGCATGGGGCAGAATATCTGGGGCCGCCCGAAGAGCCCCATCAACAAGCGCGAATATGGCCCCGGCCAGCACGGCCAGCGCCGCAAGGGCAAGCTTTCCGACTTCGGCATGCAGCTGCGCGCCAAGCAGAAGCTCAAGGGCTATTACGCCAATATCTCGGAGCGCCAGTTCTTCGGCATCTATTCGGAAGCCGCGCGCATGACCGGCGACACCTCGCAGAACCTGATCGGCCTGCTCGAGCGCCGTCTCGACGCGATCGTCTATCGCGCCAAGTTCGTCTCCACCATGTTCGCCGCCCGCCAGTTCGTCAGCCATGGCCATGTCAAGGTGAACGGCCGCCGGGTCACCATCCCCAGCATGCGCATCAAGATGGGCGACGTCATCGAGGTCCGCCAGAAGTCGAAGGAACTGCCGGTGCTGCTGGAAGCGACGCAGCTCGCCGAGCGCGACGTGCCGGATTATGTCGAGACCGACCACAAAGCCATGACCGCGAAACTGTCGCGCGTTCCGAGCCTGTCCGACGTTCCCTATCCGGTGCAGATGGAGCCCAACCTGGTTGTCGAATATTATTCGCGCTGATCGGCTCTCATACGGATTTTGCGAACGGCGGGGCGATGCTCCGCCGTTTTGCTTTCCGGCGCAGCCCATGCTCGCCGAAAGCCCTGAACCTCCTCACCGTTGCGCCTCGGCCCAGCCCCGGAGAAGTCTCGCCGTCGCGTCATCCATCGGAAAGAAGCATTCGATGCGCAGCTCCTGCAGCGTCACGTCCTGCGGCTTGCCCAGGGTGGCGATGGTCGTGAACAGGCGCAGGGACGTTTCCTGCTTGCGAAAATGCATCGCCAGCACAGGGCTGGCGTCGGCCTTGCCGGCGCCAAGTCGAAGCGCCGGGCGAACGCCTTTGTAGCTCATGAGCCGGTCGAGCAGTGCCGCGGTCTCGGCCGAGCCATCCGCCGCGGCATCGGCTTCAACACTGCGAATGAAATGGCGCACGACTTCCGGCCAATTTGCGAGGTGCGGCCGCAGCACATCCGGTGCCACCAGCGCGTCGGCCAGGTTGATGGCCGTCCCCGGCGCGATGGGGCCGACGAGAAACTCGACCAGGCGAATAGCGCCCTGATTGCTGCGAAGAAGAGTCCAGTGGCGGTCGACCACGACGGCCGGATATGGCTCTTGCTGGGCCAGCATGTAGTCGAGGGCGTGCGTCACCCCAGCGAGGTCGGGTTCCGCGAGATCGCGCTGGCGCCACTCCGGGGCAAAGCCTGCGGCCAGCAACAGCGCGTTGTGCTGTCTGAGCGGGATATCCAGCGCCGCGGCGAGCCGGTCGACCATTTCCCGGCTGGGAGAGGCGCGTCCAAGTTCGAGGAAACTCAAATGGCGCTGTGAAATATCGGCGCGTCCCGCGAGCTCGAGTTGCGAGAACCCGCGATGCTCCCGCCACCATTTTAGCCTGACAGCGAATGTCGTCTCATTGGCCACGAATATCTCTGAGGTAGTTGCGGCGAAACGGGCGGAATGCATCCTGCCACGACGCTCGCTTCGCTCACAGAGGAAGTTTCGCGATGGTGGAAGGCATATTGCTGGGACCCCTGGTCCTGTTCGCGGCGGCCATGTGTCTGACGCCGGGACCGAATGTCGTCATGGTCACGGCATCGGCCGCCAACTTCGGCTTCCGTCGCGCGATCCCGCACATGCTGGGCATTACGCTGGGCTTCGGCTTCATGGTCGTGGCGGTAAGCTTGGGTTTGGCCGGTTTGTTTCAAGCCGAGCCGCGCCTGCACATGGTGTTGAAATATGCCGGCGCCGCCTATCTCCTCTATCTCGCCTGGCGGATCGCGGGGACCGACGCTGCCGGCGGCCGCTCAGCGCGGACGAAGCCGATCAGCTTCGTTGAAGCAGTGCTCTTCCAATGGATCAATCCGAAGGGCTGGGTGACGGCGGTCGGCGCTTTGGCGGCCTACAGCACCGCCGAGGGTGAGGCCCTATGGAAAACCTCGGTGATCGCCACCGTGCTCGCAACGGCTACTTTCGTGTCGGTGGTGATCTGGGCCGGATTTGGCGGCGTTATTGGACGGTTTCTCCACAATCCTCGCGCTCTCATTGCCTTCAACAGGTCGATGGCCAGCCTCCTGGTAATTTCCCTCATTCCGGTGTTCTGGTGACGGACAGGGCCGGCAAGGGGTGGGCGAGGCACGGGAAGAGACCCCGGAGTGTTTGCTTCATCCAACGCCAGCTGGCTCGGCTGGCAAGATTGATGGATTCCCGACGTCAACGCAGACGTGACCGGCGGCTGCTCGCGCGCCTCGACAACCGAGCGCGTCGCGATCTAGGCATCGACCGGAGCACGGCTGAGATCGATAGTCTGTCCACGTTCTGGCGTCCGTATTAGTCCCGCGTGTTGCGCAACGGCGACGGCCAGGATGCCGCCAGTCAAATGCCGGGCATCATCATGCGGCGCAGCCCTGGGGCTTGAAGATGCGCTCGGTGCTTGCCGGATATTTCTTCAGCATGGCCGCCGGCCGGATGGGCCGCTTCACCAGATCGCCGCCGCAATTGGGACAGACGCCTCCGAGCTTCTGCTCGGCGCAGTCGGCGCAGAAGGTGCATTCGAAAGTGCAGATGCGCGCATCTTGCGCCCGCGGCGGGAGATCCTTGTCGCAGCATTCGCAATTGGGCCTGAGCGCCAGCATGTCGATCTCCTCGAATTCAGTGCAGCCGCCACTCGCTGCCGACAAAGCGCAGTTCCGCCGGGCCGACAATGGATGAATGGGCGACGCGGACTTCACACAGCGGACCATCGAGGTTGTGGGCCCAGAAGTCCAGGAATTTGATGAGGCGGGGAAATTGCGGGGCGAGATCGTAGTCCTGCCAGAGAAAGAGCTGAAGAATGTCGCGGTGATCGGGGAGGCGGTACATGATTTCCGCCGTCGTCAGTGACCAGCCCAGCAACTGGCCTTCAAAGGCCCTGTCGATCATCGCCGTCCTCCTGAGAATCTCGGGCGAGTTCAGCTTGTTGCACGCGGGATTGTCGGTCAAGCCGGTGAAGATTGATTTAACGATTATTTTTCAATCTCTTAGCAGCGTGTCCGCGAGAGTGCTGCTAAGGCCTGATCGAGAAGACCTCGGCCATCTTGGCGTCGGCGAAGGCGAAACAGCCGGCGAGCGAGGGATTGAAGGGCAGTTCCGCATAGGTGCCGATGGCGCCCTGGGCCTCCAGACGTCCGGCGAGCCCCGCTTCCTCACCGGCGACCACCCACACGAAGCCGAGCCAGGTGCCACGCAGGGGCTTGCCATTGGCGGCAATGATGCGGGCGAACATCTCATCTTCGCCCATGCCGGGCTCGAAAACTGCGAGGAGCGGGCCAGGTGCTTCAGGTGGTAGCGCCGCCTGGCGCATGATCACCGCCATCACCGCGAGCCAGACCAGAAGGACGATGCCGCCGAAGGCCGCCGCGAATCTATGGCCGGGCCAGTTTCCCATTACGCCGGCTGCGGTTGGGCGAACCTGTCGGAGCGCTGCTCGCGGATCGGCAGATGCACGAGCGCGGCAAAGACGCCGAGAGCCGCTCCCATCCACCAGACCGGATCATAGGAACCGAACTGATCATAGAGGCGTCCGCCGAGCCACACGCCGAAGAACGATCCGACCTGATGGCTCAGGAAAACGAAGCCATAGAGCGTCGCCATGTAACGGGTGCCGAACATCACCGTGACGAGGCCCATGGTCAAAGGCACGGTCGACAGCCAGAGCAGGCCGAGGGATGCCGTGAAGATGATCGTCGACACATTGGTGATCGGCAGCGTGACGAAGGCGATCACCGCGATCGAGCGCAGGATATAGATGATGCTGAGCGGGATGCGCTTGGCATATTTGCCGCCAATGATGCCCGAATAGTAGGAGCCAAGCACGTTGAACAGGCCGATGGCGCCCATCGCGATGCCGGCGAAGCCCTGACTGATGCCGTGTTCCTCGAGATAGGGCGGCAAATGGACGGTGACGAAGGCAAGCTGAAAGCCGCAGACGAAGAAGCCGGCGGTCAGCAGGTTGTAGGAGCGGTTGCGGAACGCGCCCCTGATCGCCTGGCGCAGGCTCATTTCCGCTTCGCCCGGAGGCAGGGCGCTCCTCGATGTGTTCTGTGCCATCAGCGGGAAGGCGAAGGGGATGATCAGCAGCGAGCAGGCGCCCAGAATGATCAGCGCTTGATACCAGCCGAAAGCCGGGATGAGGGCACCGCCCAGCGGTGCGAAGATGAACTGACCCATCGAGCCGGCCGCGGTCGCGATGCCAAAGGCCCAGGAACGCTTCTCGGGCGGCACCAGGCGGCCGAAGGCCGCCATGACGATGCCAAAGGAGGAGGCGGCGATGCCGATGCCGATGAGAACGCCGCCGCCGAAATAGAGCATGGCCGGGCTCGCCGCGCTCGCCATGAGCACGGTGCCGATCGCATAGAAGACAGCACCGCCCATGAGCACGCGGGCGCTGCCATAACGGTCGGCCAGGGCACCCGCGACCGGCGTCGCGATACCCCACAGCAGGTTCTGGATGGCGATGGCAATGCTGTAGATCTCGCGCGGCCAGGCATGCGCTTCCGAGATCGGGCCAGTGAACAGGCCAAAGCTCGAGCGCACGCCGAAATTGACGATGGCGACGAGACAGCCCGAGACGATGATCACCGCCGGCAGGAAGTACCAGGGGGTGGGCTTGGCGAGGGACTGTTCGGACATGGGCGCCTCGAAAGTTGGGGGCGCAGCATAAGGACAACCGGTGCCCGGTCAAACTGCGTTCTGCTCATGCCGGACCCGCCGGAAGCGCGGTCCGAACTGGGCGATGGCGACCCCGCCCAGGATGAGCAGGCCGCCAAACACCGTCGTCAGGGTCACCGTCTCCCCCAGGATCACGACGCCGGCGATGACCGCGATCACCGGAATCAGATAGAGGAAGGCGCCCGTCTTTACCGCCGCCAGGCGCGCCGCCGCATAATTCCAGGTGATCATCGAGATGAAGGTCGAGAGAAATGCCAGGAGGAGCAGATCGAGCCATTGTCCCGAGGTCATCGTGGCCAGCGTATGGAGCGTGCCTGAGGAGGCGAGAGGGAGCATGGGCAAGGTGCCGATGATCATGCTCATCGCAGTGACCGACAGCGAGCCATAACGTTGGAACAGCACCTTGCCGGGTACGGTATAGAAGGCCCAGAGAAAGCTCGAGAGCACCAGCAGCAGGATACCGAAGAGATAGGGCTGCGCGCCAGGGCCGAGGGAGAGGTCGTTCCAGAACAGGCAGGCTGTGCCTGCCACCGCCAGGGCGAGGCCGGCGATAATATAGAGCGTCAGCTTCTCGCCCAGCAGCACGGTCGCGAGCAGCGCGATGAAGAGGGGCTGCGTCGCATAGATGAGCCCGCCGATGCCCGCCGGCACGGTGGCGAAGCCGTAGACCGAACCGGCGCTGTAGCCGAAAAGGCCAACGATCGAGATCAGGACGAGCCGCGGCCAATCCGCGAGCCTGATGCGCCAGCCGCCGGTCACCGCGAGAATGCCGATGCAGGTCAGCGACACGAGCACATAGCGAATCACCATGGCATCCGCAGGTCCCAGCTCGACGGAGAGCGAGCGGACGAAGACTGGCGCCACGCCCCAGATCAGCATGGTGAACAGCAAGGCGAGGATGGGTTTGAGCTGGTCCATGGTTCAGGCCGCCGTCGCCTTGCGGCAGACCCAGATGCCGGCCAGGATCGCGGCACCGCTCGCCAGCATGGTCAGGGTCAATGGCTCGGACAACAGGAGCCAGGCGACGACGGCGGCGACCGCTGTCTGCATGAGGCCCATCATCGAGGAGAAAGAGGTCGGCAAATGGGCGAGGGCGAAGGTCATCAGGCCTTGGCCGCCGGCGTGGCTGATGACGGCGAGAGCGAGCAGGATCAGCCAGCCCGAGAGCGAGCCCGACAGCATGGTCGGGCTCAGGGCGAAAGCGAAAGGCAGCAGCGCCAGCGCCGAGACCAGGCTCGTATAGAACATGATCGTACCGGTCGAGCAGTGCCGGCGCACATTGGCGACGAGCAGCAGATAGGCTGCGAAGAACGAAGCGGCGAGCAGCGCGTAGATGCCGCCCAGCAGCCGGTTGGACGGCATCACTGCCGCCTCGGTCCGCTGCAGGGCAAGGGCCACGACGCCGGCGAGCGCCACCGCGAGCCCGATGACGAAGAGCGGCCTGATCTTCTCGCCGAACAGGAACACCGAGGCGACCGTCACCATGATCGGAACCGTGCTGGCGAGAAGTGTCGCCTCGAGAACGGTCGTTTCGGCAATGGCGAGATGCCAGAAGGAGATGTCGGCGGCGAAGGCGACGCCGGCAAGAGCGAGCCTCAGGCGATCACCCGGGGACAGGGCGGAGAGACTTTGCAGCCGGCCGCCCCCGAGCCTGACCGCGAGCCAGAGGGCCGGAACCGCGAAGGCCAGCCGGTAGAAGCCCGAGGCCAGGGGCGCCAGGTCGGAAAGCCGCGCCAGGATGGGTGAAAAGCCGACGGCGACGCCGGCGCCAAGAAGGGCTGCGAAAGCAAGCGTCGAGGCCTGCGAGGAGGATGTTGGGGTGACGGCCATGAGGTTGGGCAACTGAGTTGCCCGAACCGTTCCTGCGCGTCAATCGGCGGCCCAAAGGGGCCTGCCATGCGCGATACGTAGCCTTTTCAAGCAAGAAGGGATGGGGCCAGGGTGATGGCTTGGCCTGAGATGGGGTTCAGTCGATCACGGCCAGAGCCTTTTCGACGCTGGCCAGATTGGCTTCGGTTCTCCGAACGGCTTGATCCATCTGCTGGTCTTTCCCGCCCTTCAGCGCTGACAGGCAGTGGGTCTTGGCTTCCATGAGCATGCTGCGGTCCTTGTTGCGGGCTCCCAGGCCCAGAAGCGCGCGGCACAGGCTGTCGGCGGTGTGGTATGAAAGAGGATCGTTCAATCTGTTCTGCTCCTGCAACGCCGCTCTGAGGAGGGGGATGGCTTTCTCGATGTGTCTCACGTCGCCTGTCCGCTCGCCAATGATCGCAAGAGAATAGCCGAGGTTGTTCTGGGTTATCGCCCATTGAAGTGGCATCTGCTCGCGGCGACGCTCGGTGAGCGCGGCCTCGTAGGCCGTCACTGCCTTGCGCAGCGAGTCCGTGCCGGTTTCGCGTTCGCCAAGGATTTGAAAGGTGACGCCGAGATTGTTCTGGGTCGAGGACCATTGGAGCGGCACGCGTTCGCGGGTACGCTCAGTGAGCGCGGCCTCGAGGGCTGTCACTGCCTTGCGCAGAGTATCAGTGCCACTTTCGCGCTCACCGAGAGTTCGAAGGACGACACCGAGATTGTTCTGGATCGCGGCCCACCGGAGCGGCACGCGCTCGCGTGTCTGTTCAGTGAGCGCGGCTTCATAGGCCGCACTCGCCTTGCGCAGAGAGTCCGTGCCGCTTTCACGCTCACCCAGACTCTTGAGGGCATTGCCGAGATTGTTCTGGGTACCGGCCCATTTGAGGGGCAGCTGCTCGCGGGTATGTTCGGTGAGCGCCGCCTCAAAGGCTAGCACCGCCTTGCGCAGGGACTCGATGTCACTCTCGCGTTCCCCGAGGCTTCGAAGAGCAATGCCGAGATTGTTCTGGGTAGTGGCCCATTGCAGCGGCACGCGTTCGCGTGTCCGCTCGGTGAGGGCGGCCTCATAGGCCGCCACTGCCTTGCGCAGGGAATCCGTGCCGGTCTCGCGTTCACCGAGAATCTGCAAGACGGCGCCGAGATTGCTCTGGGTAGCGGCCCATTGCAGCGGCACTCGTTCGCGGGTGCGCTCGATGAGCGCGGCCTCATAGGCCATTACCGCCTTGCGTAGCGATTTGGTTCCACTTTCGCGCTCACCGAGGCCCTGAAAGGCAGTACCAAGGTTGTTCTGAGTCAACGCCCAGTCGAGCGGTGCGCGCTCGCGTGTCAGCTCAGTGAGGGCGGCTTCGTAGGCCGCTACCGCCTTGCGCAGCGAGTCCGTGCCACTCTCGCGTTCGCTGAGGCCCTTGAAAGCATTGCCGAGATTGTTCTGGGTGGTGGCCCATTGGAGCGGCACGCGTTCGCGCGTACGTTCGGTGAGCGCGGCCTCAAAGGCCACGATCGCCTTGCGCAGAGACTCTGTGCCGGTTTCGCGCCCTCCGAGGATCGTCAGGGCATTGCCGAGATTGTTCTGGGTGGCGGCCCATGAGAGTGGGACGCGCTCACGGCTGCGGTCGGTGAGCGCGGCTTCCAGGGTTGCCACCGCCTTGCGCAGAGAGCCCGAGTCGTTTTCACGTTCTCCGAGGATCCGCAAGGTATTGCCGAGATTGTTCCGGGCCGTGCCTCGGCTGTCCGGGTTGCCGGCTCGTTCGGCAACAGTGACAGCCAGGGAATAGAGTGCCAGCGATTGCCTGAGCGCATCATTGACGCCCTTGTAGTCACCGTGGTTCCTGAGCGCATCGGCTTCCGCGAGCTTGTATCTGAACGCAAGCCCGGCATCGAACCATTCGATCTCCCGGTAAGCCTTGCCATACTCGCGGCCAGCCGTTTCGTGATCGAAGGCCAGGATCGCCGCCTGGGCATGACGCGCATAGACGGATGCCGCCTCCCGTGCCCTGTCGGTGACGTCCGTCTTGTTCCGCTCGCGCGTGTCGGCCAGCTCATCTGTCCGTTTGCTGGCCTTGGCCCAATACTCCGCCGCCAGGCCAAGCGCCCCTTCGGCTTCGGCGCGGTCGGCCAGCTTCGCAAGTTCGATGATCTGGGGGTCGCTCTGCCGCAATGCATCGCGCTCGGCCTTCTGCTGCTTCGCCCGTTCGACACCTTCCCTGAGCTGCTTTTCGATCTCCTCGGGGCCACTGGCTGTGTCGACCTGAAGTTCCTTCAGCATGCCATAAACGAGATCAAGCGGCAGTTTCTGTTCCTTCGCCAGGGACTCGACGAAGCCACGTGTCTCCTGAGGTGTCGCGGCAATGGTGAGCAGCAAAGTACGACGTGCGTCCTTGATCCGTGCGTCGTCCGGCGAGGCTTCGGCGACCTTTCCACCAAAGGTCAGAAAGCGCCTGAGGCTGGCATTGGTCCAGGGTCGCTGGCGTGTCTGAGTGGCGAGGTAAACCTCCTCCGTCACCAGGGTCATGACCTGGCTGAAGTCATAAGACTGGTTGGCGGAGAGATGCTTCAGCAGGGCCGCCGCATAGGGACTGTTGGTTCCGGCAGGGCCGTCGAGCGCTACTGCCCCGGGGGCGGCCGCATAGCCCACGACCTCGCCGAGATTTTCCGGCGACACCTGGCCTTCGGTTGTCAGAATGGTCACACCCTTGGTCGCCGCAATCCCGGTGGGGGACATGGGCTCACCCGGCGCCCCTTGGGTCTTCCTCAGCAGAGCATCCGTCGGAAAGGGATTGGTGCGGCAAGCATCGATCAGCAGGACGGTGATCTTCGCCTTGCGCCTGAGTTCGTCCAGCACCTGCTGCAAAGGCACAAAACTCTCTTCCGCCGCGTCGAGGGAGGATACGCCGGCATCGGTGGGAATGAGATAATTGACTCCCCCCACCTCGATCGCATGGCCCGAATAATAGACGAGCGCTACATCGGCGCCCTCCGCATCCTCGATGAAACCCGAGACGGTGCGCTTGAGCTTGCGGGCTCCTTCATCGAGAGCGAGATCGGTCTTGAAGCCGAGCGCCGACAGCCGTTCCTCCATGGCCCGCGCATCGGCCTTGGGATTGGCGAGCACGGTCAGGGCCTGATAGTCCGACTGGCCGATGACCAGGGCTATGCCCTTGAGGACTTGCGGCTCCTGGGCAGTTGCCCAAAGCGCTGCCCACAGGCAGAAGGCGAGATACGCCAATGCCACGAGGCCGGTTCTGACGAATTGTATCCGGCCCGACATGATCGCCTCCCGTAGGACAGTCGATCAGCCTATCCTTGGGTAAGCCGGCGTCAAGATGAAGTCGCCGGCAAGGCGGCATTGCGGCGAGAGCTGCGTGTTTCCAGCCTCAGCTCGATCATTGGCGGCGTCCCGGGCGTAGGCGCCTTTTCAGTCAGGCGTCGGTCTTCTCGGCCAGCAGCGTCTTGAGCTCGCCCGATTGGAACATCTCGGTCACGATATCGCAGCCGCCGATGAACTCGCCCTTAACATAGAGCTGCGGAATGGTCGGCCAGTTGGAATAGTCCTTGATGCCCTGGCGCAGGTCGCCCGAGTCGAGAACGTTGATGCCCTTATAGCCGGCGCCGAGATGATCGAGGATCTGCACGACACGGCCCGAGAAACCGCACATTGGTGCGTCAGGGGTGCCCTTCATGAACAGCACCACGTCGTTCGACTTCACTTCACTCTCAATCCAGGTCTTGATGTCGCTCATTTTTCACTCGCTCTCTAAGATAGTCTCTACGTTCCTCGTGCCGCTCTTCCGCCGATTTCTCGGTCAGCCAGATGGCGGAATGGTTCTGCATCTTCGACATGTCCAGCTCGTGGGTCCGATGCGACAGATCCGGCTGCCAGTTATAGGCTTTTCGCGTTCCCGTCAGGCGCAGGGCCAGCAGAACCAGCCCGAAACCTACAATTGCCAGAATGACCGCAATCGCACCGGGGCTCAGCATTCCATTCAGTCCTCCGGGGCGCTGGTCTGCAGCGCCAAAGCATGCAATTCGCCGCCCATTCTACCCTTGAGCGCGGCATAAATCATCTGGTGCTGCTGGACGCGGGATTTGCCCTTGAAGGAAGAGGACACCACATTCGCCGCATAATGATCGCCGTCGCCGGCCAGGTCGCGGATCTCCACGCGCGCGTCCGGCAGAGCTTCCCTGATGAGCCGCTCGATCTCGGAGGCGTTCATGGCCATGCGTTTTTACTCCTTCAGGCTGCTCTGGCGCCCATATAGGCCGGGAACCAGCCTTCATGTGCCTGACGCAAGTCAACCAAGGATATAGAAGCGACCCCTTCGACAATCAATCCGGCCGCCCCGGTCACGGTGCCGAGGCGAATGACATCGACACCCTTCACATGCGCCTGGGTGATGATCTTGGCCGCCTCCCTGGCAGGACAGGTCACCACATAGCGGGCCTGGTCCTCGGCGAAGAGGGCGACATGATCGAGAGCGTCGACATCGGCCCCGAGGGTCTTTGAGGCGAGCGCCATCTCGACAAGGCATGTGGCCAGCCCGCCGTCGGAAATATCATGCACGGCAGTCACTTGGCCGGATCGGATGAGAGATCGAATCAAGTCGCCATGGCGCCTTTCGCGGGCGAGGTCGACAGGCGGGGGTGGCCCTTCCTCGCGGCCCAGCACGTCGCGCAAATAGACCGACTGACCAAGATGGCTGCCATGGCCGCCCACCAGCAGGATGGCGTCACCTTCATTCTTGAAGGCCAGAGTGGCCATTTTCGCGAGGTCGGGCAGCAGGCCGACGCCGCCAATGGCCGGGGTGGGCAGGATGGCCTGGCCGTTGGTCTCGTTGTAGAGCGAGACATTGCCGGACACGACCGGGAAATCGAGCGCCCGGCAGGCTTCGCCGATGCCTTCGACGGCCTTCACGAAGGTGCCCATGATCTCAGGCCGCTCGGGATTGCCGAAATTGAGATTGTCGGTGATGGCGATGGGATCGGCGCCGACCGCGGTGAGGTTGCGCCAGCATTCGGCCACCGCCTGTTTCCCGCCCTCATAAGGATCGGCCTCGACATAGCGGGGCGTCACATCGGTCGAGACGGCAAGCCCCTTGGGACTTCCCTCGAGGCGGATGACGCCCGCATCGCCGCCTGGCACCTGGGCCGAGTTCGACTGGATGAGATGGTCATATTGCTCCCAAACCCAGCGGCGCGACGACATGTCGGGCGAGCCGAGGATTTTCAGGATCGCAGCTTTAAGATCATGCGGGGCAGGGACGTCCTTCGCCTCGAGGCGCGGCGGCGCCTTGGGCGCCACCCAGGGCCGATCGTATTCGGGCGCCTGATCGCCCAGCTCCTTGATCGGCAGATCGGCCTTCACCTCGCCCTGATGCTTGATGACGAA
>CAZICN010000084.1:0-11193 GCA_964537655.1 uncultured Aestuariivirga sp.
CATGGTGCAATACGTGGGTGAGCTGGTTGCCGTGATCGGCAAGCGCTGCCGGAACGTCAGCGAGGCAGACGCGTTGATGTACGTGCTGGTATATACGATCGGCAACGACGTCTCGGAGCGCAACTACCAGATCAAGCGCTCGGGCGGCCAGTGGAGCAAGGGGAAGAGCAGCCCGGGCTTCGGCCCGATCGGCCCGTGGCTCGTCACCAGCGACGAGATCAAGGACCCGCAGAAGCTCAGATTGTGGCTCGAGCTCAACGGCAAGCGGGTGCAGGACGGCACCACCCAGACAATGGTGTTCGGCGTCGCCCATATCGTCGCCTATCTGTCGCAGTTCTTCACCCTGATGCCGGGCGACATCATCACCACCGGCACGCCGCCCGGCGTGGGCATGGGGATGAAACCACAGCGCTTCCTCAAGCCCGGCGATGTCATGCGCATCGGCATCGAAGGTCTCGGCGTCCAGCAGCAGACCGTGGTCCGGGACAAATAAGCAAAGCGTTTGAAGCTGCTCGCGAGCTGCAATCCTGCTGGCGTCGAGCCTATCGCTCAATCTCGTGGCGCGCCGCCTGGGCAAGAAACGCTGACCGTGTGAGTTTCCTGGCCTTGGCGGCGGCATCGACCGCGCGGAGCAGGCCTGCTTCCATGGTGATGTTCGCCCGTTCGACGCGGGCGTCATTCTCTATATGCGGCACGGCGACCAGCATCGCGCCTTCGGCCAGATGTGCCGCCACGTTCTTGTCCCTGCGCAGGGCATCAAGGCTCCTGGGTTCCGGAAGAGCCGCATCCTCGGCATAGAGGGCAAGGGCTTCGGCCGCCTTCGGCACAACGTCATCCAGGGCATCTGCTGCAGAAAAGCAACCCGGAAGATCGGGAAAGTGGGCACCGAAAGCCGAGTCCTCGTCCTTGTGAACCACAGCGATGTAATAGCGCATTGCGTCGTATCTCCCCAGAGCCAGCCGGCTTGCCTGGCGATTTCGCGCGCCGTACCGACTGGCAAATCTTTCTTCGGGTGCGGGACGATCTCCGTAAAGGGGCCTTTCCGGAACTTGTGGTGCGAACCCCTGATGCTGACCAGTTCGAAGCCGTCCCTCCCTGAGGCGTTTGACGATCCTCCTGCTGTCCCGCTCCATGCGCATATAAAGACACATTCTCGCTCTTTCAATCAAGAAAAGTGTGTATAATGATGCGCATCGAGGAGGCCGCTTTCCAGACCGCGCCATCGGCCGACCTGCCGGTGACCTCCAGCCCTGCGGGCAAAAGCCCAATGAATCCCGAAGTGTTGCTGAAGCCGCAGGCTTCCGTTACAAGCCCGCTCGACTTTTATTTCGAGGGAGCGGATATGTCCGCCAAGACCAAACAACAGCGCCCCAAGGCGCGCCTCGCCAAGGGCTTCCGCGATGTAGGCCCCGACGAGGTCCGTGGCGTCAAACGCATGATGCGGGTGATCGAAGAGGTCTATGAGGCCTATGGCTTCGAGCCGCTCGAACTGCCGTTCATCGAATATACCGACGCGCTCGGCAAATTCCTGCCCGACCAGGACCGGCCGAACGAGGGCGTGTTCTCCTTCCAGGACGAGGACGAGCAGTGGCTGTCGCTGCGCTACGACCTGACCGCGCCGCTGGCGCGCTATGTCGCGGAAAACCAGCAGTCGTTGCCGACGCCCTATCGCGGCTACCGCCAGGGCTGGGTGTTCCGCAACGAGAAACCGGGGCCGGGACGCTTCCGCCAGTTCATGCAGTTCGACGCCGACACGGTGGGCTCGGCATCGCCCGCGGCCGATGCGGAAGTGTGCATGATGATCGCCGACACGATGGAGAAGCTCGGCATCCGGCGCGGCGACTATGTGATGAAAGTGAACAACCGCAAGGTGCTCGATGGCGTGCTGGAAGCCATCGGGGTTGCCGGGGAAGCGAACGAGGCGCGGCGCATGACGGTGCTGCGCGCCATCGACAAGCTCGACCGGTTGGGCGTTGCAGGGGTGCGCGATCTCCTGGGCCGCGGCCGCAAGGATGAATCGGGTGATTTCACCAAAGGCGCCGAACTCGACCAGGCGGCCATCGATCGTGTCGCGGGCTTCGTCGATGCGGGCGGCAAGACGCGCGGCGACACGCTGAAGCGGCTCGCCGATCTGGTGGGCGAGAGCGAGCGCGGCCGCTCCGGCGTCGCCGAGCTCGAGGAAATGTCAAAACTCTTCGCCGCGGCCGGCTATGCGGAGGACCGCATCAAGATCGATCCGGCGGTGGTGCGCGGCCTCGGCTACTACACCGGGCCCGTCTTCGAATGCGAATTGCTGATGGAAGCGCGCAACGAGGAGGGCCAACTGGTGCGTTTCGGCTCGGTCGGCGGCGGCGGGCGCTATGACGATCTCGTGGCGCGGTTCACCGGCCAGCAAGTGCCGGCCACCGGCTTCTCGATCGGCGTGTCCAGGCTCTATTCGGCGCTCACGCTCCTGGGGCGGACGGACGAGGGCAGGGCGCTGGCGCCGGTTGTGGTCCTGGTCATGGACCGCGAGCGGCTCGGCGATTATCAGCGCATGGTGAGCGACCTGCGCGCCGGCGGCATTCGCGCCGAGATGTATGTCGGCACCTCCGGCATGAAGGCGCAAATGAAATACGCCGACAAGCGCGCAAGCCCGCTGGTCGTCATCCAGGGCGGCGACGAGAAGGCCAGGGGCGAGGTGCAGATCAAGGATCTGGCGCTCGGCGCCAAGCTCGCGGGTGGGGTCGAGAGCCGGGCCGACTACAAGGATGCGCGCCTGGCACAGTTCTCGGTGGCGGAAGCCGATCTCGTGAAGGCGGTGCGCGAGGCGCTGGCGAAGCGATGAGCGGGAGCGTTTCCTTCTCTGGCCTCATCCTTCCCCCTTCGGGCGGACCCTCCCCGCAAGGGGGAGGGATGAAAAGCGGACTCTCCCGCCATGCCTGGTAAATCCTCAGCCGAGCGCCGGGCGCTGGAAGCGCAGAATGCCCGCGTGATGGCGGTGTTCGAACAGGCGGGCTTCGATTTCATCGCGCCCGACATTCTGCAGCCGGCCGATATATTCCTCGAACGGTCGGGCGAGGATATCCGCGCCAATTCCTATGTCTTCACCGACCCGGAAGGGGCCGAAATGTGCCTGAGGCCCGACCTCACGGTGCCGGCCTGCCGCTATCACCTGACCCATGCGGCAAAGCCCGACAATGAGGCGCGCTATTGCTATTGCGGCCCGGCCTTCCGCTTCACCCCAAGCGGGCGCAGCCCCAGCGAGTTCGGCCAGGCCGGCATCGAATGGCTTGCCGCACCCGATGCGCAGCGCTCGGAAGCGCGCGTGCTGGCGCTCACAATCGCTGCGATCGAGGCCGCCGGCCTCGGGCAATGCCGCGTCAAGCTCGGCGATCTCCGGCTGTTCCACGCCCTGCTCGACGGACTCGAGATGCCGAAGCGCTGGCGCCGGCGCCTCGTCCATCACTTCTGGCGGCCGCAGACCTTCCGCGAGACCCTCAACCGGTTCGCGGCGCTCGAGGAACAGAGCCGCACCAGCATCTCGCTCCATGTGGACGCGGTCGTCGGCAAGGATCAGGCACAGACGCGGGCCTGGGTCGAGAACGAGCTCGAACGGACCGGCCTTCCTTTGGCGGGCGGGCGGTCGAGCGCGGAGATCGCGGCACGGCTCGCCGAAAAGGCGGCCGACCGCTCGGCGCATCCGCTGGCGCCCGCCGCCGTCGCGGCGATCGATGCCTATCTCGCGATCGAGGGCAATGCGGCTTCCGTGCTGAAGGCGCTGGACGCGGTCGCCGGCGGTGAAGCCTATCGCGCGGCGCTCAGCCAGTATCGCCGCCGCATCGAGGCGATGCGCGAGCAGGGCCTTGCGCCCGAGGACTTCGCCTTCGCCGCCACCTTCGGCCGCAATCTCGAATACTACACGGGCTTCGTCTTCCAGATCGAGGCGGATACGGCGCAAGGGACCACGCAGGTCGCTGGCGGCGGACGTTATGACGATCTCCTGTCCGATATCGGCTCGCCGGTGCCGGTCTCGGCGGTCGGCTGCGCCATCGGCACCGAGGCCCTGCTGGCGGCGGCGGGAGGGCGGCCATGACGGCGCTCATTCTCGGCATTCCCTCGAAGGGCCGCCTGATGGAGGCGACCGAGGCGCTGCTCGCCGCGGCGGGCTTCGCGCTCGTGCGCGGCGGGTCGGACCGGCTCTATCGCGGCCGTCTCGGCGGCGTCGCGGATGTCGATGTCGCGTTCCTTTCGGCCTCCGAGATCGCGGGCGCGCTCAAGGACGGCAAAATCGATCTCGGCGTCACCGGCGAGGACCTGCTGCGCGAGACATTGAAGCCCGATGACGAACGCGTCGAGGTGCTGCAGCGGCTCGGCTTCGGTCCGGCCAATGTCGTCGTGGCGGTGCCTTCATGCTGGTTCGACGTGGCGCGGATGAGCGATCTCGACGAAGTTTCGGAAGGCTTCTATCAGCGGCATGGACGGCGCCTGCGCATCGCCACCAAATATCTCAATCTCACGCGGCGCTTCTTCGCCGCCAAAGGCGTCACCGGCTATCGCATCGTCGAGAGCCTCGGCGCCACAGAGGGCGCCCCCGCGGCAGGCACGGCGGAAGCGATCGTCGACATCACCACCACGGGATCGACGCTCGCCGCCAATCACCTCAAGATTCTCGACGACGGCGTCATCCTGGAATCGCAGGCGGTGCTGGCGGTGCAATCGAGGCTCGGAAGCGATCAGCGGGTCGCCGCATTGCGGACCGGACTCAGCCGGGCGGTCGCCGCGGCATAGGCCGGCCGGATCCAGGGCAGAAGTGCCGCGATAAGGCCGACGGCGAGCACGATCAAGGCCGGGCGCAGGCCATGGGCGAAGACCAGGTTGGCCTTCAGCACGCGGACCGGATCGACGCCGGTCGCAACCCCATACCAGGTGAATTCCAGGCCCGCGGTCACGAGGCCGGCCGCGAGCGCGCAGACGGCGAGCACCAGCGGCGTCAGGGCGAAGCGGAGTTTCAGCGCGATACGGTGCAACATCAGCAAGATGAAAAAGCCCGACCACAAGGTCGCCTGGCTGACATCGATCTTGGACTGGATGAAGAAATGCAGGAGCGCGAGAACGGCCAGCGCATAGACGAGCATATGCAGGCGCTTCCAGTTGCGTCCCAGCCTGCGCAGCGCCCCGTCCGTCGATGTCGCCGCCAGCAGGCTGAGGCCGATGAGGGCGGTGAAGCCGATGGTGAGATAGATGCGCCTGGCGATCTCGGAAGCGACGAAGACGAGATCGAATTTCTCGTTCACGACATAAAGCGAGAAATGGGTCAGGGCATAGGCGAAGGTGGCGACGCCCAGCATGCGGCGGATCACGGCGAGCTTCGGCCACATCACGATCCGCTGCAGCGGCGTCAGCGCCAGAGTGAGGACGAGAAAGCGCACGGTCCAGTCGCCGATCCGGCGCAGCGCCTCCTTGTAGGGCAAGGGGCCGAGGTCATTCTGCCAGAGCTCGACGGCGTAATAGAGTGCTGGAAGCAGGAGCAGGACGAAGACCGCCGTTTTCAAGGCGGAAAAACGGCCGGCGCGGTCGGTCCAGGGGCTGAGAAGGGTCCGATATTGCATGTCAGCAGTCTATACGCCGGCAGGTGGCCCGGCGTTTCAGCCATCCTTCACGATTTCGCGAGCCCGGCGCAAGCCTTCAGGGATTGGTTACTCATGCCTCAGCGCGTCGATGGGATCGAGCCGTGCGGCGCGGCGCGCCGGAAAGAAGCCGAAGACGAGGCCAATGGCGCCCGAGAACAGGAAGGCCATCGCGATGATCGACGGGTTCGGCACGAAGGGAATGGCCATGAAATGCCCGGCCGTGCCGGCAAGCACGAGGCCCAGGACGATGCCGATGACGCCGCCCATCAGCGCCAGCACCAGGGCCTCGACCAGGAACTGGGTCAGGACCTGGCGTTCGAGCGCGCCAATGGCGAGCCTGATGCCGATCTCGCGCGTGCGCTCGGTGACCGAGACCAGCATGATGTTCATGATGCCGATGCCGCCGACCAGCAGGCTGACCCCGGCCACGGCGGACAGGAGGCCGGTGAGCAGGGTCGAGGTCGAGGTCAGGGTTGAAATGATCTGGCTCATGTCGCGCACCGTGAAAGTGTCGTCCTTGTCGGGCCCGACGCGGCGGACCTCGCGCAGGATCTGCTCGGTATTGGCCATGACGGCGGGAACGTCATCGCTTGTCGCCGCCGAAATATAGATCGTCGATATGCGGGTATTGCCGGCGATGCGGCGCTGGAAGGCGCGCAGCGGCATGATGACCGTGTTGTCCTGGTCATTACCGAAGGCACCCTGGCCCTTGGCGGCGAGAAGGCCGATGACGTCGCAAGACACATTGCCGACGCGCATCCGCTTGCCAAGCGGATCTTCGGGCGCGAACAGCGCGTCGCTGACGCTCTTGCCGATCACGCAGACGGCGCTGCCCGACCTGATCTCGCCGTCGCTGAAGGGCCGGCCCGCCGCAAAAGTCCAGTCCTGGGCGGTGAAGAACTCGGAATCGGTCCCGGTCACCGTCGTCGCATAATTGAGGGCGCCATAGACGAGCGTCGCGGCCCGGTTCGCGGCCGGCGCTATGGCGCGCACGCCGGTGAGCTCGCCGCGTAGCTTGGCGACCGTCTTGTCGTCGAAGGAGCGGTTCTCCTGTCCGGCGCCGCCGGGGCCGAACATGCTGCGGCCGGGCTGCGCGGTCAGAAGATTGCTGCCGAGCTTCGACAGGTCCTCGGTGACGCGCCGCGTCGTGCCGTCGCCAATGGTGACCATGGCGATGACGGCGGCGACGCCGATGACGATGCCGAGCAGCGGCAGGATCGAGCGCAGGACGTTGCGCCTGACCGACAGCGTCGCGAGCTTGAGGGCTTCCCACAGCATCAGGCGGCCTCGCGCGCGATGTCAGACTCGATGCGCCCATCGAGGAAGCGGATGGTGCGGTGGGCAAAGGCCGCCATGTCGGGTTCATGCGTCACCATGATGATGGTGAGGCCGCGCTCGTCGTTGAGCCGGGTGAGAAGCTCCATGATCTCGTGGCTGCGCGCGGTGTCGAGGTTGCCGGTCGGCTCGTCGGCGAGCAGCACCAGGGGATCGGTGACGATGGCGCGGGCAATGGCGACACGCTGCTGCTGGCCGCCGGACAGCTGTGCGGGCGTATGGTGCTCGCGCCCGGCGAGGCCGACGAGATGCAAGGCCTCGACGGCGCGCTCATGGCGCTCGCGCCTGGGGGTGCCGCGATAGACGAGAGGCAGCTCGACATTCTCGATGGCGGTGGTACGGGCCAGGAGATTGTAGCCCTGGAAGACGAAACCGAGGAAATTGCGCCGCAGCAGGGCGCGCTGGTCGCGGGCGAGCGAGGTGACGTCGGCACCGGCGAAGAGATAGCGCCCGCCGCTCGGCACATCGAGGCAGCCCAGGATGTTCATGGCGGTCGACTTGCCGGAGCCCGACGGGCCCATGATGGCGACGAACTCGCCGCGCGCGATGGCGAGATCGACGCCGGCCAGAGCGCGCACCAGGCCGGCGCCCTCGCCATAGAGCTTGCGTACCTTCTCGAAGGCGATGAAAGGAGCGGAGGGGTTCATTGGGTGGCCTGGCGCGACGCGGTGATCACGTCGTCCCCGGCGGCGAGATCGCCCTTCACGATCTGGGTCAGCTTGCCGTCGGTCGGCCCCGTGGTGATGGCGACCTCGAGCGGCCGGCCATCCTTCAGGATCCAGACGCTGCGGGCATTGGCCTGCGGTTCGCGCTTCGGGCCGGAGCGGCGCATCGGCCTTGGGAAAAAGATGCGGCTGATGTCGAAGCCGGTCTCGGCCTTTGGCGCCGGCGGCACATAACGCAAGGCGGCATTGGGGACGGCGAGGGCGTCGCCGACCTTCTCGACGATGATCTGTGCCGTCGCCGTCATGCCGGGGCGCAGGAGAAGCTCGCTGTTGTCGACGGTGAGGACCGCCTTGTAGGTGACGACGCCGTCGGTGGTGAGGGGCGAGAACTGCACCGTCTCGATCCGTGCCGGAAACGCCTTGCCCGGATAGGCATCGACGGTGAACTGCGCGTCCTGGCCGGCCTTCACCGCGCCGATGTCGGCCTCGTCGATATCGGCCTCGACCTGCATGCGGGTGAGGTCCTCGGCGAGGGTGAAGAGAACCGGCGCCTGCAGCGAGGAGGCGACCGTCTGGCCGGGCTCGGCGGCGCGCTTGAGCACGATGCCGTCGACCGGCGAGACGATATTCGATTTGCCGATATCGATCTCCTGCAGCGCGATATCCGCCTTGGCGACATCGATGTCGGCCTCGGCGGCGGAAACAGAGGCGGCGGCGCTGGCGCGCGCGGCGACGGCATCATCGAGCGCCTGGGTGGCGGCGAAGCCCTTCTTGCTCAGGGCGGTCTGACGGTCGAGCACCAGCTGGCGCTGCGCCAGGGTGGCGTTGGCATCGGCGAGCCGCGCCTCGCTCGCGGCAAGGGCCGCCCGGGCGCGGGCAACCTGCGCGTCGAGGCGCTTGATGTCGAGGGCCGCCAGCACGTCGCCCTTCCTGACGATGCTGTTGGCATCGACATTGACGGTGCGGATGACGCCCGAGATTTCGCTCGACACATCGACCTGGGTGGTGGGCTGGACGGTTCCGGTCGCGGTCACCGTGACGGTGAGCGGCGTCTCGACCACAGGCTGGGTGTCATAGGCCACGGCGCCCGAGGCCGCGTCCGCCGAATAATACCAATAGCCGGCGGCGGCGAGGAGAAAGGCCGTCACGGCGCCATAAGCGAGCCGCTTCGCCCAGCGCTTCTTGCGCGCGCCGGGATCGAGGCCCAGGGCGTGGGTTATGTCCTCGGGGCTGATCTGGCTTTGCATGTTCATGGGTTAACTTTTCTTCATCTTCGAGCGGGGCTTCGCCGTCGCTCATAAGACGCCTATGCGACCAAAATCCGGCGCGGCAAGGCCGCCGCGGCGCTGTTCCCGACCATATAGGGTGTCAGGACCGCGGGTCACGCCCGGGAGACCGAAGGAGGGGCCTGGATCAGGCCACCGCTTTCAGGCGGCAGAAGCACGAGGCCTTGACCGGCACGTCGGCGCGGGCTGCCGCGATATCGAGCGCCTTCCGGACGATCACCGCCTCGCTCGCCTTGCCGAGCTTGACCAGGCATTCATGGAAGCCGTGCAGGCTCCAGACATTGTTCGGATGCTGGCAGGCCCGGCGCAAGGTGTGATCGAGGCCGAGATCGGCGCGATAGACGGCTTCGGCTTCCGCCACCTGGCCCTGCTCGAGAAGAAGGGCTCCCAGCGCGTGGCGGGTCGGCTGCATCCAGCCCCAGGGCTCGTCATAGGGCAAGGTGTCGTCGAGCGCCATCGACCGGCGCAAATGCGCGAACGCCTCCTCATGCCGGCCCTTGCGGTAAGCGATCTCGCCTTTCATCATCTCGCGGGCGATCGCCATGATGTCGACGGCCGTGTTGTTGAAGAGGTAGCGGGTCTCCGGCACCTTCGCCGCCGCCGCCTCGAAGCGTTGCGCTTCCGCTTCCGCCGCCGCCACATCGCCAGAGGCGGCCTGCGCCACCGCCTTGGCATAGTGGATCATCGCGGTGGTCACGCAATAGAGCGCCTGGTTGGCCGGCAGCTTCTCGGCGATGATCTCGCGCCATTTGCCGAAGCGGATCAGCACATGCATCTTCATCGGCACGAAGCTTTCGAGCCAGTCGGCCATCGGCGGCACCTCTATGGTGAGGAGGTCCTCGGTGAGGCCGGCCGCCATTTCCTCAGCGGCGGCGAGTGCGGGCGCATACTGGCCGAGGAACATCGCGCCATAGATCTTGAAATGATAGTTGTGGCAGCGATAGAGCGAATAAAAGTTGCGGGCTCCGTGCTCCGCCAGATATTTGCGGTCGGCCCTGATCGCGCGCTCGTTCCATTCGACCACATTCAGATAATCGCCGCACAGCACATCGATATGGGTCGGCATGTGGAGGAGGTGACCTGCATCCGGCATCGCACGGCGCAAGCGGTCGCCGGCCTTGAGCGCGCGCTCGGGGAAGGGCGACATTTCCATCAGGTGCATGTACATGTGAAGGAGGCCGGCATGGCTGTCGCCGCCCGGAAGCTTCATGGCTTTCTCGAGCACCTCGATGGCCTCGAGCGTATCGGCGCCTTCGGCGGGCTGGCCCAGCTCGATGTTCCACAATTGCCACGGCGTGCGGTTCATGATGGCTTCGGCGAAGAGGGCGGAGATATCGAGATCTTGGGGATGCGCACGATAGACCTTGCGCATCGCCGCGGCATAGTCGTCGTTCCAGATCGGCGTGACCTGTCCCGGTTCGCCCGAAGGATAGCGCAACGCCAGAGGCTCGATGAGGGCGCGCTCGGCGGCATTCGCCTGCGACGCCCGCTTCAGCGCCTCGGCGGTCGCGCGATGGGCGGTCGCGAGGGAGCGTTCGAGATCGACGGTGTCGAAGGCCTTCCATTGCTTGTTGTAGTTGGGGCCGGACGCATAGGCGATGCCCCACCAAGCCATGGCGCAGCCGGGATCGGCCGATGCCGCCTTCTCGAAGCAGCGCACTGCTTCCTCGTGGTTGTAGCCGTAACACCAGGCGAGGCCGCGATCGAACCATGTCTGCGCCTCGGCCGAAGCGGTCGATATCCGGCGGCTATAGGTCCCGAGATCGTAGTAGTCGGACATCTGATCCTCCCCTAGTGTCCCGAATCCGAAGTTAACATCATGTCGCCGCGCCTTCCGAGCGAACTTCGGGTTCGAAAGGCAAGCCCCCGCCCTGCTCATGAGGGGTCTGCGAATCATCGTCAATCCCCTTTACGATTTCGGTCTCCCTATTTTTTCACCTGAAGGTTGAGCCTTGCGCATCCTGATCCTCGGCGCCGCCGGCTTCATCGGCCGTCATATCGTGTCGGAATTGTTGTCCAGCGGTCATCTGCCGGTTGGTGCGATGCGCCGGCCGCAAGAATTCGCGCGCGCCTTTCCCGGCGTCGACATCGTCGCGTGCGATCTCACCCGCGATCTGGTCGCGGCCCAGTGGGCCGGCCGGCTCCGCCACATCGATGCGGTGGTGAATGCGGCAGGCCTCCTGCACGGGCCCGACATGGAGGCCGTGCATGTCAGCGGACCACGAGCGCTCTATGAAGCCTGCGCCACCCAAGGTGTGAAGCGGGTCGTCCTGATCTCGGCCATCAGCGCCAGGC
>CAZICN010000084.1:11293-14959 GCA_964537655.1 uncultured Aestuariivirga sp.
GCGGTGCGCATCACCTGCGAAGAAAGCCGGTTCAGCCGCCGCATCCTCGAGCCCGCAGGTCCGGACGTCATCTCGCTCAAGGATATTCTGTCGCGCTATCGCGGCTGGCTCGGTTTTCCGCAAGCGCGCTTTCTGTCCCTTCCGCTGCCTTTCATACGCCTCCTCGCCCGGTTCGGCGACAGGTTGGGCAGGGGCCCCGTTTCAAGCAATTCCCTGGCGCAGCTCATCGCCGGAAATGCCGGTGACGGGGCGAGCTTCGCCGCGGCGATCGGCTTTTCCCCACGCTCTCTCGCGCGCGTGCTGGCCGAGGAGCCTGCCGAAGTGCAGGACCGCTGGCATGCGCGCCTGTTCTTTCTGGCGCCGACGCTCAAATATGGACTCGCACTGCTGTGGCTGATATCCGGCCTGGTCGGGTATTTCAGCGGCGGCGATCTGGCGAGAGGGGTGCTCGGCGCTTTCGGGGTCAGTGACGGCTGGACGGTGTCCGTCGTCGTCACCACCTGCTTCCTCGATCTTGCCATGGCGATCCTGATCCTGAGAGACCGGCGGGGCCGGATGGCGACAATGGCGCAACTCGCCGTCATTGTGGCCTATACGATCGTGCTCACCCTGGCGTTGCCGTCGCTGTGGCTCGATCCCCTGGGACCGCTCGTCAAGAACCTGCCCATCCTGGCCGCGGTTCTGTGCTACGGTGCGGTGAGCGACCGGCGATGATCGACCAGCGATGATCGAGTCATATTTCCTCGTCAAATGGCTGCATGTGATGAGCGCGACGGTGCTGTTCGGCTTTGGCGCAGGCACGGCCTATTATTTCTGGACGGCGCACCGGACCGGCAATCCGGCGGTCATTGCCGCCGTCGGGCGCATGGTTGTCAGAGCGGACTGGATATTCACCGGCACCAGCGGTGTCGTGCAGCCGGTGACCGGCATCATGCTCGTGCTCAGGTCCGGCATCGATCCCTTCGAATCGTGGCTGGTCGCGGCCTATCTTCTCTATGGGCTCGCGCTCGCCTGCTGGATTCCCGTCGTCGCCCTGCAGATCAAGGCGCAGCGTCTCGCCCAGGCGGCGGTTCGATCAGGCGCATCGCTCGGCCGGCAATATCGCCACGCCATGCGCCTGTGGTTCCTGCTCGGCTGGCCGGCCTTTCTCAGCCTTCTCTGCGTGTTCTGGCTGATGATCGCCCGGCCGAACCTGTGGACGTGAGCGGCGCCAGATCACGATGAGTTTGGATTGTTACGATCCAAACTCATGAAAGTGATCGATTCTTTTTGAGTTAGCGCGGGATTCTCGCGGAAAACTGGTATCCACTTTTTCGCATCCCGCGCTAGCGGCCGAGCCAGGGGTTGGGCATGAGCGTGCCGCAGTAATAGAAGTTCACACCAGTCAGGACGAAGACCTTCCTGTTCTTGCGGGTCAGCGGCAAGTCGACTGTCTTCGCGGCACCTTCGGCCGTCATCTCCACCGTGAGGTTGATCTTGTTGCGGTCGACGGCAACATTGGTGATCCGGCCGACCGTCTGGTTCCAGTTGATCTCGTTCTCGCTCAGATTGATGTAGGCCCGCTTTTCCTTGTAGTCGGGGCCCTTGGGATCGGCGCGGTTCGCCTTGCACCAGTCCTTGACCCGGGCATAGGTGCCATATTCGAGGTCCATGTCACCCGCCGCCTGGGTGTCAATCGTGCCGGCGGCCAGAAACAGCGCCGCCAGGCCCGCAAGCCCGTTCTGCAATCCCAAACGCATCCATATCCTCCCGAAGGCCCAAGCCCGATCAGCGAAGGCGGGACTTTAGCCTCGTCATCGAGATTCTCAAGCCGGGAACTTCCGCGATCGTCAATTGATCTCCGCCAGCGCATCCACCGGCACGTAACCCAGCTCGCGCGCATCGCGGGCGATCAAGGCACGATCGCCTTCCAGCCGAATCAGCCGGACGAGCGTGTAAGCCTTGAGTTGCCCGTCATCCTGCCCGCCCTTCGTCAACTCGACGGCGACGGCCCGCACCGTGATCCGGTTGGGGGCGCGGTCGATGACCTCGCCGGGCTCGACGGCCGCGACCTCGAGACCGAGCGGGAAGTTCGACAGGGTCCTGACGCGCGGGCGCTGCTCGAAGCCGAATTCGCGCCGGCTGATCGGCATCGGAGGCTGCGATCACATTGATGCCGACGGCCTGGGTGAGGCGGTCCATGGCCGCCGATTTCTCGGTCGAGGCGCTGCGCGCCACCGAGCCCGATTCGCAGGTGTCATAGAGAAGCATAATCGCCCGACAGCACCAGCCGTCCGTCGGGCGAGAAGGCGACCGATCTGACGGGAGCCGGATCGTCGAGCTGGGGGATGATGGCGACAGGGGGCCGGACCTCCTGGCCCGCCGTCGGGGCCAGGCAGGCGCAGAGGATCGCGAGAAAGACGATGGCGGCGCTAAACCCGCCACGGATGCCGGGAAAGACTGGCGCCGTCCTTGCCATTGGGTCACTTTGCCCGAAAATCGGGCCGAGTCCATGGCCGGCGCGTGGCGGCCGCATGACAAAGAAAAGCCGCCCCGGTTTCCCGGGACGGCTCGTTTGGAATGGTCTAGGCGGACTTCCTTAGAAGTCCATGCCGCCCATGCCGCCGCCGCCCGGCATCGCCGGGGCCGCCGGCTTGTCCTTCGGCTTCTCGGCGACCATGGCTTCGGTCGTGATGAGGAGCGAGGCCACCGAGGCTGCGTCCTGAAGAGCGGTGCGCACGACCTTGGTCGGGTCGATGATGCCCTTCTCGACGAGATCGCCATATTCTTCGGTCTGCGCGTCGAAGCCGTAATTGCCCGACTTCTCGAGCACCTTGCCGACCACGATCGAGCCTTCGACGCCGGAATTCTCGGCGATCTGGCGGATCGGGGACTCAAGCGCCTTCGACACGATCTTGATGCCGGCCTGGATGTCGGCATTGTCGGACTTCAGGCCGTCGACGGCCTTCTTGGCGCGCAGCAGGGCGACGCCGCCGCCCGGCACGATGCCTTCCTCGACCGCGGCGCGGGTCGCATTGAGCGCGTCGTCGACGCGGTCCTTGCGCTCCTTCACTTCGACTTCCGTCGCGCCGCCGACCTTGATGACGGCGACGCCGCCCGCGAGCTTGGCCAGGCGCTCCTGGAGCTTCTCACGGTCGTAGTCCGACGTCGTCTCTTCGATCTGCTGCTTGATCTGGGCGACGCGGCCCTGGATGTCGTTCTTCTTGCCGGTGCCGTCGACGATGGTGGTGTTCTCCTTCTCGACGCGCACGCGCTTGGCGCGGCCGAGCATGTCCACCGTGACGTTCTCGAGCTTGATGCCGAGGTCTTCCGAGATCACCTGGCCGCCGGTGAGGACGGCGATGTCCTCGAGCATGGCCTTGCGGCGATCGCCGAAGCCCGGAGCCTTGACGGCCGCGACCTTGAGGCCACCGCGCAGCTTGTTGACGACGAGAGTGGCGAGAGCCTCGCCTTCGACGTCTTCAGCGACGATGAGCAGGGGACGGCCGGTCTGCACCACGGCTTCGAGAACCGGGAGCATGGCCTGCAGGCCCGACAGCTTCTTCTCGTGCAGGAGGATGTAGACATCTTCCAGCTCGGCGATCATCTTGTCGGCGTTGGTGATGAAGTAGGGCGAGAGATAGCCGCGGTCGAACTGCATGCCCTCGACGACGTCGAGTTCGGTGT
>CAZICN010000085.1:0-14820 GCA_964537655.1 uncultured Aestuariivirga sp.
CACAGGCCTTCGTCCTTCAGGAGATCGAAGACCAGCGGAATGGCCTCCGTGTCCGGGATCTGGAACGCGTCGTCGACTTTCGCCCCCTCGATATTCTTGGTGATGCGGCCCTGGCCGATGCCTTCGGTGATGGAAGACCCTTCGGCCTTGAGCTCGCCCGTCTTGTAGTAGCTGTAAAGGGCGGCCCCCAGAGGGTCGGCAAGCGCGATGCGGATGTTCTTGTTCTTGGCCTTGAGGCCGTCCGAGACGCCGCCCAGCGTGCAACCCGATCCCACCGCCGAGACGAAACCGTCGACCTTGCCGTCGGTCTGCTTCCAGATCTCCTGGGCCGTCGTCTCGACATGGGCGCGGCGGTTGGCGACATTGTCGAACTGGTTGGCCCAGATGGCGCCCTCGGGCGTCGTCTTCGCCAGGGTCTCGGCAAGGCGGCCGGAATACTTCACGTAGTTGTTCGGGTTCTTGTAGGCGACGGCGGGCACCTCGACGAGCTCGGCGCCGAGCAGCCGCAAGGTGTCTTTCTTCTCCTGGCTCTGGGTGACCGGGATGACGATGACCGTCTTGAAGCCCATGGCGTTGGCGACGACCGCGAGGCCGATGCCGGTATTGCCGGCCGTGCCCTCGACGATGGTGCCGCCCGGCTGCAGCTGGCCCTTGGCAATGGCGTCCTTGATGATGAAGAGCGCGGCCCGGTCCTTGACCGACTGGCCCGGATTCATGAACTCGGCCTTGCCGAGGATGGTGCAGCCGGTCAGCTCCGAGGCCTTCTTCAGCTTGATCAGGGGGGTGTTGCCGATCGCGGCGATGACATCCGGCTTGATATCCATGAATACTCCGACGGGCTCAATAAAGGGACAGGGACGAACCGATAACAGGTCCCTCCGGCATGCGGAAGGACGGTCTCACGGGGATGGGCACAGTGTGGGCATGGAAGTGACGCCAGTTTATCGCAGATTTACCACCTTCCGCAGCGATAAGTTGTTTTGGCGCGCGGTTTCAGCGTGTTAGATTCATTCGGCAAGTTCAACGGGGGGCAAGGCATGACTGGTCTGAGGCTGGCGCGGATACTCAGTGTCGCGGCGACGATGGCTTTGGTCCTCTCCGGCCAGGTCAATGCGGAGGGATCTCTTCTGGCGGGCGGCCTTCCGGTGGATCAGCTGAAACGCCTCGTCGAGCAGCGCGCCCAGCTCGAGAAACTGGACAAGTCGGATGCCGCGCGCAGCCTCTATTCGCGCATGATGATATGGCCGCCCGGCTACGGGAAGCTCAGGGTCTGCTTCCTGTCCGGACCGGCGAAAACCAATGCCGCGGTCGCCAGGGTGGCGCAGGAATGGATAACGGGCGATGTCGGGCTGAAGCTCGATTTCGGCAAGCCGGGGAAGCCGCGAGTATGCTCTCCCTCCGACAAGCGCGAAAACCAGATCCGTGTTTCCTACAACGCCCCGGGCTTCTGGTCGCACACGGGTCAGAATGCCGTCGTCTTTGCCAGTCAGCAGGAGGCCTCGCTCAATCTGGACGGGTTCGACAAGATCGAAGCCGCCAAGCTCGGCCAGGGCAACGAACGCTCGACCATCCTGCATGTCTTCGGCCATGCCCTGGGACTACTCGATGAGCATCTGCAGGCGAATGGCCGCTGCCAGAGCGAGTTCGACTGGAATTACCTTGACGCGCTGGCGACCGAGTTCAACGGTTTCCCGACCTTCATCATGCCGCAGCCGCTGATCGTCATGCTTTCGGGGCCGGATATCGTCGCGAGCGAATTCGATCCCAAATCGATCATGCTCGAGCCCTTCCCGGAGAAATTCTTTCGCAAGGGGGCGGCGAGCCCGTGTTTCATCAAGCAATACAATGCGGATATCTCGACGGGCGACCACGCCGCCGTGGCCGCCATCTATCCGGCCAAGGGGCCTGGTCGCCAGGAGGCCTTCGAGCAGAAGAAGGAGGCTTTCGAGAAGATCGCCCAAAAGGCCGGCAAGCCGGAAGACAAGAAAGCGGCAAGCGATGTGATCAAGGCGTTTTTCAGCGACAACGGGGCGACGAAATAGGCCTCACAGAGTCTTGGGCTTCAAGGTGATGGACGGCGGCAATTTGGCTTCCGGTATGTAATGCGGGTCGACCTTCTGCGCGATGCAGTCGCTGAGCATCAGATAGTCGGAATTGGGCATGTGGAACCAGCGGCGGAATTCCTGGGTCGACATATGGCCCATCAGGTAAATCTCCAGCACCTGGCGGCTGAAGGTATGGAGCCGTGGCGGCAGGCAGGCTTCGATGTCGCGCATGTCCATGGGAAGAAGACTCCCTGATCCCATGTTGCGCCCCTTTTCCCGGCAAGGAAAGCGCATGGCCTTGAGTTCGCAACCAGATTGACGTCTTCTTATCGCAGTTTCACCACCTTCCGCAGCGATAACTATTTAACCGCGACACCCCCCTGTGCTAGATTCGTCGAGCCCGGCGGGGGAGTTCCAACAGGGAGTAGTGCATGTCGGTTTCAAGGCTGGCCAGGGTCTTCGGCACCGTGGCGCTGGCGGCCATGTGGTTCTCCGGCCAGGGCCAGGCGCACGCCCCCCGAGGCATCGCCACCGACCTCCCCAAGGAGCATATCAGGCGCATCGCGGAGCATATGAAAGCATTGGAATCACTGGATGATTCTGATACTGCGCGCGGCATGCACTCGACCATGACAGTATGGACGCCGACCTATCCGAAGGCGGCGCTTGAGAAGATCGTCGCCAATGCCGGCGAGCAGGGCCGCAAGGGAGTCATGATCGATTTCGTGAAGGCGTCTTCGAACGCACGGGAACGGCCGGAGATCCCGAAGACGGCCAGTAATTTGTTTCATTTCGTGTATTGAATCCAACTGAAGGAGACTGAGTGCATGACGGCGTTAGGCGTTTCAAAATGGTTATTCGCGTCGGCGATCGCCGCCGCCGCGGCGAGCGGCGCCATCGCGGCTGAAAAGAACCCGTTGCTCGCGCGCGACGGGCTTCCGGAAAAGTATGTCAAGCGCATCAAGCAGTACCAGGCGGCGCTTGAGAAGCTCGACGATTCCGAGCAGTCGAAAGGCATCTACCGCAACAGCTCGCTCTGGGGGCCCAATTATCCCAAGCTGCGCGTGTGTTTCTTCGAAGGCAGCCAGGCGCTGCGCGAAGTGGTGGCCAATGTCGCCAAGGAGTGGATGGCCGAGGACAACTCGATCAGGCTCGATTTCGGCAAGTCCGGCAAGCGGCGCACCTGCCAGCCGGGCAATGGCAATGAAATGCAGATCAGGGTGTCCTTCAGCCAGGATGGCTACTGGTCGCAAGTCGGCCAGAACAGTGTGGTGTTCGTCGACCAGAAGGAGCCCTCGCTCAATCTCGGCGGCTTCATGAACGTGTCGCCCGATCAGCTCAGCGATTACGAGATCGGCACCATCCGTCATGAGTTCGGCCATGCGCTCGGCATCGAGCACGAGCACCAGAATCCCAAGGGCGGCTGCGACAACGAATACAACTGGCAGCTGATCTATCAGTATCTGGAAGGTCCGCCGAACAACTGGACGAAGGAAACCATCGACTGGAATCTTCGCCAGGCGGCCGGCGAGGACCTGCAGACCACCAAGTTCGACAAGAATTCTGTCATGCTCTACCAGTTCCCGTCGGAATTCTACAAGAAGGGCGCCAAGAGCAAGTGCTTCGTACCGGAGCCGAACTCGCAGATTTCGGGCGGTGACCGGGCTCTCGCCGCCACCATGTATCCGGCGAACGCGGCGTCTCGCCTCGAGGCGTTCAAGGAGAACAAGGAGAAGTTCGAGAAGATCTGGAACAAGGACGGCGGCGATGCCGGCACCAAGGGCGTGATGTTCGACGCGGTCAAGGCGTTCTTCGACCGTCCGGGCACCAAGGACGCTCCGGCCGAAGAGGATTAAGCGCATTTGCGAGACGGACGGACCGGCGGCTCGCTGCCGGTCCATCCATGCAAGTTGGTCATGTACTATTCCTGATCCGGCAAGTTCCATCTCACGGGGGAACAGCCCATCCACTGCCGGGCAACTGAACCTATGAAGCTGTAGTCAACCAAAAACCCCAAGGAGACTGAGGATATGACGGCGTCAGGTTTTCTAAAATGGTTTGCAGCATCGGCGATCGCCGTGGCGGCGGCAGGCGGAGCGGTGGCGGCGGAGAAAAAGCCGTTGCTGGCGCGTGACGGGCTGCCGGCGGAGTATGTCAAGCGCATGGCGGATTATCAGAAGGCGCTTTTGAAGATCGACGATTCCCAGCAGTCCAGGGGCATCTACCGTAGCGCCACGGTCTGGGGGCCGAACTATCCCAAGCTGCGCGTCTGTTTCTTCGAAGGCAGCCAGGCGCTGCGCGCGGTGGTCGCCAAGGCCGCCAGCGAGTGGATGTCCGAGGACAATTCGATCAACCTCGATTTCGGCAAGCCGGGCAAGTATCGTACCTGCCCGCCGGACTTCAGCACCGAAATGCAGATCCGCGTCTCCTTCAGCAGGGAAGGCTACTGGTCGCATATCGGCCAGAACAGTGTCATTTTCGCCTCCCAGGCGGAGCCCTCGCTCAATCTCGGCGACTTCATGAAGGTGGCACCCAGCCAGCTCTCGAAATACGAGCTCAGCACCGTCCGCCATGAGTTCGGCCATGCGCTCGGCATCGAGCACGAACATCAGAATCCCAAAGGTGGCTGCGAGAATGAATACGACTGGAAGCGCATCTACAGCTACCTGCAGGGGCCTCCGAACAACTGGACGAAGGAGACCATCGACTGGAATCTCCGTCAGGCTTCGGGCGATGACCTGCAGCTGACGAAGTTCGACAGGCGCTCGGTGATGCTCTACCAGTTCCCGATTGATTTCTACAGGAAGGGCGCCAAGAGCAGGTGCTATGTGCCGAAGGACAATACCTACATCTCGGGCGGCGACCGCGCACTCGTCGCCAGCATGTACCCGGCCAATGCAACTTCGCGCCTCGAGGCGTTCAAGCAGAACAAGGAAAAGTTCGAGAAGATCTGGAACAAGAACGGCGACACCGGGACCAAGGGTGTCATGTTCGATCCGATCAAGGCATTCTTCGACCGCCCGGGCACCAAGGATGCGCCGGCCGTAGAGGATTGATCTGCTGCGCATGATGACCGGACCGGCGGTTCGCCCTGCCGGTCCGGCCTGCAGTTGAGGTTTGCGAATGGCTCCCCGCCGACGGACTAGCCCATGGAGCTTGCGAAACTGGCCGCGCTGGACATGGGCGGCCGCGACGGCCGTTCTGGTCGCGCTCCTCACCCTGCTGGGTGGCGGCAAGAGCATCACCGCCGCCTATAAGAGTTTTACCGAAACCGACCGCATCATCGAGATCGCAGCCGCACTTTCCGGCGCGGCGGAGAATTCGGTTCCGGTCACCCTGATCAAGGTCGATGACGAAACCATGCAGCGCTGGGGCGGGCCGCCGATCACGCCGCACGCCGCCCTGGCGCAGCTGATCCGCATCGCCGAACAGGGCGGGGCCGCGGCGATCGTCGTCGATATCGATCTCGCTTCCGAGAACGCCGCCTCGCCACCCGATCCAAGGCTGGCCGAGGCGATCACGGCCTCGGCGATGACCGCGCCGCCGCTCATGTTCGTGCGCAGCTTCCGCGCCGGCAGCATGAATGCGGATCAATCCGAGCGCGGGCCGACGGCGGCCAATCCCACACCCTATGACGATGTCTTCGCGCAATCGGGCAAGGCCATGTGGGTGAGCGTGCTGACGCCGCTTTCCGCCGACCGCATCGTGCGGCGCCTCAGGCTTTGGCAGACGGTGTGCGACGGCGCCAATGGTCAGAGCTATCCATCGCCGGCGCTGGTGATTGCGGCGAAATACGATGCCGCGGGCGACCGGTCGGCCGATCTCGGGAAGTTTCTCGCCGGGCAGGTGGACCGCAGGTGCAAGCGCCTGGATACGGGAGAGCAGGTGTGGCCGCACCGGATCTCGTCCGATGTCGCCATCCAGTACATGTTCAATGCGGAAACGGTGGAGGCGACGGCCAAGACGACAGACTTCAAGGGCAACAAGGTTCCGGTGTTCAAGCAGTTGCCGGCCTCGGCCCTCGTGAACTACGACGGGACAACGGCAAGCGCGACGGGCGAGATCCATCCCGAAGCCTTCAAGGACCGGATCGTGGTGATCGGCGTCACCCATGCCAATTCGCATGATGTCTATGCGACCCCGCTCGGCTCGCAGCCGGGGGCCGTCATACTCGCCAATACGGTCGCGGCGGCGGCGGCCATGGCCGACATGCCGGAAGCATCGCCCGCGACCGAGATCATCATCGCCATCGCCATATTCGGATTGCTCGCCTTCTTCTCATACCGGTTCCAGCTGGCGCCGGCGTTTCTGATGGCGGGTCTCGTCACGGTGGCGGCGGCCCTGAGCCTGTCGCGCCTTTTCGGCTTCGAGGCCGCCATCCGAGTGATCGCGGTGACCATCACGCTCTTCGTCCTGCACAAGTTCTTCGATTCTCTGGCGGGGATCATCTATGACTGGAGCCACGGCAAAGGCTGGCGTTCCCTGCTCAAATCTCATTAGGAGTGCGAAGATGCTGCGCCGCTTTCTCCTCCTTCTTTTCGTCTTTGGCTACTGTGCCTCTCCGGCCATCAGCCAGGAGGAAGGGCGTCCGGCCGGCTATATCATGGCCTATGAGCTCAAGGGTGCGGATGCCCAGAAGGGCACTGTGGTGGTGCGCAAGGGCGTCGAGCTTCAGCCCAAGCTCCTGATGCCGCTCTTCGACGATGACGCCGTCTTCATCCGTGATGAAGCGAGCCGGGTCACGCTCAGCCTCGCCAAGGAAGGCAATCTCGTCGTGTCGGGCAAGCTCATGCGCAAGGACATTGCCGGAGAGATGACGAGCGGCGATGACGGGTTCACGATCATCGAGCAAATCGTCGCCATCCTGACCGGCAAGGGTGAGGATGATTCCTTCTCGGTCCTGGTGTCGAAGGGCGGCGATGATCTCAAGGCGCCCATGGCGGTGCGCGGCCGCAACTATGTCCTGCGCGACAAGGCGCCGCTCCGGATCAGCTGGACGGGCGGCGAGGGGCCGTTCGCGGTTGATGTCGCCGGGCAGGCGAGCCGGCAAGAGAAGCGCGAGATCGAGATTGATACCGGCAAGATCGAAGGCAACAGGTTCTCGGTGACCGTCAACGATGCCGGCAGGAGGAAATTGCGCATTGCCTTCGAACTGCGGAAGGCTCTGCCGAAGGTGCCGGACAAGGTCGCGGCGCGGGAGTCGCGCGGAGAGGTCGCCGCGATCTGGCTCGCCGGCCAGGAAGGGGGCGCCTGGCGGTTCGAGGCGGCGCGGCAGCTCCGCGCGCTGGCGCAGGACACATCGACCACGGAGCTGATCGCGGCGCTGGAGAAAGGCTGGCTGCCGCGGACGCGGTGAGGCAGCGAGGCTGCGCTATCCGGCCACCGCCATCACCGCGGCCGTGTCGAAATATTCGTAGAACTCCGTCGCCTTGCCGCGCGCGAAGCGCCAGAGGTCGGCCTTCGGCGACACGAAGGTCTTGCCCGTCGCCTTGTTGGTGAAGGAGACCTCGGCGAGCGCCAGCACGAAGGGACCGCCGGCGATGTATTCCCGGACATTGTAGTATTTCATCGTAAAGGCGTGCTCCAGCCCACGAAAATACTCCCCGACCTCATCGCGGGTTTTGCGCGTTCTGGTGAAGGCGACCGGATCGGCGCCCTGCGTCAGGGATCCCCACAGGACATCGGGCGCCAGGATCTGCATGATCGCATCGGCGCTGCCGCCGCGCGTCTTGTCCCACTGGGCATAGAGCTTCTTCAGCACCTTGACATTCCCACGGGTGGCCGAGGTCACGCCGGTCGCGGTGCGCGCCGCTCCCGATTTATAGAGCGGCTGCGGCAAGGCGATGCCGACGCCGCCCGGCACGCAGGCGGCGAGCGCCTGGTGATTGTCGAAATATTCGAAGAAGTCGGAGATCTTGCCGCCCTTGACGCGGATGATATCGAGCTTGGGCGAGTGCACGATCTTGCCGGTGTGCTTGTGGGTCCAGGCACATTCGCAGACGACCGCGATGGTGTTGCCCTCCACCAGAAACATGCGGACATTGTAGAAGATCATGCTCCAGTCCTGCGCGAGCTCGGTGAAATAGGCGCGGACATTCTCCTTCAGCATATGGGGACGCGTGAAGGCCATCGGCTCGACGCCGCGGCCGATCGATCGGAAGCTGCCGTCATCGGCCATCATTCCAATGAACCGGTCCGCCGTCGTCCCCTTGCCGCGGTCCCAGGCCCGATAATGCGACCGGATGTCGTTGATGATCCTCGGTGTCATGACCCCTCCATGGATGCCCTCCCTGGAACGGTGGAGCTTACAATGAAACTCCCGTCAGGTCATCGCTGCGACCGCCCTTCACGCGGCTCTATGGCCTCACATCGAAGGTGAACAGGCCCGAACTCACGATCGGGCCGCCGCGCTCGTCCTCCTGGACCACAGCGGCGCGGGTCGCCGAGCCTGTTATGCCGCCAAGCAGGTTCTTCAGCGACTTGCCCTGACCGATGCCCCGGGTAGCGGATCTGTCCTCGACGCTGCGGGTCTGCTGCATGGCCGACAGGGTCGGCTGGATCAGCGAGCACATGCTGGGCGCGATCTTGGAGGCATCCTGCGGGATGGCGAGGATCACCGCGTTCTCGGTGCCGACCGCCGCCGGGCGCTTGGCATTTGCGTCCCAGGTGTTGATCTGGATCGTATAGGTGACCTCGCCCGACCCCGAATAGAGAGTCCTGACGCAACCTCGCGCCTTGTCCTGGTTCGACAGGGTCTGCACGCCACCCAGCGCGTCCACATAGAAGGCCGCGATATAATAGGTGCGGTCGGTGTCATTGGTGATCTTGAAGCGCACGGTGTCGCAATTGCCAACGCCTTGCGGCGAGAAGGCGGCCAGCGGCTTCTCCGGATCGGTCTTGTTGGGCTTGGCGCATGCGGTCGACGGATCAGCACTCTTGTCGCCCTTGCGCTGAATGGTGGCGGTGATCTCGGGCCGGTCGGCATTCTCGTCCGCGGACGAGCGGACGGAAGAGGCGAAGCGGATCAGCTTCTCGGCGCGCGACAGCGACCACACGGCCTGCTTTACCTTTTCACCAAGCATGGCCGGATCGCCACCGATCTCGATGCTGGGCGTCTCGCCGAAGCTGCCCGCCTTGGTGTCGAACGGGCGGTCCGGGCGCATGATCCACAGGCGGCCATTCTGTGCCCTGAGCAGTACATCGCCGTCGGGATTGCCCGGCTCACCCAGCGCGATGCCAATCTCGGAGGAGCCCGAGTCCTTGCCGAAAGCCAGCTCCACCGCCTTGCTGACCGTGCCGGATTGCGTGGCGTCGGACATATCCTCTTGCGGCGGCGGCGATACGGCGAAGCGGAAACTCACCGCCTGTTCGGTAAGCCTGACCGCGATCGACCCCGTGGCGATCTTTTCGGCGCCGGCTTCCCAGGTGATATTGCCGGCCTGGCTCGATACCGCCTCGGCGCTGATGATCTCGGCCTTGCCGATCGGCGTCTCGCCCTTGCCTGGCGCGTAGAGCGCGACGAGCGAGCCTTGTTCGAAGCCGTGGAGGACGCCTTGCGGGATGCTCACCGCATCCTCGGCGATGGTCGAGGTGATGAGGCGCGGGCCTTTGGTGTTGGCGCCGGGGATCGGCCGGTCGAGCACGCCGTCGAAGACCGGCTGCGGCACGCGCGCGCCGGTACGGTCGGTCTGCAGGTCGGCGGATATCTCGCGCGCCAGATCGGCGAAGGTCTGTGCGGTGCCCTGGGTCAGGGCATAATGCAGGGCGTTGGTGAAGACGCCCATGCGCTGGGTCTTGCCTTCACCGACCATCGGCAGGTTGTAGCCGGCGAAGGGACGCTCGATGGCCTCGTCGAAGGCATCGACCGCATAGAAGCCGACGAGGTCGCTGATACCCTTGCTCGACAGGGCGCCCTGGCGGTTGCCGCCGCGGGTCGAACTCGTGCTTTCAGGCTTGTCCGGAACGCCGAGGATGGAGGGGTCGATCGAGCGGGTGACGCTGTCGCCCCGCGTCACGGTGCCGGAATTGCACGAATCGATGATCGCCCAGACGAAGGTGCCCTTGCCGCGGACGGCGTCGAGCTGCTTGCCCAGTTCATCGTCGACAAGCGCGTTCTTGATGCCGCCGCCTGTCGGATCGTAAGGCCCGGTATCGGTCGGCAGCAGCACCTGGTCATAGCCGTCGGCTTCGGGCTCGATCTCCTCTTCCGGGTTGTTGTCCGGCTGGCGGGTGCCATGGCCCGAATAATAGAAGATGAAATCATCCTGAGGCCCGGATTCGGCGGTGATCTTGGCGAAGGCGGCCCTGATGTTCTCGATCGTCGCCGCGCCGTTCATGGCGGGATAGTCGGCGCCTTCGGGTATCCCGTCGCTCAGCACGGTGATGTCCTCGGGAGCGACGCCGCGCGATTTGAACAGTCGCCACATGATCGAGACGTCGTTGCGCGGTCCCAGCAGATCGCGGATGCCGGAGGGATCGTTGTAATCGGCAGCGCCGATCAGCAGCATCCGCGTCTTTGCTTCGGCCCCCGACGACATGGCGGCGAGAGCGAGGAGGGCACTTGCCGTGCCGGCCATCAAGTATTTCTTCATCATGGGATCAACGCACCAGTGCTATGGGGAAATCGGGGATGGTATCGGGCTTGCGCACGACCGGCGACTGCCGCTTGTCAGTCAGCTGCTTGACGCGGTTGGACAGCCATAGATCAAGTTCGGAGATTGTCAATTTTCCGTCTTTTGTATAGTCGGCGCCACCGGACAGACCCTCGACGAGGGCCTCGGTGAAGGCGCCGTTCTTCCAGGCATCGTTCTCGATCGAGAGCTGACGCCCGGTCGAGGATGCGAACATGACGACACCGTTCTCGGCGCTGGACAGCTCATTGACGATCTGGGTGATGTCGGCGCTGGCGCTGCGCGTCTGCTCACCACGCGTGCCGGCGGCCGAGTAACAGGCATCGATGAACATCATCGCCTTGCCGGCGAGTCCGCTCATGGTGGCAAGGAGGTCGTCGCGCGACACGGCCGACGAGCGCAGCTTGTCGAGATCGCCGTCGACGGGGACGTAGTAGAAGCGCTGCTTGTTGTCGGTTATGCCATGGCCCGCCATGAACACCACGCCGACGTCGCGTGACGTGACTTCGCCTTCGAGCCATTCGAGCGCCTCGACGATATCGTCGCGCCGGGCATTGGCATCGGTGAGGAGGCGGGCCTCCACCTTGCCATAGATGCCGCCTTCCTGGCGCTTCAGCGCCGCGGCGAAGTCCATGGCATCCTTGGCCGCATATTTGAGCCTGATGTCGGCATTGTCGTATTTGCTGACGCCGACAATGACGGCATAGAGCTTGGGCTTGAGCATTTCGGCGAAGGAGCCGTCCCACACGACCTTGACGATCTTGACTTCGCTGGCGCCGGTCTTGGTGCGTGCGATGAGGCCGATCTCGGCATCCTGCGGCGGCACCGGAATGTCGAGGGTCGTCACTTCGTCTTCGTTCGGGATGGCGACTGCGGCGCGGCCCTCGAGCGGGCGGCCGTTGATCAGGATGTCGATGCCTTCGATCGGCTCGCCACTCGGCGAGCGGACGCGGTAAGAGACCTGGATCGGCGATGTCGCCGTCTTGATCTCGTTGCTGTCCATCGCCAGCTCGATGACGGCGGGAAGGATGGCGCGCGTCAGCGCGCTGGATGCCGGCTGCTCACCCTCGCGGCCGGCCTCGGTGTTGGCGGACTTGACCGCTTCTTCCGGATCCAGCGTCGCCAGCACCTTCTGCACGATATCGGGGCGATAGTACGTGTCGCGCAGGCGCGAAGCCGGAAAGAAGTCGGGCGCCATGGCCTCGCCGCGGTTGATGTTCCATCCGATCAGATCCTCGCCGCCCGGCGAAGCGGCGTAGTAGCCAGTGGGTGTCCACAATATCCAGCGCTGGTCTTTGTTGTGGACGAAGAGCGTCAGCAGTTCCTTGCCGTCTTCGGCCCTGAACCAGCGGATCGTGCCGTCACCGACGGCAGCCACGATGACCTTGCCGCCCTGCGCGATGTTGGTGCCCCAGGCAACGCCGGGAATGGCGGTGCGCCAGACGAATTGCGCCTGCGCGTCGTACCGGCGTATGTACCAGGCCGTTCCGAGCGCAACATATTGCTTGTCCGGCGAAAGCGCGACGCTGAAGCTCGTCTCATGCGGATCGGCCGCGAGAATCTGGTCGTCGACCTTGGTTTCACGCCTGCCGTTCCAGTCCTCGACCTTGCGGCTCGTCATGTCGGGGCCTTCGAGCGTGTCGGCAACCCCAGCCACATCCTTGAGCTCGAGCGTCGCCGTGTCGAACAGAACCGGGCGCTTGCCGCCGACATCGAGGGCGAAGCGCACCTTGGTACCGTCGGGGCTGATGGAAAGGGCGCCCTTGTCGGTGCGGCCCATGCCGGCAATCGGCGTGAACAGCTCCATGATCGGCGTTTCGTTCTCATGAGCGGCCGCCTGGCTGTTCTCGAGAACGGCGATCTGGGGCAGGGCGCCGACCGCGACAATGCCCGCCTGGCCATAGGGCTGGAGGTCGAGAACCGTATCGGCGGAATTATAGATGAAGGAGCGCTGGCCTGTACCCTGGTCGCGCCAGCGCACCACGCGATACCAGCCGGTTTCATCGCGAAACGCACCACCGGCATATAATGTACTGCCGTCGCGCGACCAGGCGACCGCGGTCAGGTCGCCCTTTTCCATGCCGGAAAGGTCGGGCTGCGGCAGCCATTCATAGCTGCCGGTGGAAAAGATATCGACCTTCGGCACATCGCTGTAGCCAACCGCCACCTTGTCGGTGCCACTGGCGAAGGACACGGAGAACACCTTCCTGCCGCTCGGCACGCTGACCTGCGACAGGAGGCTGCCATCCTGCCCATAGAGACGCAAGAGGCCGTCATAGGAGCCGGTCGCGAATGTTCCGTTGTCGCTGAAGGCGATACCGTTGGTGTCGTCGGAGTAATTGGCGTCCTCGGTGATGAGCGCGCCGGAATTCACGTCATACATGCGCATGCCGAAATTGCGCCCGAAGACCGCCGCGAGCTTCCCGCCGTCAGGCGAGAAGGCGAGGTTCATGGTGACTTCCCGATTGGGCCCGAGCGTGCGGATGACCTGGCCGTTGGTTGCATCGATGAGATAGATGAATTGCTGTTTCATCCAGCCGGCGGCGGCAATGGTCTTGCCGTCGGGGCTGAGTGCAATGGCGAAGATCGAGCCCTCGAAGCCGTCGCCGATCGGCACGCGGAACACGTTCTCGAGCTTGCCCTCGGGCACGCTCCACACCCTGATGGTCTTGTCATAGGAGGCGCTGACGATGCGCCGGCCATCGGCGCTCACCGCTACATGGCGGGCGACCGCCGTATGCATGCCCGCCTCGACGCGCAACTGGGGCTCGTTCTCCGCAGCGGGCTGGCTCTCCTGGGCGCCTGCCGCTTCCGCGGCGAGCCACAGAAGCATGGCGCTCAGCAATACATATACGCTCCGCATGCCGTCAGCGGTTCCCTGCCGTTTCCGATCCCTGTCTGGCTAATTCTAGACTCTTATGCCCTATGGGCAAGTTACATATCGACAGTCTTTGTGGCGGCAGAACGGAGAAAGGCCGCCACTTTTGCGGCTGGCCGTTTCAAGGTCCTTTTGGTCACGATCATTTGAGGCCGTTTGCCCGAGGCGACCGGCGCGCCATAATGAAGTGATGGATGCCACTGTTCCGGAACGGTTCGGCTGGGCGGTCGGCGCCCTGCCCATCAAAAGGAGTGACCAGATCCTTGAGATCGGCTGCGGAAGGGGGATCGCCGTCGGGCTGATTGCGCCCCGGCTGTCCGGCGGGCGCATTCTCGCCGTCGATCGCTCGGCAACGGCGATCGCCGCGGCGCGCAAGCGCAACACCCAGTGGGAGGCGCTGGACAGAGCCCGCTTTCTGACAGCGGCGCTGGCCGACCTTCCCGCCACCATGGGGCCGTTCGACAAGATTTTCGCCATCAATGTCAATCTGTTCTGGACCGACCCTCGCGCCGAGCTTCCGGTCGTCAGGAACCTGTTGAAGAAGAGGGGGAGGCTCTATCTCTTCTTTGAGCCGCCAGCCGCCGCCCAGCGCCAAAGGATCGCGCGACTGGTGGCGGAAAAGTTTTCCGGCTCGGGACTGAGGGTTGAAGAGGTCCTGTCGCGGGAAGAAGGAGCGCAGTTCATCGGGCTGATCTGCGGCGCGAGCGCCGATGGCTGAAACCGCGCCGCCATCTGGAGGGGCGACATATCGGGCTTGCGTGCAATAATAGGGGCGAATCATGCTGCGCGACCATCTCCCGATCTGGACCTGGCTCAGCCCGCTTGCCGGCTGGCTGCTGTTTGCCGCCGGCTTCGTCATCGGCCACCCGACCTTCAACCTGGCGATCGGGGCCGGGCTCATCGCCTGCGTCCTCGCGGCCGTGCACCATGCGGAGGTTGTGGCGCACCGGGTCGGCGAGCCCTTCGGCACGCTGGTCCTCGCCTTGGCCGTGACCGTGATCGAAGTGGCGCTCATCGTATCCTTGATGCTGGCTGGCGGTGATGCGACGGCGGCTCTCGCCCGCGACACGATCTTCGCCGCCATCATGATCATCCTCAACGGCATGGTGGGCGTCTGTCTGCTCGCCGGCAGCTCGCGGCACGGCGAACAGGCCTTCGGCCTCTATGGTGTCAATGCGGCGCTCGCGACCCTCGCGGCCATGTCGGTGATCACGTTGATTCTCCCCAATACGACCACCACCACAGCGGGTCCTGTCTATTCATCTAG
>CAZICN010000086.1:0-690 GCA_964537655.1 uncultured Aestuariivirga sp.
GCACATTGCGCTTGCGGTCGTCATTGGCGCGCAGCAGCGGCCTGATCATGACAATCGCCGCACCGGTCGTGCCGGTGAAGCTCGCCAGCACCGTGCCGGTGGCGAGGAGGCCGGTATTGACGGCGGGCGAGCCATGCAGGTTGCCGCGCAGGACGATGCCGCCCGCCACGGTGAAGAGGGCCAGAAGCAGCAGAATGAAGGGGATATATTCGAGGATCAGCGCATGGCCCATGGCGGCGATGGCGGTTCCCCCGTCGAACAGGGCGAAAAGCGGGATGACGATGAGCGCCGCCCAGAAAGCGGCGATCTTGCCCTGGTGATGCTCCCAGAATTCATGCGCCAGCAGCGGGAACAGAGCGATCGACAGGAGGATTCCGAGGAAGGGGAGAGCCCAGGGGAGGGTGAGCTCGGCGCCGTTGAGTTCCGCGGCGCTGGCGGCGTCCGGCGAAAGGAAGGCGATGAGTGAGAAGGCAATGAATAGGGTGCGCGTAAAACCAGATTTTTCCCTTCTCCCGCTTGCGGGAGAAGGTGCCCGAAGGGCGGATGAGGGTGTCCCTTCGACACCGCTATGCATGGTCACCTTCAAAATTGTGGTTTCCCCCACTTTATCGCTTCCCACACCCTCATCCGGCCTGTCGGCCACCTTCTCCCGCAAGCGGGAGACGGGGAATCGGGACCGAGGGCGCGGGA
>CAZICN010000086.1:700-14794 GCA_964537655.1 uncultured Aestuariivirga sp.
TCGCCTTGGCATCCTCCATCGAAAAATCCCGGTAGAGGTCCCGCAGCCGCTCGAGGATCGAAACGTAATTGGCCACCGCCGCACCCCCCATATTGAAGATGCCGGCGAGGCTTGCGTCCCTGACCTGCATGCCTTGCGCCTTTCCCTCGAGCTGAAGGGCCGCCATCACATGCATCGAGACGCCGGTGGCGCCGATCGGATGGCCCTTGGATTTGAGCCCGCCCGACGGGTTGACCGGCAGTTTCCCGTCCTTCTGTGTCCAGCCCTCGGCGATGGCGCGCCGGCCCTCGCCCTTCGGCGTCAGGCCCATGGCTTCATATTCGAGAAGCTCGGCGATGGTGAAGCAGTCATGCGTCTCGACGAAGGAGAGGTCGGCGAGAGATGTGCCGGCCCGCTCATGCGCTTGTCTCCAGGCGACCTCGCAGCCCTCGAAACTCACGATGTCGCGCGCCGACATCGGCAGGTAGTCCTGGACATGAGCAAGGGCGCGCAAATGCATGGCCTTGGGGAAACGCAGCGCCGTTTCCGTATCGCACATCACGATGGCGGCGGCACCGTCGGAGACCAGCGAGCAATCGGTGCGCCGCAGCGGTCCGGCGACACGCGGGTTCTTGTCGGAGACTGTGTTGCAGAATTCGACAGAGAGCTCTTTGCGCAGCTGCGCGTAAGGGTTCTCGACGCCGTTCTTGTGGTTCTTGGCGGCGATCATGGCGAGCGCTTCCGACTGGTCGCCATAGCGCTGGAAATAGAGTTCCGCGATGCGCCCGAAGATACCGGCGAAGCCGCCCGGCGTGTCGCCTTCCTCGGCGCGATAGGAGGCATTGAGGAGGATGTCGCCGATCTGGTCGCCCGGCGCCACCGTCATCTTCTCGGCACCCACCACCAGCACGAAGCGCGCGGTCCTCGCCTTGATCGACATATCGGCCGCGTGGACCGCGGCGCTTCCGGTGGCGCAGGCATTCTCGACCCGCGTCGCCGGCTTGAAGCGCAGATCGGGCGAAGCCTTCAGCGCAAAGGCCGCCGGGAAGGACTGCTTCTCGAAGCCGCCGAAACTGCCGACATAAATGGCGTCGATGTCCCTTGGATGAATGCCGGCATCGGCGATCGCCTGCGCCGCGATGCCGGAGATCAGGCTCTCCAGCGTCTCGGTCTCGAGCTTGCCGAACTTCGAATGTGCCCAGCCGATGATGGCCGTCATGGGTCAGCTCCTTGAAACTGCAATTCGCCGACCCATAAGATAGTCATATCGTACGCAGATACCACTCGAAATCGCGCTCCGTCGGCTCGGCGAAGAAGCGATCTGCCTCGACCTCCTTCAAGGTGCAGAAGGTATCGACGAACTCCTTGCCGAAATACTCCTTGAGGATGGAGGCGCGCCAGAAGGCGTCGATCGCTTCATACCAGTTGCCGGGGATATATTTGGCCCGCTTCTCATAGCCATTGCCGTTGACGGGTGCGCCCGGATCGAGCTTCTCGGCGATGCCGTAATGCATGCCGGCGAGAATGGCGGCCATCACCAGATAGGGGTTGGCGTCGGCGCCCGCCGGGCGATGTTCGATATGGCAGGTCTCGGGCGCGCCCGCCGGGATGCGCAACGAGACGGTGCGGTTGTTGACGCCCCAGCTCGCCGACACTGGCGCATAGGAATTGCGGCGGAAGCGGCGATAGGAATTGGCGTTGGGCGCGAAGATCAGCATGGATTCGGCCATCGACGCCTTGAGACCGCCCAGCGCGTTCATCAGCAGCTGATTTTCGGTCGGTTCCGTCGCGGCGAAGAGATTCGTGCCCGCCTCATCGGCGAGGCTGACATGGATATGCATGCCGGAGCCCGACCATTGCGCATAGGGCTTGGTCATGAAGGTGGCGACGAGCCCGTGCCTGTCGGCGACCGCCTTGATGAGGCGCTTCAGCATGATGCCTTCATCGCAGGCCTTCAGCACATCGTTGCGGTGCCTGAGAACGATTTCCATCTGGCCCGGCGCATATTCCGAGATCAGCGTCTTGGCCGGCAGGTCCTGGATACCGGCGAAAGCATAGAGATCCTGGAAGAAGGGCGCGAAATCGTCGAGATCCTGCAAATGATAGGCCTGGTAGTGCTGGGGCCTGGCGCCATTGGTGAGCGCCTTGGGTGCCATGGGCTTGCCGGCGAAGGCGGCATCGCGATCCATCAGGAAGAACTCGACTTCAACGGCGCCGACCGGCGTCATCTTGAATTCGGCGAAGCGTTGCACGATCGTCTCGAGCGCGTTGCGCGGATCGGCATAATGCGGCTTGCCGTCCAGATCGCGCACCGACGCGATATATTGCGCCGCCGGCGCCGTCGCCCAGGGGATCTCCACCATGCTGCCGGGCGCCGGCCACAGCAGAAGATCGCGATCGCCCTCATCGAAGACGAGGCCGGTTTCCGGAATATCCTGGCCGGTGGCATCGAGCACCAGGGCCGAGATCGGCAGGAAGCGGCCGTCGCGCCAGGCGGGGACGAGTTCGTCGCGGCGCAGGACCTTGCCGCGCTGGATGCCGCAGAGATCGGTCCAGATCAGGTGGAAGCTCTCGATGGCGGGATGGGCATCGAGGAAGCTCTGGGCTTGCGCCTGACGTCCGGGGGTGATGACAGTCATGATCTATTACTCCATCCCGTCAGGCGAGTTCGGCCAGGCAATGATCGAGTCCGTGGACCAGGCTCTCGACATGGGCTTCCGTCGTCGCGGGACATATCAGCATCATATTGTGGAATGGCGTGATGAGCACGCCACGGTTCAGGAGATAATGATGGATGGCCATGTCGATCGGGCGATGGATGATACGGGCGGCTTCGCCGCCGTTGCGCGGCCGGTCCGGGCCGCACATGAATTCGACCCGGGCGCCGACGCGCACGACATGCCACGGGGCCCCATATTTGATGATGACATTCGCGATCCCTTTTTCGAGCCTTCTGGCGAGCTCGATCAAAGGGGCGAAAGCCTCCCTGGTGAAATAGGTTTCGAGCATGGTGCGCATCAGCGCGACCTGCAGCTTCGAACCTGAAAGCGTCGTGCCGATGCCGGAGCGGCCGGACTGCCGGTTCTCGAGGTAATCGGCGATGCGCCTCGCGACCGCGGCGGAGAAACCATAGACGGCGGCGGGCACGCCGCCGGCGATCGGTTTGCCGAGCACGATGGCGTCGGGCTTGAGCCCATGAGCGTCCGAATAGCCGCCGGGCCCCGAGGACATGCAATGCGTCTCGTCGAGGACCAGGAGCGTTCCGGTGCGCCGGGTGATGGCGCGAAGCGCCGTGTGATAACCCTCATCGGGCAGGACCATGCCGATATTGGTCATCAGCGGCTCGGCCAGCACGCAAGCGACGTCGCCCGGCGCCAGGGCCGCCTCGAGCGCCTCTATGTCGTTGAACTCGACGACCCGGGTGAACTGGGTGATGTCGCGCGGCTCACCGATCAAAGCCGGATCGGCCGTCTCCCTGCCGTTCTCGAGGCCGACAAAGGTCTCATCCACCGCGCCATGATAGCAGCCGTTGAAGACGAGGATTTTCGTGCGTCCGGTGATGGCGCGGCACCAGCGCAGCACAGCCCGGTTGGCGTCCGAGGCGGTCGCGGTCACCTGCCAGGCGGAGAGGCCGAAGCGCTCCGCCAGGAGCCGGCCGACGATCGCGGCATCGGGCGAGGGCAACATGGTGGTCAAGCCGTCCTCGCTCGCCTCGCGCAAGGTGCAAGCGAGCGCCTTGGGGCTGTGGCCGAACATGGCGCCGGTGTCGCCGAGGCAGAAATCGATATAGGAATTGCCGTCGGCATCGGTCAGGTCGACGCCTTGAGCCCTTTGAATGAACAAGGGAAAAGGCGTGCCCCAATCCACCATCCAATGCATCGGCACGCCGCGCAGCCAATATCGGGAAGACTCTTCCGCAAGGGTCCTGGATTTCGGGTTACGCTGGAGAAAATGGGCCTTTTCACGCGTCAGCATCGCCTCAACCGAGGCGTCCGTGATCCGGGAGGGCATGATATCCTTGATGGCTGTTGAACCCGGCAACTTCCTAGCCGGGCCCGGGGGGCGGGCACAACCCCCCGGCGAATTTGCATCGCCGCCGGAATTGTGGTCGGGTCTCCGTCTCAGGGCGATAGGGATGTCAGATCCCGTCGGGAGAGTCAGATGCAGATGCCGGTCCAGCAGACGGCGGAGAGTCGCCGAACTCTATTCGGGCTGTTCATGATCCTCGGCCTTCTGGTCTTGCCGGCTTCTCCGGTCAGGGCGGAGGGCCATATCGAGCTTCAGGCAGCGGCCGAGGCGGCCATCAAGGAGTTGGATTATCGGACAGCCGCGGAGCGCTATCGAAAGGCCTACGAACTGGTCGCGGGAAAAGACGACAAGCTCGCCTACCGGTACCGGCTTGGCGAGGCCGACGCACTTTCCCAACAGGGTTACAGAAACCGCGATATCGGCGCCCTGAAACAGGCGGTCGGTGTCTATAAGGAAGCCGTGGACCTGGCGGCGCGCGGCAATGACCGCAAGGGCTGGATAAGAGCCGTGAACAATATGGGCAATACGCTGCGCACCGTGGGCGAAGAGGGCAATGATTCAAGCGCCCTGGAGGCGGCGGTCCGTAGCTTCGAGACGATGGCCAAGGTGGTGAAGCGTGAGAGCGAGCCCGACGTCTGGGCCCTGGCCCAACACAATCTCGGCACCTCGCTCTGGTTGCTCGGCAAGCGCGAGAATGTGGCGGAAGCCCTGGTCAAGGCGGTCACCGCCCTTGAAGCCGCTCTCAGCGTGAGGACGCGGGAGAAAGCGCCGCAGCAATGGGCGAACAGCCAGTACTTCCTCGCGGCGGCTCTCCTCGATCTGGGCGAACGAGAGACGGACACCAGCAAACTGACCAGGTCGGTCGCAGCTTTCGAAGCGGCACTCTCGGTGAGGACGCGTGAGCGCGAGCCCGCCAGCTGGGCGCTGGCCCAGAGCGGACTGGGCCATGCGCTGCGGGCCATCGGCGAGCGCGTCGGGGACAGAGAGGCCATCACGAGAGCGGTTCAGGCCTATGAAGCAGCGCTCGGCGTCATGACGCCCGAAAGCGAGCCCTTCGTCTGGTTTCAGACGCAGAACAACCGGGGCGCGGCGCTTCATACTCTCGGAGAAGGCGAAACCGGCAGCGAGTCGCTGATCAGGTCGATCGCGGCCTATGAGGCTGTCCTTGGCGTGACAAGGAAGGAGACGGCGCCGGCGGACTGGGCGCTGATCCAGAGCAATCTGGGGGCGGTGTTGCGCACGCTTGGCGAACGCGAGAAAGGCGAGGAGCCGCTGCTGAAATCGATCGCCGCCTATGAGGCCGCCCTGACGGTGTGGACGCGCGAGAATGCGCCACAGGATTGGGCCCTGGCCCAGGGAAATCTGGGAATGGCACGGCTGACGCTCGGCAAGCGCAGCGGTGACAAGGCGATGATCGCGGCGGGCAGGAAGTCGGTCGAAGCGGCCTGGGACCTCTATAAGACGGCCGGCAACACGCAATATGACGACTACTTCCGCAAGCTCCTGCAGGAGTTCGAGGCGGCCCTGGCGCAATAGGTCGCGGCGGGCGGCACAGTCCCGGCGTGGAACCCCATGGATTTTCTCGCCAGAATCTGGTTTGAGACTGCGTCCATGCCATAAAGGGAAAGCTGATGAGCCGCGTCGTCTATGTGAATGGAAGCTATGTGCCGGAAAATGAGGGAAAGGTCTCGATCTTCGATCGTGGCTTCCTGTTCGCCGACGGCGTCTATGAAGTGACGGCGGTGATCAATGGCAGGCTCGTCGACTACGACCCGCATATGGAGCGGCTCGAGCGCTCGCTGAACGAAATCGAGATGGCCTGGCCGTGCAGCAAGGCGGAACTGCGGCAGATGCATGAAGAGCTGGTCAAGCGCAACAAGCTCGACGAGGGCATCATCTACATGCAAGTGACGCGCGGCGCCGCCGACCGCGACTTCAAGTTCCCCAAGGACGCGAAATCGACGCTCATCGCCTTCACCCAGGTGCAGAAGCTGCTCGAGAACCCGCATGCGGTGACGGGCGTCAAGGTCGTCACCATTCCCGACATCCGCTGGGCCAGGCGCGACATCAAATCGGTGATGCTGCTCGCCCCCGTGCTCGGCAAGCAGCGGGCCTATGAGCAGGGCGCCTTCGAAGGCTGGATGATCGAGGACGGCAAGATCACCGAAGGCACCTCGTCCAACGCCTATATCGTGAAGGACGGCAAGGTCATCACCCGGCCGCTGTCGAACAGCATCCTCGCCGGCTGCACGCGCCGCATGCTGTTCCGCATGGCGAAGGAGCATGGCGTCACCATCGAGGAGCGGCTGTTCACGCCGGACGAGGCCTATGCGGCGGACGAGGCCTTTCTCACCAGCGCGTCCAACTTCGTCCTGCCGATCGTCGAGATCGACGGCAAGCGCGTCGGCGGCGGCCAGCCGGGTCCGGTGGTACGCAAACTGCGCGATATCTATCTCGACGAGGCGCGCGAGCAAGCGGGACTCTGATCCTGTCAGCTCGACCTGCAGGTGCTGTTGTTCAGCCAGAATGACGAGACGACGCGCCTCGCCGAGTCCAGGAAAACGAATTTTGTTCTGCTGCCGGGCTGGAACTTGTTGAGACCTCCTCCGGTGCGGCGGCAGAATTCCCGGGCTTGTTGTGCGAGCTGTCGATTGAGCTTTCTGCCGTCAACTTCCGCTCCATTCACGCGGGCGCCGTTCCTGCAGCGCAGCACGAAGGGAATTTCGTAATATCTTCCCGCTTCATGGAAGCGACCAGAGCGGGCGTCCAGTTCGGGCCGGACGTCGTCGCAAACCTTGCGTTTTGCCGCTTCGGCCGGCGCGTTCGTTGCCAAGATGAGGACAAAGCCCGCAGCGAGGGCCAGGTTCCAACTTCCGCACATGCCCATGGTTGTCACCTCTGGCTCGTCTCCCAGTCGGGATTGATCCACGGCTCCTGATTGGAGGGCGGCAGCGGATCGCGGCCGAGAATGTGATCGGAAGCCTTTTCGCCGATCATGATCGAAGGCGCGTTGAGATTGCCGTTGGTGATGCGCGGCATGATCGATGAATCGGCGACGCGCAAGGCCTCGATGCCGATGACGCGGCACTGCGGGTCGACCACCGCCATCCTGTCGGATGCCGCCCCCATGCGGCAGGTGCCGCAGGGATGGAAGGCGCTCTCGCAGTGGTCGCGGATGAAGCCGTCGAGCTCGGCATCGCTCCTGAGATGCTCGCCCGGCTGGATCTCGCGGCCCTTATAGGGTCTCAGCGCTTCCTGCTCGAAGATCTCGCGCGTCAGGCGCATGGCGGCGCGGAATTCCGTCCAGTCGTCCGCATGCGACATGTAGTTGAACCTGATGACGGGCGCTTCCCGGGGATCGCCCGATTTCGCCTTGACGAAGCCGCGCGACTTGGAGCGCATCGGCCCGACATGAACCTGGAAGGAATGACCCTTGGCCGCGGCCTTGCCGTCATAGCGGATGGCGATGGGGAGGAAATGATACTCGATATCGGGATATTCGATACCGGCGCCCGAGCGGATGAAGCCGCAGGTCTCGAAATGATTGGTGGCGCCGAGACCCGTCTTGAACAGCAGCCATTCGAGGCCGATGAGGCCCTTGGCGAAGAGATTGAGGCTGGGCAGGAGAGATACGGGCTTCAGGCTCTCCATCTGGAAATAGACCTCGAGATGGTCCTGGAGGTTCTCGCCGACGCCCGGCAGATCGTGGACCGGCGCGATGCCGAGCGATTTGAGATGTGCCGCATCGCCAATGCCGGAGATCTGCAGGAGCTTCGGTGAATTGATGGCGCTTGCGGCAAGAATCACTTCGCGGCGGGCTCCGGCCTTCAGCACGTCGCCGCCGCGCTCATATTCGACGCCCGTGGCGCGCCTGCCATCGAGGAGGATGCGGCGCACGAAAGCGCGGGTGATGAGCTTCACATTCGCCCGCTTGAGGGCCGGACGCAAATAGGCATTGGCGGCGGACCAGCGCCGGCCCTGCCAGATGGTCTGCTCCATGGCGCCGAAGCCTTCCTGCCGGCGGCCATTGTAATCCTCGGTGACGGGATAGCCCGCCTGGCGTCCGGCCTCGACGAAAGCCTGATAGAGCGGGTTGCTGCGCCGGCCGCGCGTGATGTGAAGCGGGCCGTCGGTCCCGCGCCAGCCCTCCTCGCCGCCATGCGAGGATTCGAGCCGCTTGTAATAAGGCAGCACGTGGCGGAAGCCCCAGCCCTTGGCGCCCATTTCCTCCCAGCCGTCGAAATCCCTTGCATGGCCCCTGACATAGACCATGCCGTTGATCGAAGAGGAGCCGCCGATCACTTTGCCGCGCGGCGTCACCAGGCGGCGTCCGCCCAGTGCGGGCTCGGGCTCGGCGACGAAGCCCCAGTCATAGGTGGACATGTTCATCGGATAGGACAGGGCAGAGGGCATCTGGATGAGCGGGCCGATGTCGGTGCCGCCATATTCGAGCACCAGCACGCTGTGGCGCCCGTCCTCCGACAGGCGGTGCGCCATGGCCGATCCGGCCGAACCCGATCCGATGATGATGAAGTCAAACGACTCCATGGTCCCTCCCTTTGAGCAAATCCCGCCAAAGTTGAAGACTTTGGCGATCAGGATTTGCTCCAAGATACTATTTTTGCGCGAATCCTTGCTGGCGAAGTGCTTCAACTTCGCCGGGATGCGCGCTGAATGCCCTTTATTCTGGTTTTGATAGTGGATGGCACGCGGCACAGCCCCGCGCAATACGTCATGAATTGCGGCGTAAGCGTCCTGGCGCGCCGGAGCCCTTGCCGGGAAGCGCGCTGGTCAGGCCTTCGAGCTCGCGGATGCGGCTCTCGGTCTCAGGCCAGCGGCGGTCGACGATGTCGGCGATCAGCGCCTCGATCATGAAAAGCGTGGCGACATTGGAATCCCAGCCTGACGGCGCATCGATGCGCAAGGGGAAGGCATGAGTGGCAATGCTCGCGATGGGCGACATCCATTGATCGGTGAACAGGACGATCTTCACCTTGCGCTGATGCGCGAGGTTCGCGGCCTCGGCAAGGCGCTGGTCGTAGCGGCGGACATCGAAGGCGATGAGGATATCGCCGCGCTTCATGTTGATGAGATATTGCGGCCATGCGGCGGGCAATGCCGGCATCAGCGTCACGCCGGGCCGTATCATGTGCAGATGGGTGTGGAAATATTCGGCGAGCGGCATGGTGATGCGCCCGCCGACGATATGGATGGCCTGATGATGGTCGGCGATCAGATCGGCGATACGGTCGAAGCTCCGGTGATCGACAAGCTTGAGCGAGCCGCGCAAATTCTCCATGACCGCCTCGGCGAAACGGTTGAGAACATGCGTGTCGGGGGCCTCATGCGACCAGCGCTGATGCCTGGCGATCGGATCCTGTAACTGCGCCGAAACCTCGCCGCGCAAGGCGGCCTGAAACGACGGAAAGCCGGCGAAACCCAGCTTCTTCGCCAGACGCAATGCCGTCGGCGTCGACACCCTGGCGGTCTTGGCGAATTCGGTGATGCTCGACAGCCCGGCGACCGGATAGTTGGCGAGCAGCGCATTGGCGAGCTTGTGTTCGGAAGGCGTCAGACGGGTCGCGGACAGCCGGATGCGTTCGGCGATGGTTTCGGTCTTCGGCGAGGTCCTCGGCGTCATGCACAGGCCTTGTAACGAATTTGACAGCGCAAGGCCAATCTGAAATGATCGTTCCAGGTGGGACAGGGAGATCTTTCTCCATGAGCGGGCTGCTTCGCCCCGACGAGGGCGAGCCGGTTATCGTCGTCAATGCGAACGGGCGCTCGCCCGTCGTCCTGCTGTGCGAGCATGCCGGCAAGGTGATCCCCAAGTCGCTGGGATCGCTCGGGCTTTCGGAAGAGGAGCGCAGCCGCCATATCGCCTGGGACATCGGGGCTGAGGCCGTGTCGCGGCAGCTGGCGAAGGCGCTCGATGCTCCCTTGCTGCTGCAGCGCTATTCGCGCCTCGCCTATGACTGCAACCGCCCGCCCGAATCACCCGATGCCATGCCGCTCGTGAGCGAAACGACGCGCATCGCGGGCAACGAGAACCTGTCACCCGATGCGCGGCTCTCCCGGATCCGAAGCATCTATCGACCGTTCCATGACGCGGTGTCGGAATTCCTCGACCGCCGGGCGGCGCAGGGGATCGCTTCCCTCATCGTGACGATGCACAGCTTCACCCCGACCTACAAGGGCATGCGCCGCCATCTCGATCTCGGGGTATTGCACGATCGCGACCTCCGCCTCGCCGACCTGGTGCTCGGACTATGCGGGCGGATGAAGGATATCGTCGTCAGGCGCAACGAACCTTATGGGCCGCAGGACGGCGTGTGCCACACGCTCAATCTGCATGGCGGATCACGCGGCCTTCAACATGTCATGCTGGAGATCCGGAACGATCTCATCAGCCATGAGGCGGGGCAGGCCCAATGGGCATCACGGCTTGCAACGATTCTGGAACAGGCCGTTGCCCGCATATTTCCACCAGTAGCGAGGGTGCAGTCGGGTTCATAGCAACGCGTAAAAATTCTCGGGAGAGAAACAATGACGCCCAAGGACTATACGGATTCAGATCATCGAGAAGACATGAAGGTACTGCATGGCATGGGCTATGCGCAGGAGCTGACCCGTCGCATGGGGCCGTTCCAGAATTTCGCGATCTCCTTTGCCATCATCTGCATCGTCGCCGGCGGCATCACGGCGTTTCCGGCGGCGCTCTCCGCCGGTGGCGGCGGTTCCATCGGCTGGATCTGGCCGCTGGGCTCGCTCTTCGCCCTTCTGGTGGCCTTCGCCATGGGGCAGGTCGCTTCGTCCTATCCGACGGCGGGCGGCATCTATCACTGGTCGTCAATCCTCGGCGGCCGGGGCTTCGGCTGGGCCGCCGCCTGGTTCAACCTGCTCGGCCTCCTGTTCGTGGTCTCGTCGGTGAATTTCGGCCTGTTCAACCTCACCCGCGATCTGCTGCTGGCGCAGGTATTGGGCATGGACGTCTCATCCTGGGTGCCGGCGGGTGAGTTCTCGCAAGGCTGGTGGATCCAGACCATCTTCATCACCGTGGTCACGATCGCGCAAGCGACGCTCAACCACTATTTCCTCAGGATCACCACCATCCTCACGGATTGGAGCGGCTATATCATCCTGGCGACCGCGATTGCGCTGACGCTGGCGCTACTCGCTTTCGCACCGTCACTCGATTTCGGCCGCCTGTTCACTTTCACCAACTTCACCGGCGATGCCGGCGGCGGAGTCTGGCCGCAGGCGCAGGTTTTTCTCTATGTGGTGGCTCTCGGGCTCCTGCACGCGGTCTACACGATCACCGGCTTCGATGCCTCGGCGCATACATCGGAGGAGACCCGCAACGCGCAGCGCGAAGTGCCGAAAGGGATGGTCCGCTCGGTCTGGTGGTCGTTCCTGTTCGGCTATTTCATGGTGTCCGCGATGGTGCTCGCCCTTCCCGACCAGACGGATGCGGCAACCGGCACCGTCACCGACGGCGTGACGGCTGCGGCGAAGCAGGGCTGGGCCTCGTTCAACTGGCTCATGCAGACATCGCCCATGTGGTTCTGGCTCAAGGCGCTGATCATCATCGGCATCGTGGTGTCGAACTTCCTGTGCGCGCTTGCCGGCCTCACCTCCTGCTCGCGAATGCTCTATGCCTTCGCGCGCGACGGCGGCGTTCCGATGTCGGACATGCTGAAGAAGGTCAGCCCCGTCTATCGCACGCCCGGTGCCGCGATCTGGGTCGGCGGTATACTGTCCATCGTTGCGACACTCTATGGCGGCGCGTTCCTCGTGCTCTCGACAGCATGCGCCGTGTTCCTCTATCTCTCCTATCTCATGCCGATCGGCGCGGCCCTGAAGGGAGAACTGGCGGGCGAATGGACCAACAAGGGCCCGTTCAACCTCAAAGGCGCTTCGATCCCGATCGCGGCGCTCGCCATCATCGGCTGCGCGCTCCTGATCTTCGTCGGCGTGCAGCCGCCGCAAGAGAAGGTCGGCTATCTGATCGTCCTCATGATCCTGGCGCTTGCCGCCTTCTGGTTCGCCATGGAGAGCAAGATCGCGATCGGCGCCATCTTCGCTGCTCTGACGGTCGCCGCCGTCTATTACTTCTGGCGGGACCCTGAGAGCAATTTCGGCCTGTGGGCAGCGGTCGTCGTCGCGGTCGTGATGGCGGCACTGCTCTTCGTCCTGCAAGGCAAGCGCTTCGCCGGTCCGCCGGTAGGCGACGAGATCGCCCGGCGCAAGGCGGCGATCGCCGCCGCGGAAGCGGCGGTCGGCGAAAAAGCCGGCGCCTGAGTCTTACAAGAAAGCGGCGCCTCGCCTGAGGCGCCGCCCGTCATATGGGGAGAGTGGGGAAGCGTCAGCTTTACCTTGAACATCGGGAGTGGCGTCGGCGCCGCAAACTCGCGCGGCATCCCCCAAGAGAAACGTGGATGAACAATAACAGGAGGGAACTTCATGTCTCAATCCGACAGCGGTGGCGTCAGCTACAAGAAAGCTGATGCCAGTTATTTCGAGAAGCGACATCTCGAGCGCTATGCCGGGATATGGTCGCTGTGGGCGCTGGGTGTGGGCGCCGTCATCTCCGGCCATTTCTCCGGCTGGAACTTCGGTTTCGCGACCGGCGGCTGGGGCGGCATGCTGGTGGCGGGCATAATCATCGCCGTCATGTATATCGGCCTCGTCTTCAGTATCGCCGAAATGTCGCCGGCGCTGCCACATACGGGCGCCGCCTATTCCTTCGGCCGCACCGCCATGGGGCCGTGGGGCGGCTTCATCACTGGCCTGTGCGAGAATGTCGAATATGTGGTGACGCCCGCGGTCATCGCCTTCTTCATCGGCTCCTACCTGACCGGCATTTTCGAAACCAGTGCGGCGATGCAGCCGGTCTGGTGGATCGTCACCTATATCGTCTTCCTCGCCCTCAACATCTTCGGCGTGGCGCTGTCTTTCCGGGTCACGCTCATTGTCACCCTGCTGTCGCTGGCGGTGCTCATCTTCTTCTGGGTCACGGCCATTCCCAACATGGATTTCAACCGCTGGGCCCTCAATATCGCCAGCGACATCCAGAGTGCCACTGTCCCTATCGATGCCTTGAAGGCGGCGGTGGCGACATTGCCGGCGGATATTGCAGCCCTGGTGACCGGCGCTGCCGCGGATGCCAAGGAGGTCACGCTCACCGCGGCCCAATATGGCACGCTGGCGCCTGACCTCCAGGCCATGGCGAAGACCTCGAACGAGCTCGCCGAGGGCAATGGTCCTTTCTTCCCCTTCGGCTTCTCGGGCGTGCTGGCAACCTTGCCGTTCGCGGTGTGGCTGTTCCTCGCCATCGAGCAATTGCCGCTGGCGGCGGAAGAGTCCGTCGATCCCAAGCGCGACATGCCGAAAGGCATTCTGCTCGGCATGCTGACGCTTGTCATCTCGGCTTTCATGATCGTGCTTCTCAATCCCGCGGTCATCGGGGTCGGCGCGCACAAACTCGGCACGTCCGGCGAGCCATTGCTCGACGGTTTCCGGGCGATCTTCGGCGGTGTCGGCGCCAAGGCGCTGGGCCTGATCGCGCTGGTCGGCCTCGTTGCGAGCTTCCATACGATCGTGTTCGCCATGGGCCGGCAGGTTTATTCGCTGTCGCGTGCCGGCTACTTCCCGTCGGGACTCTCGGTCACGCACAACACCTACAAGACGCCGCACGTGGCGATGATCGTCGGCGCGCTGGTCGGTCTCGCCATCATGCTGGTGATCTGGTATTCGCTGGGTGAGAATGCCGGCTCGGCCATCGGCGCGGTGCTGCTCAACATGGCGGTGTTCGGCGCCATGTTCTCCTACATCCTGCAGGCTGTGTCCTTCATCCTGCTCAGGAAGAACCAGCCGCATATCGAACGGCCCTATCGCAGCCCGCTCGGCATTCCGGGCGCTGTGGTGACCATCATCATCGGCCTCGTCACGCTTTACTATCAGCTCTGGGACCCCTTGTTCTTCAAGGGCGTCATCTGGGTCGGCGTGTGGTTCGTGCTGGCGATCATCTATTTCGCCCTGGTCGGCCGGCACTTGAACCGCGAGCGGCTGTGGTCGACGGCGCGG
>CAZICN010000087.1:0-14786 GCA_964537655.1 uncultured Aestuariivirga sp.
GCGCTAGCGAAGCAAAGTCCGCGGCAGGAATGCCCGCGAAATGGCGATGTCACGGTCCGCCAGAAATTTTATGCCGAGCGCGACGCGCTGCGTTCCATCGGCTGAGAAGCCCAGACGATAATCCGGCTGCGAAAACGATTACGCAGACGCCATGCAGGAACTCCTGACGGCGATGCCTACCGCAAATTCCGCAGATGGGCGACGAGACCCTGGGTCGAGACATCGCGCAGGCCCGCCTCCTCCTTGCCCTCGACGACCGGCAGGAGGCCGGTCGCCAGTTCCTTGCCCAGCTCGACCCCCCACTGGTCATAGGCGTTGATGTTCCAGATTGCCGCCTCGACGAAGACGCGATGCTCGTAGAGCGCGATGATCCGGCCGAGGGTGCGGGGATCGAGCTTCCGGTAGGCGAGGGTGACCGACGGGCGGTTGCCGGTGAAGACGCGATGCGGCGCCAGCCTTTCAGCCTCCGCCTCGCTCTTGCCCTGGGCGAGGAGCTGCGCCGACGCCTCGGCGAGGGTTCGCCCGCGCATCAGGGCTTCCGACTGGGCGAGGCAGTTGGCCATCAAAAGATCGTGATGCGGGGCGAGCGCCGGCTCGTGTGATTGCGCCGCGATCAGAAATTCGACCGGGATCACGCTGGTGCCCTGGTGGATGAGCTGGAAGAAGGCGTGCTGGCCGTTGGTGCCGGGCTCGCCCCACACCACGGGACCGGTGTCGGTCTCCGCCGGGCTGCCGTCGAGCTCGACGCCCTTGCCGTTCGATTCCATGTCGAGCTGCTGCAGATAGGCCGGCAGGCGCGCCAGGCGCTGGTCATAAGGAATGACGGCGCGGGTCGCGTAGGCGCAGATATTGCGGTGCCAGACGCCGATGAGGCCGAGCGTCACCGGCAGGTTCTGGTCGAGCGGCGCGGTGCGGAAATGCTCGTCCATGTCATGCGCGCCGGTGAGGAAATGGCCGAAATTCTCAGGCCCGATGGCGATCATCAGAGGCAGGCCGATGGCCGACCATATCGAGTAGCGCCCGCCCACCCAGTCCCAGAAGCCGAAAGTGCGCTCTTCGCCGATGCCGAAGGCCCGAACCTTGTCGAGCGCCGTCGAGATGGCGGCGAAATGCTTCGGCACCGCTGTCTCGCCCAGATGCTTGACGATCCATTCGCGCGCCGAATGCGCATTGGTCATCGTCTCGATGGTGGTGAAGGTCTTGGATGCGATGAGGAACAGCGTCTTCGCCGGATCGAGGCTCTTGAGCGTGTCGGCCAGATGCGCGCCGTCGACATTGGAGACGAAGTGCAGGCGCGGCCCATCCTGATAGGGCGACAGCGCCAGCACCGACATCGCCGGGCCCAGATCGGAGCCGCCGATGCCGATATTCACCACATCCGAGATACGCTTGCCGCTCGCCGTGGCGACGGCGCCCGACCTGACGCCGGTCGCGAAGTCGCGCATCGCCGAGAGCACGCGGTTGACCTCCGGCATGACATCGCGGCCATCGACCGGAATCGGTCGGTTGCCGCGGTTGCGCAGCGCCACATGCAGCACGGCGCGCCGCTCGGTGGTGTTGATGAGTTCGCCCGCGAACATCCGGTCGCGTTTGCCGGCGACGTCGCTCGCTTCGGCGAGACCATGCAGCAGCTTCATCGTCTCGGCCGTCACCGCGCATTTCGACCAGTCGAGCAGCATGTCGTCGAGCGCCAGCGAAAAGCGCTTGAAGCGCAAGGGGTCGTCGGCGAAGGCCTGGCGCATGTCGCGCACGCCTTGCTTCGCGCGGTGCTGCGCCAGGGCGCCGAGAGCGCGTTTGGAAACGGTCATGCTCTATCTTTCATCCTTCGAGTTCGTGTGCCAGCTCATGCGACCAGGGCGGATCGGCGCCCGGCCGCGACACGGTGACCGCGGCCGCCTTCACGGCGAACTTCAATGCCGCGACCACGCTCTCCCGGTCAAGTGCCGCAATGGCAGGCTTGCTCAGGCGGCGGGCGCCGTGCAGCGCGGCGAGGAGTCCGGCGGTGAAGGTGTCGCCGGCGCCGATCGTGTCGGCGACCTTGACATGGGCGCCGGGAACTTCGCATCTGAAATTCTTCGTGAAAGCCAAGGCGCCATCCTTGCCGCGGGTGACGACGACAAGCTTCGCGCCGCGCCTCAGCCAGTCGGCGGCAAAGGCGTCGGCGCTGCTTCCGGGCGCCATCCAGGCCAGATCCTCGTCGCTCATCTTGACGATGTCCGCCATGGCGACGACGCGTTCGACCCTTTGCCGGTGGCTGACGCGGTCCTTGATCAGATTGGCGCGGATATTGGGATCGAAATGGATGACACGCCTGCGACATTCGCGCCGGCACAGTTCCTCGAAGGCCGAGCCGCAGGGTTCGAGCGCCAGCGGGAATGAGCCGAGATGCAGGGCAGAGATCTCATCCGGCAAGGCCGGCAGGTCGGCTGGCGACAGCATCCGGCAGGCCGACCCTTCATCGATAAAGGAGTAGCGCGCCTGGCCGCCCTCGAGTCTGACGAAGGCGGCGATGGTGTAGCGTTCCGAGACCGGCGCCAGCGAGATGTCGACATGGCTGGCAACAAGCGCCTTGCGCAATTCGTCGCCAAAGAAATCGCTGGACAGGCCGCCGAGGAATGCCGATGCGACGCGGAGCCGCCCCAGCGCCACGGCCGTGTTGAACACCGAGCCGCCGACCTTCGGCTCGAAGGCCGGGGCTCCTTGCTGGGTGAGACGCGGTATGAAATCGGTGAGCGCCTCGCCGCAACAGAGAACAGTATCCGGCTGCATGTCTTCCCCTCGCGCGGCGACGGCCGCACGGCCCTCAGGATGGACGCCGATCGAATGCGAATCAACACATAAACCCGGCGATGCGCATTTGCCGTTTCGTGCCGATGCGTGACTCATGCGATGCTGACGCGCGGAGGCGCGGACACCTTGGGCAACTTCATCGGCATCGATATCGGCACGTCGGCGGTCAAGGCCATCCTGGTCGATGAAGACGAGACGCTGCTCGCCGGCGCGGCGCAGCCGCTCGGCACGCAGAACCCGCACGCTTTGTGGTCGGAGCAGGATCCACTCGAATGGTGGCGCGCGGTCGAGCGGGTGCTGGCGCAATTGTGCGAGGAAGCGCCCAAGGCCTGGCGCGAGGTCAAGGCCCTGGGTCTTTCCGGCCAGATGCATGGCGCGGTCCTCCTCGATGCGCAAGGCGGGCTGATCCGGCCGGCCATCCTGTGGAATGACGGGCGGGCGGCGGCCGAGACGCGCAGGCTCAATGACATGGTGCCGCGCCTCGGCGAGATCGCCGGAGTGCCCGCGATGGTGGGCTTCACCGCGCCAAAGCTCCTGTGGCTCGAGCGCCATGAGCCGGATAACTTTCGCCGCATTGCCCGCATCCTGCTGCCCAAGGACTATATCCGCCTGTGCATGACGGGCGTCCACGCGACCGACATGACAGATGCCTCGGGCACGCTTTGGCTCGACGTGGCGCGCCGCCAGTGGTCGCGGGAAATCATCGCGGCGACCGGTATCCGCATCGATCAGTTGCCGGCGCTCGCCGAAGGCGCCGACCTCGCCGGCACGCTCCGAGCGGATGTCGCGGCGGCCCTTGGATTGCCGCGCGACGTCGCGGTCGCCATCGGCACCGGCGATGTGGCGGCGGCGGCGATCGGCCTCGGCGCCATTGCCGATGGCGACGGCTTCATCTCGCTCGGAACCTCGGCCCAGTATTTCGTCGCCGCCGACCGCCACCGACCGCATCCCGAGACCTTTGTGCATGCCTTCGCCCATGCCCTGCCGGACCGCTGGTTCCAGACCGCCGCCATTCTCAATGGCGCGGGCCTCCTCGGCTGGCTGGCGCAGGTGTTGGGCGCGCCGATCGAGACATTGCTCGCCGAAGCCGAGGCGGCCTTTGCCGGGCCCTCGCCGCTCACGTCGCTGCCCTATCTGGCGGGCGAGCGCACCCCGCATAACGACCCTGACGCGAAGGCCGTGATCTATGGCCTGACGCCCGGCGTGACGCGGGCCGGGATCGTCCAGTCGGCGCTCGAGGCGGTGGCCTTCGCGCTGGCCGACGGCCAGGATGCGCTTGCCAAGGCCGAGACCTTCGCCACGCATCTGGCGGTCACCGGCGGCGGCGCCAGGAGCCTGTTCTGGATGCGCATCCTGGCGACGGTGCTCGACCGCCCCTTGATGGTGCATGGCGGCGGCGCCTTTGGTCCGGCGCTTGGCGCGGCCCGCCTCGCCCGCCTGGCGCTGACGGGAGAGCCGTCCGAGAGCGTGTGCCTGAGGCCGGTCAAGGGCGTCGAAGTTGCCCCTGATCCGCATCTCGTGGCGGCCTATCGCGACAAGCGCGCGGATTTCATCCGCCTCTATGCGACGCTGCGCGCCGGCTTTGCGCAGAATGCTCTGGCTCAACGGGAATCGGTTGACTAAGCTGGCGACCAGTGGGGCGCGGGAATCGGGAAGAACGCCATGAAGGCGGCCAGTGGCATACCTCTTCTGGGATACGGCACCTATCCGCTGACCGGGGCGGAGTGCCGCGACGGCGTCGCCATGGCGCTCGATCTCGGGCTTCGCCATATCGACACGGCGCAGCTCTACGACAATGAAAAGGACGTCGGCCAGGCCATCGCCAAATCCGGCATCAACCGCGCGGAAATCTTCCTGGTCACCAAGGTGGCGCGCGACAATCTCGGTCGCCGCCATTTCGTCCATTCGGTGCAGGACAGTCTCGAGAAGCTGGGTGTCGATCATGTCGACCTGCTGCTCATCCACTGGCCGCCCGACGAGGAGGATTTCGACTCGGCCATCGATTCGTTGTGCGTCGCCCATGCCTCGGGCCTCGCCCGCGCCATCGGCGTCAGCAATTTCACCATCCCGCTGATGAAGCGGGCGGCCAAGCGCGCCTCGCACGCCCTCATCAACAACCAGGTCGAGTTCCACCCTTTGCTCGATCAGTCGCGCGTGCGCGCCGAAGCGGAAAAGCTCGGCATCGTGCTCTCGGCCTACAGCCCGCTCGGCCGCGGCGCCGTGCTGAAGGACCCGGTCGTGGTCGACATGGCCAGGCGCCTCGGCCGTCCGCCGTCCGAGATCGCCCTGCGCTGGATCGTCCAGCAAGGCGTCGTGGCGCTGCCGATGACGACGAAGAAGGACAATGCCCGCAGCAATTTGCGGATCTTCGATTTCGAGTTGTCGCCAGCCGACATGGCGACGCTCACCTCCGCATCGCAGCAGAACCGCCGCCTGATCTCGCCGACGGGCTGGGCGCCGAAATGGGATTAGAGTGTGATGAACTGAGGTCGCGCCATAGGTGCGAAATCTCCCTCCCCGCGCTTTGCGCGGCGGAGGGAGAATTGCTGCTGAACGTCTTGAAGAGACGATTCCTTCTCTGAACCACCACACAAGCGGGACCCAGAAGGAGAGCGCGTCCTACCGGCGATACTGCGCGTCGCTGACCTTTTCCATCCAGTCGACGGTCTTGTCGTCGAGCGCTTCCTGAATGGCGATATGGGTCATCGCCGTCGTCGGCGTGGCGCCATGCCAGTGCTTCTCCCCCGGCGGGAACCACACCACATCGCCCGGCGCTATTTCCTCGACCGCACCACCCCAGACCTGCGCCCAGCCGCGCCCCGACGTGACGATGAGCGTCTGGCCGAGGGGATGCGTATGCCAGGCGGTGCGGGCCCCCGGCTCGAAGGTCACATGGGCGCCGCGCACCCGCGCGGGGGCGGCCGCCTGGACCAGCGGGTCGACCCTGACCGCGCCGGTGAAATAATCCGCCGGACCCTTGCCGGAGGGCTGCGATCCACTTCTCTTGATGTCCATTCGTTCCTGTCCTCGCGTATCTTCACCGCGATCATAGCGCCTTCTTCCAGGCGGTGAAATCGGGTCAACAGGATGCGAGCCGCGCGCGGCAGATCCCGAGCGTCTCCTCGATCGGCCGCTTCCACCAGTCGGCGGCGGAGAAGATCTCGACCTCGACAAGGCCCGAATAACCCGCCGCTTCGACCATGGCGCGGATCGCGCGGACATCGATGATGCCGTCGCCCATCATGCCGCGGTCATTGAGCACGTCCCGGGTTTCGAGCAGCCAGTCGCAGACATGGAGGCCGAGAATGCGGCCCGCGGCGCGCTGGATGGCGCGCGCCAGATAGGGGTCCCACCAGATGTGATAGACATCGAGGCAGACGCCCAGCATTCCCTCCGCCGAGGATTTGAGATCGTCGCACAGGTCGAGCGCCTCATCGATGGTGGAGAGACAGGATCGGTCGGCCGCATAGACGGGATGCAAGGGCTCGAGCGCGATCTTCACGCCATGCCGCCGTCCATGGGCCAGGAGCTCGGCGGTCGCTTCCGCCACCTGCCGGCGCGCCGCGCCGATGTCCTTCGATCCGGCGGCGAGCCCGCCCACCACCATGACGAAGCTTTCGGCACCGAGGACCGCCGCATCCTCGATCGCCCGCTTGTTGGCGGCGATATTGGCGCGGAAGTCATGGGATGTCGCGGCGGGAATGGCTGTGCTGCGGCAATAGCCGGTGACCTTCAATTGCGCATCCCTGATACGGCGCGCGATGGCCGCGACATCATGGCCCTCGATTTCGCGCCGCCAGGGAGCGATGCCGCCGAAGCCGTGCCGGGCGACGGCGTCGATCACGTCTGCGATCGGCGTGGTGAAGCCGAGCGTCGCCGTGTTGATGGCGGCGCGCTCGGGATGGCCGTCGAGGTCACGCATTCTCGATGCCGTGAAGCGCCAGGAGCTGCCGCATCCGATGCAGGGCGCGGTCGGGATCGCCGAGGAGGCCGGCCTGGTCGGCCAGCCGCAGGATGTCGGCGAAATAGGCGAGCGGCCGCATCGACTGGGTGCCGCCCGCCATGATGAAGTGATCCTGGAAACCGTTGAGCCAGGCGAGGAAGACGACGCCGGTCTTGTAATATTGCGTCGGCGCCCGGAAGATCAGGCGCGACAGCGGCACGGTCGGTGCCAGAATCTTCTCGAAAGTGGCGCGATCGCCGGCCGCGAGCTTCTCGAGCGCCAGCGACGCGGCGGGCGCGATCGGATCGAATATGCCGAGCAGCGCATGCGAGAAACCCTGGGCATCGCCCGCGATCAGCTCGGGGTAGTTGAAGTCGTCGCCCGTATACATCTTGACCGCCCGGGGCAGGCGGCGGCGCATGACGATCTCCTTCCGGTCATCGAGCAGCGAGATCTTGATGCCGTCGACCTTGTTCTCATTGGCCGCGATCACGGCGAGCGCGGTCTCGAGCGCCTGCGCGAAATCATCCGAGCCCCAATAGCCCTCGAGCGCCGGGTCGAACATGTCGCCGAGCCAGTGCAGGATGACCGGGTGATCGGCTTCCGCCAGCACTCGGGCATAGACGGTTTCATAATCGCGCGGCGATGTCGCGATCCGCGCCAAGGCGCGGCTCGCCATCAGGATGATGCGCCCGCCGAGCTTCTGGATCGCGTGGAGCTGGGTGAGATAGGCGGCGACGACGTCGTCGAGCGTGCGCGCTTCCTCGGGCGCGAGCTGCTCGGTGCCGCAGCCCGAGAAGATCATCGCGTCCTTGCGGCCTCTGGTGGAGCCGAGCGACTGGCGGATGAGCTCATGCGCGCCCGGCCAGTCGAGGCCCATGCCGCGCTGCGCGGTGTCCATGGCCTCGGCGATGCCGAAGCCGAGATCGAGCAGATGGTGGCGGAAGGCGAGCGTCCTGTCCCAATCGAGGATCGGCGAGGCGGAGGGATCGCCGCCCTTCAGCGGATCGACGACGATATGGGCGGCGGCGAAGGCGACGCGGTTGAATCTCCTGGTCCCCTTGCCCACCCGGAGTGGCGTGCCGCTGAGCTCGTAGCTTTCGAGTTTTCCGGCCGATGTCGGGAGCTTTATCGAAACCATGGATCAGTACCTCACCATCAGCAGGCCGGCATCGGCGGCGATGGCCTGGCCCGACGTATAGGGCAACCCGCCGGTCGCCAGCGTGACGGCGATACGGGCGACTTCCTCCGGCGTGCCGAAGCGCTTGATGGTGGTGAGCCCGTCCTCGAGGAGCTTGTCATAACGGGCTTTCGACGGCGCCGTCATGTCGGTCTCGATGAAGCCCGGCTGGATCTCATAGACGCCGATGCCGTCATTGGAGAGCCGCGCCGCGAAAAGCCTGGAGACCATCGAGGCGGCGGCCTTCGACACGCAATATTCGCCGCGGTTGATCGAGACGCCGATGGCATTGGCCGAGGTGATCGTCACGATCGAATGATGCAGGCTGGCGGGACGCTGGCGCGCGATGAGCCGCCGGGCGAAAGCCTGGGTGAGGAAGAAGACGCCTCGGCTATTGACCGACTGGCAGCGGTCATAGCTCGCTTCGCCCACATCGAGCAGGTCGCCGCGCGTCATCACCGAGACGCCGGCATTGTTGATGAGGCTGGTCAGGGGACCAAGCGCGCTTTCGGCCGCATCGAGGATGCGGCCATGATTGCCGTTCGCCGACACATCCCCCGGGATGGCCGCAGCCTTGACGCCCAGGGCACGCGCCTCGGCGACCGCCGCATCGAGCTCGGGCGAGGCGTCGAGATCATTGATCGCCACGTCGAAACCCGCTTGCGCCAGGCCAAGAGCGATGGCCTTGCCGATGCCGCGCCTTGCGCCGGTGATGAGGGCCACGGGACGGGGATCGGCCATTGGCGGGTCCATCTGTCGCCGGGGGCGATTGACCGCCGGCCCGGAATGAAATAACTAAATGGTTACTTGTCGGAAATTCCGCGAAAGATCAAGTCCCCGCATGGCCCGCATCGTCACCGCCGCCGAGGCTGCCCGCCGCATAGCGGATGGCGCCGTCATCACCGTCAATTCGAGCTCGGGGCTCGGCTGTCCCGACCACATGCTGAAGGCGATCGGCGAGCGTTTCGAGAGCGAGGGCAGCCCGAAGGCGGTCACCATGCTGCACCCGATCGCCGCCGGCGACATGTATGGCGTCAAGGGCGTCGATCATCTGGCGAGGCCGGGGCTCATCAAGCGCATCATCGCCGGCTCCTACCCGTCCGGCCCGTCCTCCTCCGAGCCGCCGCTCATCTGGCAGATGATCGGGCGCAACGAGGTCGAGGCCTACAACATCCCCTCCGGCATCCTGTTCGACATGCATCGCGAGGCCGCCGCCAAGCGCCCGGGCGTGCTCACCAAGGTCGGCCTCGACACTTTCGTCGATCCCGATCGCGAGGGCTGCGCCATGAACGAGGCGGCGAAGGCGCCGGTGGTGAAGAAGACGACTTTCGAGGGCGAGGAGTGGCTTTATTTCCCCGCCATCGTGCCCCATGTCGCGATCATCCGGGCGACGACGGCGGATGAGCGCGGCAATCTCTCCTGCGAGCAGGAAGGCGCCTTTCTCGGCATCACCGATCTCGCCATGGCCGCCCACAACAATGGCGGCATCGTCATCGCCCAGGTGAAGCGCATCGTGCGCGCGGGCTCGCTCAATTCGCATTCGGTGCGGGTGCCGGGCATCCTCGTCGACTACATCGTCGAGGCGCCGGAGCAGTGGCAGACGACGCAGACGGTCTACGATCCCGCCATATCGGGCGAGGTGGACCGCCCGATGGCGAGCTTCGCCGCCATGGAGTGGGGCCTTGGCAAGGTCATCGCCCGGCGCGTCGCGCAGGAGCTGAAACGCGGCTGGGCCGTCAATCTGGGCTTCGGCGTCTCCGCCAACGTGCCGCGCATCCTGCTCGAGGAAGGCCGCCATGGCGAGGCGACCTGGGTGATCGAGCAGGGACCGATCGGCGGCGTGCCCTTGCTCGAATTCCAGTTCGGCTGCGCCGCCAATGCCGAAGCGGTGATGCCCTCGCCGCAGCAATTCACCTATTTCCAGGCGGCGGGCTTCGACTGCTCGCTGCTGTCCTTCCTGCAGATCGACCGTTCGGGCTCGGTCAATGTGTCGAAGCTGGGCGTCAGGCCGCATGTCACGGCGGGCGCCGGCGGCTTCGTCGACATCACCGCGCGCGCCCGGAAGATCGTGTTCTCCGGCTTCTACAATGCCGGCGCCAGGATGGAGATCGCCGACGGCAGGCTCAGGATCGACAGGGAAGGCAAGGTGAAGAAGATCGTGCCGGAGGTGGAGCAGGTCTCTTTCTCCGGCCGCCGGGCCGTGGCGCAGGGCCAGGACATTACCTATGTCACCGAGCGCTGCGTGCTGAAGCTCGCCAGCGACGGGCTTGTCGTCACCGAGATCGCGCCCGGCGTCAATCTCGAGCGCGATGTCCTGGGCCAGGCCGACACGCCGCTCAAGGTCTCGCCCGCCCTCAAGGTCATGGACGCCGCCTTGTTCAGGCCTGAGCCCATGGGCCTGGAGCTCGCTCATGCTTGATACCGGCGACAAGCGCATACGCCTCGACCACAGCGACGCGGTGGCGACCCTCACCATCGCGCGCCCCGAGAAGCTCAACGCCCTCGACATGAGCATGGTGACGGCGCTCGAACGGGCCGCGCTCCTGATCGAGGCGGAGCGCGCCATACGCGTCGTCCTCCTCACCGGCGAGGGCGGCAAATCCTTCTGCGCCGGCGGCGACATCGAGGCCTGGGCCGCCAATTCGGCGCTCGATTTCGGCCGCGCCTGGGTTCGCCATGGCCATCGCGCCTTCGACGCGCTCGCCCGCTTGCGCCAGCCTGTCATCGCGGTGCTCAACGGGCATGCGCTGGGCGGCGGCCTCGAGCTCGCCGCCGTCGCCGACCTGCGCATTGCCGAGGCCCATGTCAGGATCGGCGCGCCCGAGACCGGGCTTGGCATCATTCCCGGCTGGTCGGGCACGCAGCGCGTGGTGCGCCGCTTCGGTCCGGGCCTCACGCGCCGCATGGCGCTGTTCGGCGAAGTCTTCGCGGCCTCGGAAGCATTGGCTCTCGGGCTCGTCGATGCCGTCGTTCCGACCGGCGAGGGCATGCGCGAGGCCGGGGATCATGCCGCCCGCGTGCTGGAGCGAGGGCCTGTCGCCATCGAACTCGCCAAGGCGCTGATCAATTCGGCCGAAGGCGAGGAGACCGAACGGCCGCTGGAAGCGATCGCCGGCGCGCTTGCCGCATCGACCGAGGACTTGAAGGAAGGCGTCGCCGCCTTCCGCGCCAAGCGCAAGCCGAGGTTCAGGAATGAGTGACGTCTTCGCTGAAACTCGTGAGATCGAGGCGCTGCAATTCGCTCCAGCGCTCCTCGCCATCGATGCGCTTCAGCAGGAATTTCGCGCAGTCATGCCCGGCGCGGATCAAGTCCTCGTAGAACTGCAGCGTCGGCAATTGCACCAGATCGAGGATGCTCGACGTCTTCTTGTTGACGATGTCGACATCCCTGCCGATGACGAAGCCCGCCTCCTGGAATCCCAGGATCATGCCGAGCGCCTGCATTTCAGAGCCGCAGATGATGCCGTCCGGCGCGCCGCCCCCGGTCGCGAGCGCGTTGGCATAGGTCCGCAAGGTGAAAGCCGGCGAGTAGAGATCGACGCCCTCGGCGATGCGGGGCTCGAGCCCCGCCTCGAACAGCGCGCGGCGATAGCCGCCGAGCTGGTGTCCGCTATAGGTGAATTGCGCCGGCGGCAGCACGATGACGATGCGCTTGCGCCCGCGCCCGATGAGCGCCCTTGCGGCGCGATAGGCGAAATCGAAATTGTCGGTGTCGATATAGGGATGGGGCGTCGCCAGCTCGGTGCGCCCGAAGGTGATGAACGGGAAGTCGCGCTCGAGCAGCATCTTCACCCTGAGATCCTGCGGCTCCGAATGGGTGAGGATGAGGCCGTCGGCCGCCGCGGTGTCGACGATGTAGCGCACCGGATCGATCGGATCCTGGTCGATATTCTGCGGCAGCACCTGCAGGTGATATTGCGTGCCGCGCAGCGCCTGGCTGATTCCCATGATCAGCCGCTTGGCGTAGTCGCTCATGTCGTCGGCCTGGTTGAGCACGAAGGAGATGACGAAGGTGCGCCCGGTCTTGAGGCGCACGCCGGCGCGATGCGGCCGGTAGCCGATCTGATCGGCAAGCGCGCGCACCCGCGCCTTCGTCTCGACCGAAAGCTCAGGCCCGTCCTTCAGCGCGCGCGACACGGTCGTGACGCCGAGGCCGGTGAGGCCGGCGATCGTCTTCAGCGTCGGCTGCCCCTGGCGTTTGCGGGCGGCCTGCGGGCGTTTGCCTGGGCGGTCCATCGTTTCTGTAACGTTTCAGAAATTGCGCAGGATGACCATATCGAGTCCCCTGACACACATGTCAACAGTCCAAGAACGTCAATTATAATACATGAGATACCCTTCAACCTCCTGTTGACAAGAAAAATCTGTAACGTTACAGGTCGCGGCACGGTTCCGCACACAAGAACAATAAGGGGACCAACGGGAGGAGACTATTCATTTGCCAGCACTACCGCTTCGCGCGAAGTTCGAGGGAGACGATCCCTGATGAAAGCGCAATCAATTTCAATTGCCTGCTTTGAATGATTTGCCGGCGCCGCTGCGGGGCCGGAAATGTGGATCGCAACCCAAGGGAGGATTTCATGTTGCGTAGATTGCTGTTGACCAGCGTGTTTGCCACGGGCTTTGCCTTCGCTGCGCAGGCGGCCGAACAGGTGGAAGTGCTCCACTGGTGGACGTCGGGCGGCGAAGCGGCGGCGCTCGACGTGCTGAAGAAGGATCTCGAGGCCAAGGGTGTCACCTGGGCCGACATGCCGGTCGCCGGCGGCGGCGGCGAACAGGCGATGACCGCCTTGCGCGCCCGCGTCACGGCCGGCAACCCGCCGACCGCCGTGCAGGCGCTGGGCTTCGACATCACCGACTGGGCCAAGCAGGGCGTGGTGGGTGATCTGGGCGCTGTCGCCGACAAGGAAGGCTGGGACAAGGTGATCCCGGCGGCGCTGCAGGGCTTCGCCAAATATGACGGCAAGTGGATCGCCGCCCCGGTGAACGTGCATTCGACCAACTGGGTGTGGATCAACAAGAAGGCGCTCGATGCCGCGGGGGGCACGGCGCCGGAAAGCTGGGCCGACCTCGTCGCTTTGCTCGACAAGTTCATGGCCGCCGGCCTGACGCCGGTCGCGCATGGCGGCCAGCCCTGGCAGGACGCGACGATCTTCGACGCCGTCGTGCTCTCGCTCGGCAACGACTTCTACAAGAAGGCGATGATCGACCTCGATCCCGAGACCCTGGGCTCGGCCAAGATGAAGGAAGCCTTCGACCGCATGACGAAATTGCGTTCCTATGTCGACGACAACTTCTCCGGCCGCGACTGGAACCTGGCTTCCGCCATGGTCATCGAGGGCAAGGCCGGCCTGCAGTTCATGGGCGACTGGGCCAAGGGTGAGTTCCTGAAGGCCGGCCAGAAGCCGGGCGCCGACTTCGTCTGCATCCGCTTCCCCGGCACGCAAGGCGCGGTCACCTTCAACTCCGACATGTTCATGATGTTCAAGGTCGGCGAGGACAAGCAGAAGGCGCAGCTCGAAATGGCCTCGGCCATCGAGAGCCCTGCCTTCCAGTCGTCCTTCAACGTGGTCAAGGGTTCGGTGCCGGCGCGCACCGACGTGCCCGACACCGCCTTCGACGATTGCGGCAAGAAGGGCATGAAGGACCTGGCGGAGGCCGCGGCTTCCGGCAGCCTGATGGGCTCCATGGCGCATGGCCATGCCGCTCCCGCCGCCGTCAAGAACGCGCTCTATGACGTCGTGACCCGGCACTTCAATGGCGAGCTCGACTCCGACGCCGCCGTGAAGGAACTGGCCGCCGCCATCGCCGCGGCCAAGTAAATCGAACGCTCGATGAGAAGGCCCCGGCCAGCACACCGGGGCCTTTTCTTTCTTCTCTGGAACCACGTCCGAAAACCGGGCAAGCTTTCCATTGTCATCGCCCTACCGTTGTCCCCGTGAAAGCCGGATGACGGAAGATGAAACGAGTGAGGTTATGACTCAAACCGCCACGGCGCCGTCAGCGAGAAATTATCTCCAGGAGCTCCTGCCGCGCATCGTTCTGGCGCCGAGCTTCGCGGCCATCCTCCTGTTCGTCTACGGCTTTATCCTGTTCACCGGCTATCTGTCCTTCACCGACTCCAAGATGCTGCCGTCCTTCGGCTGGGTCGGCCTTGAGAATTATTCCAAGCTGTGGGCGTTGCCGCATTGGTGGCGGGCCCTCTCGAACCTCGCCATCTTCGGCTCGCTCTATATCATCGTCTGCTCGGTGCTGGGGCTTGGTCTCGCCATCCTGCTCGACCAGAAGATCCGCGCCGAGGGCGTGTTGCGCCCGATCTATCTCTACCCGATGGCGTTGTCCTTCATCGTCACCGGCACCGCCTGGAAATGGTTTCTCGATCCCGGCATCGGCCTCGAGCACACGATCCAGCAATGGGGCTGGGAGAGTTTCGCCTTCAACTGGATCAAGGACCGCAACATGGCGATCTACACGCTGGTGATCGCCGCGGTCTGGCAGTCTTCCGGCTTCGTGATGGCGATGTTCCTGGCCGGCCTGCGCGGCGTCGACAATGAGATCATCAAGGCGGCGCAGATCGACGGCGCCTCGAACGTCACCATCTATCGCCGCATCATCATCCCCCTGATGCGCCCGGTCTTCCTGTCGGCTTTCGTCGTCCTCGCCCATCTCGCCATCAAGGCCTATGACCTCGTCATCGCCTTGACCGGCGGCGGACCCGGCCAAGCGACCGAGCTGCCCGCCACCTTCATGTATTCCTACACCTTTACCCGCAATTCGATGGGCATCGGTGCCGCCTCCGCCACCATCATGCTGATCATGATCGCCTCGATCATCGTGCCCTATCTCTATTCCGAACTGCGCACGGGGCGAAGG
>CAZICN010000088.1:0-14671 GCA_964537655.1 uncultured Aestuariivirga sp.
GATCTCGGCCCGCGACCAGCCGAGCAGAACGACGGCATAGTTGATGAGGGTGGGCACGAAATTGAAGACGACGACCTCGTCCTTGTTGAAGATCGCATACATCGGCTTGATCGAGGTCAGCGCCCACCAGGCGAGCGGGAACATGAAGACCGCGACGGTGAGGACGGCGGCGATGTCGCGCAGGGTGCGCTTGGCGAAAGACTGTTCCATCAGAGCTTCACTCGGAAAATCTTCATGAACAGGGTCGAGGCGACGATCACCAGGATGAGGGTGATGAGCGACAGCGTCGAGGCATAGGGGAAGTCGCCGTTGAAGTAGATGCGGCCCGAATAGGAGGTGAGCGTCTCGGTCGCGGTGCCGGGGCCCGAATCCGTCATCACCTTCACGTAGTCGAAGATGCGGAAGAGATCGATGCCGCGGATGAGGACGGCGATGGCGATCACCTTCGACATCATCGGCAGCGTCAGTTTGAAGAAGGCCTGGATCGAGGAGGCGCCGTCGATCGCGGCGGCCTCGAAGGGCTCCTTGGGCAGCGAACGCAGCCCCGCCAGCATGATCAGCACCATGAAGGGCGTCCATTGCCAGATATCGGCGAGCAGCACGCCGGCCAGCGCCGTCGAGCTGTTGGCGAGAATGGGATATTGCGGCGACAACAGGCCGACCGCATAGAGCGAGCGCGAGAGCACGCCGAAGGAGCCGTCGAGCATCAAAAGGAACATCATGCCGGTGACGGCGGGCGGCACCACCAGCGGCAGGGTCATGAGCGCCCGCAGCACGCCATAGCCCTTGCGGTCGCTGTCGAGCAGCAGCGCGATCAGGAGGCCGAGCACCAACTGGATGACGAGCGCGATGCCGGTATAGAGGAAGGTGGTCGCGATCGCGTCCCACACGCGCGCGTCGCCGAACGCCTTGACCCAGTTGTAGTCGGGATCGAAGACATTGAGCCGGGTCACCGGGTTGCGTTTATGCAGCGACAGCCACAGCGCGTAGAGCAAGGGATAGATGCCGAAGATGATCATCAGCGCCGAGGCCGGCAGCAGCCAGGGCAAGGGATGTTCGGAGGAAAGCCAGCGCCATCCGGGCAAGGACCAGCCCTGGCGGCGGTCGCCCCCGAGCACCGCCTCGCTCATGCGCGGACTCCGCCGGAACAGTCGCGCGGCTGCACTCTCGAGAACATTGGCGAGGAGCCTCCCATGCTCGTCCGGCAGTTTTGAACTTTTGTAATTTCGCCGGAACAAATGTTATGGGAAGTAGACGCGGCGAGGCGCGTGATGTCAATCGCCGATTTTTGGCGAAAAGAATAGCCAGTATATTCAAATAGTTAGATAACATGAACGCCCCGCTTGCAGGCGCCGATTTTTGCTATCTCCCCAAGCCGGGGTATAATCCCGACCCCGGATGATGCCGCGCTGGTGTCCAAGGGGGCCGACGGAGAAAGGATGTTCACCAGAGAGCATCCCGGCAGGGAGGCGCGGTGACATGAGTGATCAGTGGCTGTTCAAGAGCGAAACTTATGACAACTGCAACTGCGCGGTGAATTGCGGCTGCCAGTTCAATCTGCCGACTACCCATGGTCATTGTCAGTCGGCTTTCGTCGGAAACATCGTTGCGGGCCATTTCAATGGCACGCCGCTCGCCGGCCTGAATTGGGCGGCGCTCTACAGATGGCCCGGTGAAATCAAAGACGGCAACGGCCGGCGCCAGATCATCATCGACAAGCGCGCCGATGAAGCGCAACGGATCGCACTTCAAACAATCATCTCGGGCGAAGCCTGTGCTCCGTTGAGCAATCTTTTCTCCGTCTTCGCATCCACTTGCTCGGAGCTGTGCGACACATTGCATTTGCCGATCGATCTCACGGCGAATCTCGAAGAAAGGACCGCAAAGGTCGACATACCGGGCGTCATGAAGAGCAGAGGCAGGCCGATCATCAACGAGTTCACCGGTGAGCCGTTCCACATTGCCCTGGCACGCCGACGTGGCAGTTTCGAGTTTACCTATGCCGAAATCGGACTTGGCACGACCTCGGTGGCCGGTGCAGTGGAGATGGCGCACGAAAATTCATGGGCGCATTATTGCGTCCACCATTTCAATCAGGACGGCTTGGTCCGAGAAGGATCAAGGCTCACGGCATGGCTTGCGACCATGAGCGCGCGGTGAATGACTTCGACCTTCACCCCGGGCATCGGACAGCCAGAGGTGAGATAGCCTACTCCGCCGCGGCGAGGAACCGCGCATCCGACTGATCGAGCCGGCGGCGGATCTGCGTGATGGTGAGACGATCATCCGGCACGCAGTTCTCGTAGGTGAGCGGCGCCCCGGCCTTCACCGGCTTCACCACCTTCGCCTTCTCGGCGAGCCCCACCGGAAGCGCATTGGCGAGGCGCGCCTCGGCCCAGGTCATGGCCCAGGCGCGATATTCGGTTTCGCCGATCTTGCCCAGGGTCTCGCCGGGCTGGAGATCGCGCTTGGCGAGCGCCACCGCCTCGGCCACCGGATGGTCGAGCGGCACCATGTCGGCGCGCTTGTGCAGCACCGCATTGGCCGCCGACAGCGGCACTTCCAGGCTGGTCAGGTGGAAGGGACGGAACAGGGAGAAATAGGGGCCCTTGCCCACTTTCAGGTCGACCATGCGCTCGGCGACGCGCGGATGATCGGCCTCGACGATGCAGAAGACGCCGGGCGCCACGCCCTTGCCGATCGAATAATCGACACGGCCCGCCTCGCTCAGCACGCCGCCAGCCTTGCGCGGGATCAGCACCTGCGCCAGCTCGTCGCGGCCGGCGGCCGGCCCGTGCATGCCGGGCCTGTCGGGCACGAGGCCGGTGGCATTGGCGATCGCCACCATCTCGACCATGGTCTTCGAGCCGTCGACGAACTCGACCAGCATGCGCGCATTCATCTTGCGCTCGCGCGCTTCCGCCTCGTAGTCGCGCGGCACCGCGTCGAATTTCAGCGGATTGTTCTTGCCCTTGCCGGCGCACACGATGGTGAGGCCGAGCGACTGGGCGAAGCCGATGAGCTCGAGTGCCGCCGCCGGCTCATCGCCCGCGGCCCCGGTATAGACGACGCCGGCGCGGCGGGCTTCGTCGTGGAGATAGCGGCCGATGGTGATGTCGGCCTCGACATTGAGCATGACGATCGGCTTGCCGGCCGTGATCGCCGAAAGCGCGAAGACGGCGCCGGTCTCGGGGCTTCCGGTCGCGTCGATCACCACATCGATGCGGCCGGCATTGACCAGCGCCGCGAGATCCTGGGTGATCGCGATCTTCTTCGCCTCGATCAGCCGGTCGATGTCAGTCGCGGTCCGCGCCTCGGCGAAAGTCTCCGGCGCGTGGCCGGCGAGCACGAGGGCGGCGCGCGCCCGCTCGACATTGATCTCGGAGAGCGCGCCGAGCCTGAGGCCCGGCATGCGGGCGAGCTGCACCGCGAGATCGGTTCCCATCTGCCCGGCGCCCGCGAGGCCGATGGTGACGGGTCCCTTCGTCTCGGCATGCCGGCGCAGATCCCGCGCCAGCGGCGACACATTGGCGATCACTTTGCCTTGTCCTTGGCCTTCTTCGACTTGGCCTTCTTCGACTTGCCTTTCCCGGCCTTGTCCTTCTTGCCGTCCTTGGGCGCATCGCGGCGCGTCGGCGCGATCACCGCCAGCGCCTCGCCCGATTTCAGCTCGTCGGTCTGCTTGCCGTAGGTCTTGAAGCGCGCCAGCACCGTCTTCATCTGCTCATCCGAAAGGATGACCGGCTTGCCGGCGAGGCTCGCCGCCCAATATTGATGGCACAGCGTCTCGATCTCGCCCGCCAGCCACAGCGCCTTGTCGAGGCTGGGCCCGAAGGCGATCTGGCCGTGATTGGCGAGAAGGCAGGCGCTGCGGTCCTTGAGCGCCTCGAGCATGGTGTCGGACAGGGCCTGGGTGCCGAATTCGGCATAGTCGCTCACCCGCAGCGTCGCCCCGCCGGTGACGCCGATCATGTAATGGAAGGGCGGGATGTCCTTGCGCAGCGTCGACAGCGCCGTCGCATAGATCGAATGCGTGTGCACGATGGCGGAAGCCTCGGGGCGCGCCTTGAAGATATCCATATGCATGCGCCATTCGGTCGACGGCAGGTACTTGCCGTAATAGCCGCCGTCGAGATCCATCTCGACGATATGCTCGACATCCATGATGTCATAGGGAATGCCGGAGGCCGTGATGATGAAGCCGTCATCGGTGCGGGCGCTGACATTGCCCGATGTGCCCTGATTGATGCCCATCTCGTTCATCTGGCGGCAGACCCAGATGATCTTCTTCTTCAGATCGGCAGATTTCGACTTCGACATTCGACACCCTCTTGGCGCGCTTCCCGGCGAAGTGGTCCACTTCGCCGCGCCAACCAGTTACTGGGGCAAATCCTCATCGCCACAGTCGGACGACTTTGGCGGGATTGCCCTGAAAACGCGCGGACCCTACATCCTCGGTTTCGAAAGGTCCAGAAAATGCACGGTCACGCCACTTGACAATATCCCGTATATGAGAAAAATTCTCAGATATGGGACTCACGGAACTTGACGGGGCGTCGATCGATCAGCGGATCGCGCAGCGCCTAAAGGACCTGCGCGGCGAACGCGGCTGGTCGCTGGATGATCTCGCCGCACGCAGCGGCGTGAGCCGCGCGACCTTGTCGAGGTTCGAGAATTCCGCGATCAGCCCGACCGCCAGCATGCTGAGCAAGCTGTGCGCGGCCTATGGCCTCACCATGTCGCGCCTGATGCACATGGCCGAAGGCGGCTTCGCGCCGCTCGTCCGCCGCGCCCAGCAGGCGCTGTGGACCGATGCCACGGTCGGCTTCCGGCGCCGCGCCGTGTCGCCGCCGGCCCAGACGCTCGCCGGCGAAGTGATCGAAGGCGAGCTCGGTCCCGGTGCGCGCATCGCCTATGGCGAGCCGCCGCGCCCCGGCCTCGAGCATCATCTGCTGCTCATCGAGGGCCAGCTCGAGATCACCGTCGGCGGCCAGATCCATGAGCTGAAGGCCGGCGATTGCCTGCGCTATCAGCTCTTCGGCCCGAGCATCTTCGCGACGCCAAAGAAGGCCTCCGCCCGTTATTTCATTTTCATGGTGTGACGACACATGACCGCAACGCCGAGCCTGTCGCTGTTCTCCGCCGACGATATCATCGCCGATCTCGATGGCCTCGGCGATCTGTTGCACGCCTGCGTCCATGCCGGCGCCAGCATCGGCTTCATCATGCCGCATGCGCGGACCGAGAGCGAAGCCTTCTGGCTCACCCGGGTCCTGCCGGCGGTGCGCGATGGCGCCCGCCTGCTGCTGGTGGCGAAGACCGAGGGCAGGATCGCGGGCTCGGTGCAGCTCGACTGCGACACGCCCGCCAACCAGCCGCACCGCGCCGAGATCCGCAAGCTTCTCGTCCATCCCGATTTCCGCCGCCAGGGCATCGCGCGGCGCCTGATGGCCGAGATCGAACGCCATGCAATCGCGTTGCGGCGCAGCCTCATCACGCTCGATACCCGCACCGGCGACAATGCCGAACCGCTCTATGCATCGCTCGGCTACGCGACCACCGGCATCATTCCCGGCTATTGCCGCGACACATTCACCGAGCGGCTCGACGCGACGACGATCATGTACAAGACTCTCTGACGGATTGATTTGACGCTCGGGCTTTTTTCGGGTCACCTCTCATCCGGTCCAATGTGGGGGAGGAACACCGGACATCATGAACGGGGAACCGTTGCGCGGCATTGCCGTGGTCGATGTGGGAGCGACCAACAGCAAGATCGTTCTGTTCGACCCGTCCGGCGAGGTCCTGGCCGAACGCAAGATGGCCAGCCGTCATGGCAAGGGTCCGCCCTTCCTGCATCTCGATCCGGCACCTCTCGTCTCTTTCTGCGCCCAGCATCTGCCCGAGCTCGACTCCATCATGCCCATCGATGTGGTCGTGCCCTCGGCGCATGGCGCGGCCATCGCCTGTCTCGCCGCCGACGGCTCGCTCGCTCTGCCGGTGATGGACTACATGGCCGAGCCGCCGCCCGAGATCATCGCGGCCTATCGCGACATCGAGCCGCCTTTCTCGGAAGTCTTCGGCCCGCTGCTGCCCATGGCCCTGACGCACGGGCTGCAGCTCTTCTGGCAGGAGAAGGCCTTCCCCGAGGAGTTCGCCAAGGTCGCGACCATCCTGCCGTGGATCCAGTATGTCGGATATCTGCTGAGCGGCAGGCCGGTGATCGAGATCGCCAGCATGTCCTGCCAGTCGCAGCTCATGGATGTGCGCGACAACAGCTTCTCGTCGCTGGCGCGGCTGCGCGGCTGGGACAAGCTTTTCGCGCCCTGGGCCAAGGCCTGGGAGGTGACGGGCCCGCTGAAGGCCGCGTTCCGCAAGGACCCGTTCCGCGGGCGCGCCCAGGTGCTGGCCGGCATCCATGATTCGAGCGGCAACTATCTGCGTTATCTCGCCGGCGGACGAAAGCATTTCACCCTGCTGTCGACCGGCACCTGGATCATCGGCTTCGACACCGACACCGACATCACCGAGCTCGCCCCCGAGCGTGACACGGTGACCAACACCGACATCTTCGGCAGGCCGGTGGCCTGCTGCCGCTTCATGGGCGGGCGGGAATTCGAGAGCCTGTCGCGCGACGCCTCCGCCGAGGCGGCGAGCCTCAAGGCGCTAAGCGAGCTCGTGGCGCAGGAGACTTTTGCCCTGCCGTCCTTCACCGATTCAGGCGGGCCGATGCCCGGCACCGGCAACAAGGGACATGTGACAGGCCCCGCACCTTCCAACGAGGAAGAGCGCTCGACGCTCGCCGCCCTCTATTGCGCGCTGATGGTCGACCGTTCGCTCGCCGCGGTGAGATCGAAGGGCGACATCATCGTCGACGGGCCCTTCGCCACGAATCCGGTGTTCCTCGCAGTGCTCGCCTCCTTGCGGCCGCGCCAGAAGGTGCTCGCCTCGCAATTGCGCGACGGCACCACCGCCGGCGCCATGGTGCTGGCGCTGATGACGGCGACGGGCGAGATCCCCGAGCTCGCCCTCAGCCTCGATCCGGTGACGCCGCTCGCCCAGGCGACGATTACCGACTATGCCGCGAAATGGCGGCGCCTGGCGGCGGAAGGGTGATCCGCCAATCCGTCATCCCGGTGAAACAGGTTTGAGAGAACAAAACTATCCGCCTGCGCGATTCCCCTTGATCATGTCGGACGCTTTTTCCGCCAAAGCGATCGTCGGCGCATTGGTGTTGGACGAGACGAGCCGCGGCATGATCGATGAGTCGCACAGGCGCAGGCCCTCGACACCATGCACCCGCAAGGTGGCGGGATCGACCACCGCCATCTCATCGACGCCCATCTTGCAGGTGCCGACCGGGTGATAGGCCGAGCGCGCCACCTGGCGAGCGAAATTCTCGTGATCGGCCTTGGTCCGGCACGCATCGCCGGGCAGATGCTCGCGCGTCACATATTTGCTGAAGGCGCGGCTGCGGCCGATCTCGCGGCTGATCCTGATCGCATCGGCGGCGCGTTCGAGATCGTAAGGCTCGGCGAAGGAGTTGGGATCGACCACGGGCGGGTCGCGCGGATCGCTGCTCGCCAGCTCGACGAAGCCGCGCGAGCGCGGCCGCAAATGATAGGAGTTGAGTGTCGCGCCATTGCCGCCCGGCACCGTGCCCACCCCTTCCTCGACGCCGGCCCCGGGCAGGAAATGGAACTGCAGGTCGGGCGTCTTCTCGGCGCGGTCGCTCCACCAGAAGGCGCCGCCCTCGACCAGGCTCGACGCGACGGGGCCCGAGCGCGCCAGGAGATACTGCAGGCCGGCGACGGCCTGCCAGTGCAGCTTCTTGTATTTGTCGTAGGAGTGGGGGCCATTGAGCTGCCACACGATGTCGCTCGCCATATGGTCCTGCAGGTTCTGGCCGACGCCCGGCAGGTCGTGCCGGACGGCGATGCCCTTGCGCTCCAGATGGGCGGCGGGGCCTATCCCTGACAGCATCAGGAGCTTTGGCGATCCGATGGCGCCGGCGGCGAGGATTACATCGCGTTCGGCGGCGATGATCGTCTCGCGCCCGTTATCGACGATCGCTGCACCTTTGACGCGGCCCTTGTCGATGACGAGGCGCGTGATGAAGGCATTGGTCCTGACGGTGAGATTGGGCCGCCGCAGCGCCGGCTTCAGGTAACCGACCGCGGCGCTGCAGCGGCGCGCCCGGCGGATCGTCATCTGATAGACATTGGCGCCTTCCTGGCGGCCTGAATTGAAATCGGGGTTGAGCGGCATGCCGATCTCGAGGCAGCCTTCGACAAAGGCCCTGGTCATGACATTGGGCGCCTTCAGCGTCGAGACGCCGAGCGGGCCGCCCTGGCCATGCATGTCGTCCTGCAGGCGGTCGTTGTCTTCCGCCTTCACGAAATAGGGCTTGAGGTCGCGCCATGACCATTGGGCGCAGCCTTCCTCCGCCCAGTGGTCGTAGTCCTCCGGGGCACCGCGCGTATAGACCTGGGCATTGATCGAGCTGCCGCCGCCCAGCACGCGCGCCTGCGGATAGACCATCTGGCGCCCGCCGGCATGGCGGGCGGGCGCGGTCCTGTAGCCCCAGGTCAAGGGGCCGCCGGTCATCTTGAAGAAGCCGCAGGGCATATGAATGAAGGGATTGCGGTCGGAGGGGCCCGCTTCCAGCAGCAGCACCTTCACATCCGGCATTTCGCTCAAGCGCGCCGCCATCACGCAGCCCGCCGACCCGCCGCCGACGATCACATAGTCATACATGGGAGTCCGTCCGTTCCGCCATTCCGCTCAAGTAACCAAACGGTGCGTTAATTGGCAAGCCCCATCGCCTACAGGAAACTGTAGGGGTCGACGTCGATGGCGAGCCTGAGCGAGCCTTTCGGCTTCACCTCCGCGAGCCATGCCCGGATGAAGGCCTGGACATTGATGCCGCGCCGGGCGCGCACCAGATAGCGCCAGCGATAGAGGCCGCGCACCAGATGCAAGGGTGCGGGCGCCGGGCCGAGGAGATGCACGCCCTCGCCATAGGGCGCCAGGGGCTGCAGCGCGCGGGCAAAACGCTCGGTCTCGTGCCCGTCGCGGCCCGATATGACGATGGCGGCGAGCTGGCCATAGGGCGGAAGCTCGGCCCCTTCGCGCAGGCGCTTCTCCTCGGCGAGGAAGCCGTCGCGGTCGCCTTGCGCCAGCGCCTGCATCAGCGGATGGTCCGGCTTGTAGGTCTGGATCAGCGCGCGGCCGGGCTTCTCGCCGCGCCCGGCGCGTCCCGCCACTTGCGCCATTTGCGCCCAGCTCCGCTCGCCGGCGCGCGGATCGCCTGAATCGAGCGCCAAGTCCGCATCGACGACGCCGACCAGGGTCAGATGCGGGAAGTGATGTCCCTTGGCGACGAGCTGTGTGCCGATGACGAGATTGTGCACACCTTCCGACACTTCGCGCAGCGCATCCTTCAGCAGCGTTCCGCGCGCCAGGTCGCTCGACAATATGGCGAGCCGGGCCTCCGGGAAACGCTGCGCCGCTTCCTCCGCCAGCCGCTCGACCCCTGGCCCGCAGGGCACGAGCTTGCCGGGCGTGCCGCATTTGGGGCACTGGGGCGGGATCGCCTCGGCATGTCCGCAATGATGGCACATCAGCTGCTTGCGGAAGCGGTGCTCGACCAGCGACGCGGCGCAATTGGGACAATCGATGCGATGGCCGCAGGCGCGGCACAGCGTCAAGGGCGCATAGCCGCGCCGGTTGAGGAAGAGCAGCGCCTGATCGCCGCTGGCCAGCGTCTCGGCCACCGCATTGGCCAAGGGTTCCGACAGCCAGGACCCGGCAAGCGGTGCGGCCGCGCGCATGTCGATGATGTGGCTCGGCGGCAGCTCCGCCGTGCCGTGGCGGGCATCGAGCCTCACATGGCCGTAGCGTCCGCGCTCGGCGTTGACCAGGCTTTCGAGCGACGGCGTCGCCGACGACAGCACCACCGGAAACTTGCCGAGTGTGCCATAGACGATCGCCATGTCGCGCGCGTGATAGGGCACGCCGTCTTCCTGCTTGTAGGCGCCCTCATGCTCTTCATCGACGACGATGAGGCCGAGCTTGGCCCAGGGCAGGAACAGGGCCGAGCGCGCGCCGACGACGATGCGGGCGTTTCCTTCCGCGACGCCGCGCCACACTCTTTCGCGCTCGCGCGGCCGCATGCCGGAATGCCATTGCGCCGGCAGCACGCAGAAGCGGCGTTCGACCCGGTCGATGAATTGCTGGGTGAGCGCGATCTCGGGCAGAAGCAGCAGCGCCTGGCGGCCGGAAGCGAGTGCCGCCGCCATGGCCTCGAAATAGACCTCGGTCTTGCCCGAGCCGGTGACGCCGTCGAGCAACTGGGTGCTGTGGCCGCGCCGCGCCACGGTGGCGCGCAACACTTGCGCGGCGTCTTCCTGGGCGCGCGACAGGGTGAGCTTTCCGGCGGCGAGATCGGGGCTGGCGAAGGCGCGGTGCGGCGGCAGGGCGACGGCTTCGAGCGCCCCGATCCCGGCGAGCGCCTTCACCACCGATGTGCCGACGCCAGCGAGCTCCGCCAGTTCCGAGGCCTTCATCGCGAGGCCCTCGCGGGCGATCTCGAGCACCCGGGCGCGCTGCGCCGTCAGCTTCCGCGGACGATCGGCGCCGATGCGATAGGCGATCTCCGTCCTCGGATCGCCGAAGGCGCCGGGCGCCCTGAGGCACAGCCGCAGGACATTGCCGAGCGGCTCGATATAGTAGTTCGCCACCCAGTCGATGAAGGCGCGATGCGTGTCGGCGAGCGGCGGCAGATCGAATTTCCGCGCGATCGGCCGCAGATTCTTGCCGCCGCCGTCGCCCGATCCCAGGCGCCACACGCAGCCGATGAAGCTGCGCGGCCCCAGCGGCACTTCCACATAATCGCCCGGCTTCAAAGCGAGGCCTTGCGGCACCGCATAGGTGTAGGCCCCCGCCAGCGCGAGCGGCAGCAATATGTCGGCGGTGGCGCGGGAATCGGCGGGCATCGCCGCAGACTTGCGCCAACTGCCGCCACGGGACAAGCCCATGGCAGAAAGGTGGCGTAGCGCCTATATCAACCGCCGATGAAACACGTTCCGCAAGTCACCGACGAGCCGCTCTGGCGCGAGATCGCTTATGGCGATCCGGCGGGCCTGCTGCGCCGCTTTGCCGGTCTGCGCGACCTGACTTTCCTCGACAGCGCGATGCAGCAAGGCGAGCTCGGCCGCTATTCCTATCTCGCCGCCGATCCCTTCGAGACCTTTACGCTTGCGGAAGGCGAAAGCGGCGCTGCCGCCCTCGCCCGCCTCGACCGGCGGCTGGCGCGCTGGACGCTCAGGCCCGTCACCGGCCTGCCGCCCTTCCAGGGTGGCTTTGCCGGCTTCATCGCCTATGAATTCGCCCGCTTGCTCGAGCCGCAGGTCAAGGCCCGCACACCGGCGCCCGATATTCCGCCCATCACCTTGCACGCCTATGACACCGTCATCGCTTTCGATCATCATGCGCGGCGCTCATGGATCATCTCCACCGGCTTCCCGGAGACAGATCCGCAGGAGCGCATCACCCGCGCCGAGGAGCGCATCTCAGAATTCGAAGCGCTCTGCCTTGCGCCAAACACCGAGACACGTGGCAACACCGTCATCGAAGGCTGGCGGTCGAACTTCACCCGCGCCCAGTATGAAGCCGCGGTCCAGCGCACCATCGACTACATTCTCGCCGGCGACATCTTCCAGGCCAACATCTCGCAGCGTTTCTCGGCCGCCATCCCGGAAGAATTCGATCCTCTTGCCTATTATCTGGGACTGCGCGCCCGCAACCCGGCGACCTTTGGCGCCTATCTCGATTATGGCGCGGTGAAAATCGCCTCGAGCTCGCCCGAACGCCTCATCAGCTTCGACGGCGAGACCGCCGAGGCGCGCCCGATCAAGGGCACACGGCGGCGCGATCCCGACACCAGCATCGATGCCGAGCTCAAGGCCGAGCTTCTCGCCAGCCGCAAGGACCGCGCCGAGAATGTGATGATCGTCGATCTGCTGCGCAACGATCTCTCGCGCGTCGCGGCACCCGGCACGGTGCAGGTGCCGGTCCTATGCGGGCTCGAAACCTATGCCTCGGTGCATCACCTGACCTCGGTGGTGACCGGACGCCTGGCGCCGGGCCGCACCCGCGGCGATCTCATAGCCGCCTGCTTTCCCGGCGGCTCGATCACCGGGGCGCCCAAGATCCGCGCCCAGGAGATCATCGCCGCGATCGAGCAGGCGCCACGCAACATCTATTGCGGCTCGATCGGCTTCCTCGGCTTCTCGGGCACCATGGACCTCAATATCGCCATCCGCACCGTTCTCTTTCACGACGGCGAGGCCTGTTTCCAGGGCGGCGGCGGCATCACCGCCAAATCCGCGCCGGCGGATGAATATGAGGAGACGCTCGCCAAGGTGAACCGCATCGCCGCCAGCTTCGACAGGCGGGGAACGGCATGATCCTCGTCATCGATAATTACGACAGCTTCGTCCATAATGTGACGCGCTATCTACGCGAGCTGGGTGCCGAGGCGGAGGTGAAGCGCAATGACGCGCTTTCGGCTGGCGCCATCGGCAGCGACGTCGCGGGCATCGTGATCTCGCCCGGCCCCTGCACGCCGCGCGAGGCCGGCGTCTCGCTCGACGTGGTGCGCAAACTCTCGGGCAAGGTTCCCATTCTCGGCATCTGCCTCGGCCATCAATGCATCGGTGAGGCCTTTGGCGGCAAGGTCACGCGCGCCAGGCGCCCGATGCATGGTGAGGCCTCCGCCATCCGCCATCAGGGCGAGGGCGTTTTGTCGGGCATACCCGACGGCTTCAACGCCGGACGTTATCACTCGCTGATCGTCGAGCTCGGCGATGATGCTCCCCTGAAGGTCACGGCGCGCTCGGAGGACGGCGAGATCATGGGGATCGAGCACGACACGCACCCGACCTACGGGGTCCAGTTCCATCCCGAATCGGTGCTGACCGAGCACGGCTATGACATCATGCGCAACTTCCTGAAGAGGGCGCGGTGAGCACCGCGGCCTGGTTCAACGGCAAGCTCTTCAGCGAAGCCCTGTCCGTCGATCCCTCGGATCGCGGCCTCTTGCTGGGCGACGGGCTTTTCGAAACCATCGCCGTCTTCAATGGCAAGCCCATCTGGCTCGCCGATCATCTCGACCGGCTGTCGCATGGCGCCCTGGCCCTGGCGCTGCCCTGCGACCGGCCCCGCACCGAGGCCGCCATCTCCGAAGTCCTGACCGCCGCGCAGCATCGCCACGGCATATTGCGCGTCACGCTCACCCGCGGGGCCGGCGTGCGCGGCCTTGCCGCCGACGGGCGAAGCCCGAGCCTTCTCGTCACATTCGCACCCTGGACGGCGGGAACCTTCTTCACGCCGGTGAAGCTCGTCACCTCGGCGATCAGGCGCAACGAGACCTCGCCCGCGTCGCGCCTCAAGACATTGTCCTATATCGACAACATCCTGGCCGCGCGCGAGGCCGCTGCCGCGGGCGCCGATGACGCACTGTTCCTGAATACGCGCGGCCATGTCGCCTCGACGACGATCGCCAACATCTTCATCCTGCGCGGCAACCGCCTGTCGACGCCGCGCCTGAGCGACGGCGTGCTTTCCGGCATCGCCCGCGCGAAGCTCCTCGCCATCGCCCAGGCTGAGGAGCGCAAGATCACGCTCACCGAGCTTGCCGCCGCCGATGCGGTGTTCCTCACCAACAGCCTGCGCCTCATCCGTCCGGTTCATGCCCTGGACGGGACGACGCTGCGTCGCGCCGACACGGCCCTCGATGGTTTCTTCGACAGGATCTGCCGCCTGATTGCCGAAGAATCGGGCAGCGATCCGCGCCCGATCGATGCGCTTTGACCTTGTCAGGCCGGATCATGGGGACTAGTTTGCCGCCGAAACTCGAAGGATCATGTCATGAAATTCTTTGTCGACACCGCCGAAATCAATGAAATCAAGGACCTCGCCGCAACCGGTCTTCTCGACGGGGTGACCACCAATCCCTCGCTGATCGCCAAGTCGGGGCGCGATTTCAAGGAAGTGATCGCCGAGATCTGCCATGCGGTCGAAGGCCCGGTGAGCGCCGAGGTGACCGCTCTCGATGCCGACGGCATGATCACCGAGGGCCGCAAGCTCGCCAAGATCGCCAAGAATGTCGCGGTGAAGGTGCCGCTGACCCTCGATGGGCTGAAGGCCTGCCGCACGCTGAGCCAGGCCGGGACCATGGTGAATGTGACGCTCTGCTTCAGCGCCAACCAGGCGCTGCTCGCCGCCAAATCCGGCGCCACCTTCATCTCGCCCTTCATTGGCCGCCTCGACGACATCAATATCGACGGCATGGAGCTCATCCGCGAGATCCGCCAGATCTATGACAATTACGATTTCACCACCGAGATCCTCGCCGCCTCGATCCGCACGCCCAACCATGTGAAGGAAGCGGCGCTTGTCGGGGCCGACGTCGCGACCGTTCCCCCCAATGTGCTGAAGGGCCTGGTCAAGCACCCGCTGACCGACAAGGGCATCGAATCCTTCATGGCCGACTGGAAGAAGACCGGCCAGTCGATCTGAGCACAATCAATCGTCATCCCGGCGAAAGCCGGGATGACGGAAATGGTGAGGGCATAGTGGTCTCGTAACCATTTGGGCGCTAGTCTCG
>CAZICN010000089.1:0-5227 GCA_964537655.1 uncultured Aestuariivirga sp.
GGTTGAGCAATTCCTCGTCGGCGCCCTTGTCATAGGACATGACCCGCTCAACCAGTTCGTATTGACGTATCGGCGCCGCTTTAACCATTCCGCACTCGTAAAATTCGCTCAATAGTAGCGGAAAAAATGCTTAAAGCGAGGCCTTCGCCGATTGTGGAAGGCGGGTCTGCCCGATAGAATTTTCATTGCACTCATCCCGGGGAGAACTGTCATGAAACCTTCATTGCCGTTCCTTGTCGTTGCCGCGGCGAGCCTGACTGCGATCGCGGTCATGGCCGCCGACCTGCCGTCGCCAGAGGCTAAGGGCCCTGACGCGAACGACAACCTCAATGCCGTGCTGTGGGACCAGACCGCCGTCGAAGCCAGGGCGACGATGACCCAGGCTTACGTGCTGGCGCGCATCCGTTTCGATGAAGCGCTCGCCGACAAGAGCCGGACCGCCGATCCTTCTGTGCAGACCGGCGATTTCGCCGGCAAGCCGCCGGCGGTCGTGCTCGATGTCGACGACACCGTGCTCAACACGTCGCAATACCAGGCCTGGAATGTCAAAGGCGGAACGTCCTTCAGCCCCAAGACCTGGACGCCCTATGTGAATGCCAAGATCGACTTCGCCATTCCGGGCGCCGTCGAGTTCACGCAATATGCGGCCTCCCAGGGCGCCAAGGTGTTCTACGTCACCAACCGGACCAAGGAAGAGGAGCCGGCGACGGCCGAGCGGCTGAAGGAACTCGGCTTCCCGATGGGCGACAATGTCGACACCCTCCTCACCGCCAAGGAAATGGAAGACTGGGGTTCGGCCAAGAGCACAAGGCGTGCTTTCATCGCCAAGGACTACCGGCTGCTGCTCCTCGTCGGCGACAATCTGGGTGACTTCACCGATGCCTATAAAGGCTCGATCGATGAGCGCCAGAAGGTGTTCGACGACAATGCCCGGCATTGGGGCAAGGACTGGATCGCCATTCCCAACCCGACCTATGGCTCATGGGAATCGGCGGCCTTCGGCCATGACTTCAAGACGCCGCCCGAGGAGCAGCGCCAGAAGAAGATCGATGCGTTGAAGGCGTGGAGCGGACCCGCTCAGTAGCCGTTGCGCTGGCTGCCGGGACTCTCGGCCGGCGGAAGCCCTTCGAGGCCGCGCAGCAATTCCTCTTCGGTCATGCGCTCCATATCGGCCTGATCGGCATCCGGCTGGTCGTTGATGACCGACATGTCGCCCGACTGCTGGATGAGCGGAACCTCGCTCTGCTCCGGCTCGTCCACTTCGACATGCTTCTGCATGGCGTGGATATATTCCTCGCGCAGATCGTCGGTGTTCACCGTCTCATCGGCGATCTCGCGCAATGCGACGACCGGATTCTTGTCGTTGTCGCGATCGACCGACAGAGGTGCGCCTTGCGAAATCATGCGGGCGCGATGGGCGGACAGGAGGACCAGCTCAAACCGGTTGGGGAGCTTGTCGATGCAATCTTCAACAGTGACGCGCGCCATGGGGCTCGTTCATTCCTTGATATGGATCGGGATGGCGGCCTTTTAGGCGCAACCTGTCCTAAAAGCAAGCCCCGGCCCGGAAACCGGGCCGGGGCCATGCGGGTGGTGGTTCCTTGCCCCGGATCCGCCCGCGACGGTGTTACGGCCCCTTGGGCTTCCAGATTTCCTCAACGGCATATTTGCCGCCCTTGACGCTGACGATCGCCACGGGCTTCGGCGGCACCATCGAGGGACGCGTGTAGCTGATCTCGCCCGTTACCGCCTTGAAGCCGCGCGTCTCGGCGAGCGCGTCGCGGATCTTGGCCGGTTCCGCCGAATTGGCGCGCTTGATGGCGTCCGCCACCAGCATCATGGCGTCATATCCCAGGGGCGCGAAGGCGTTCTCGGGATCGATGCCATATTCGGCCTTGTAGTCGGCAATGAACTTGGTCACTTCCGGACGATCGTCGCCGCGATAGGTGTGGGTCGAGAAATAGACCTCGTTGGCAAGCTCCGGCCCCGGCACGCTCGCCACCAGTTCGGTGTCGAAGCCGTCACCCGAGACGATCGGCATGGTGATGCCCTGCTCGCGGATCTGCTTGACCGAGAGGCCGGCCTCCGACGGGATCGCCGAGATGAAGACCGCATCGGGCTTCGGATCGAGCGCCGCCAGCCGCGCGATCTGGGCCGAGAAGTTGGTGTCGCCCATCATGAAGGCGTCCTCGCCCACGACCTCGCCACCCCGCTCCTTGAAGCGCTGGATGAAGAACTTGCTCAAAGCCTTGGTGAAATCCATCGAATTGTCGGTCCACACCGCGATCCGCTTGGCCTTGAGCTTGTCGACGGTGTAGTCGGCGATGGCGAAGGATTGGTCGTCATCGCCAAAGGGCGTCATGAACATGAAGTTGCCGACCCATTGCGGCAGCTCGGGATGCGTGGCGCCCGAGGTCACGAAGGGAATGCCCTTTTCCTGGAAAAGCGGGGCCCCCGCCATGACGAAGGTCGTGTCGGACTGGCCGATGCCGGCGATGACACCTTCCGACAGGACGCGCTGGGCCGCCTTGGCGGTCTCCTGCTGATCCGTCTTGCCGTCCGGGGCAATCAGTTCGATGCTCTTGCCGAGGAGGCCGCCCGAGGCATTGATCTGCTTGACGGCGAGCTGGGCGCCCTTGAGCGAGGGGCCGTCGAGCGAGGACATGCCGCCGGTCAGGTTGTAAAGAGCGCCGATCTTGAGGACTTCCTGGGCCAGGGCGCTGCCCATCATGAGTGCAGAAGCGACGCAAATGGCAAGTAATCTCTTCATTCGTTTCCTCCCTGCTTCGGCGCTTCCCGCCAAACACGTTCGACTTTGGCGATGAGGAAACGCCGCGAAACCTGGACAACAAGAATGACTCTGATCGCGGCAGCCGTCAACAGAACCGTACAATTTTCTTTCTATGGCTTTATTTGTTTGATTTAATACATGCCGGAGCCCGCCGATGACGAAACCGGAAGAAATGCGCGTCCTTGACCGGCTGCGCCATGAGCTGCCGCAGCTCAGCGGGCGCGAGGCCCGCGTCGCTCGCCATCTGATGGCCAATTACCCGCTCGCCGGCCTGAAGACGGTCGCCGAATTCGCCACCGACAGCGGGGTGAGCACGGCGACGGTGCTACGCCTCGTCAAGCGGCTCGGCTTCCCGGTCTATGCCGATTTCCAGGCGGCGCTGCGCACCCATCTCGAGGAAACGCTGCAATCGCCGCTCATCCGTTTCGGCAAGCGCCAGGAAGGCGACAGTTCGGCGAAGCAATCGCATCTCGGCCGCTTCCTCGATGGCATGGCCGCCAACCTGCAGGCGATGCACGAGCATGTGCCGGCGAGCGAGTTCGATCGCGTCGCTACGCTGCTGGCCGATCAGAAGCGCGACATCCATGTGGTGGGCGGGCGCTATTCCTCCCATGTCGGCGCCTATTTCACCGATCTCCTGTCGATCATCCGCGGCAATGTCTATGCGGTCGGCGGGCAGACGCAGCGCTGGCCGCAGCATCTCCTCGAAATCGGCAAGGGCAGCATCCTCGTCGCCTTCGACGTCAGGCGTTATCAGCAGGACGTCATCGAATTCACCCGCGCCGCCGCCAGGCGCGGCGCCACGGTCGTGCTGCTGACCGACATCTGGCAATCGCCGGCGGCGCGTGTCGCCCATCATGTGCTGGGCTTCCCGGTGACAGCCCCTTCGATCTTCGATGTCCTGGGCCCGGGCATGATGCTCAGCGAAGCCCTGATCGGCGCCGTGGCCGACCGGATCGGCGACCAGGGCAAGAAGCGGATCGAGACGCTCGAAGAACTGCGCCAGCCATTCGCGCCGCCGAAATAAGGAGCCAGGGGACGGAACATGAAGCGCGAAGAAGTGGTCATGCTGTGCACCAGCGACATTGCCGGCCAGATCCGCGGCAAGGGATTTCCCGCCGCCGATCTTGAGGCCCGCCTCGTCAAGGGCATCGGTTGGACGCCGACCAACATCATGATCTCGGCGCACGGGCCGATCGCGCCCAGCCCGTGGGGCCCGTTCGGCGACCTGGTGATCAAGCCGGCGCCCGAAACGCGCGTGCGAGTGGATTTCGGCCCCGACCAGGCGGCCGAGCATTTCATCATGGGCGATCTCTGCCACATGGATGGAACACCCTGGGTCGTCTGCCCCCGCGGCTTCCTCAAGCGTGTCCTCGCGGCGATCGAGACGCGGCACGGCCTCAGAGTGAAGGCGTCCTTCGAGCATGAGTTCATCTATGAGGCGGTCGAGGAGCGGCCCAATGCGAGCTACGCGCTCGATGCCTTCCGCCGCCAAAACCTGTTCGCCGAAACCTATCTCGGCGCACTCAAGGCGGCGGGGCTGACGCTCGACACCTTCATGCCCGAATACGGGCCGATGCAATATGAAGTGACCGTCGGCCCGACGATCGGCGTCACCGCCGCCGATCAGGCCGTGGCGGTGCGCGAGATCGCCCGCGCCGTCGCCTGCCGGATGGGTAGCCGCGTGAGCTTCACGCCGATCCTCAGGCCCGACGCGGTCGGCAATGGCGTCCATGTGCATTTCAGCCTCGTCGATGCCGCAACCGGTGCTCCGGTCAATCACGATCCCGCCCATGCGCAAGGGATCTCGGCGCGCGCCGGAAGCTTCGTCGCCGGCATGCTCGCCAAGCTTCCGGCGATCACCGCCGTGACCGCCGCCGCCTCGATCTCCTATTTGCGCCTGACGCCCAATCGCTGGAGCGCGGCCTACAACAATCTGGGCCTGCGCGACCGCGAGGCGGGCGTGCGCATCTGTCCGATCTTCACCGCCGACGAAAGCCAGATCGCCGGCCAGTATCATTTCGAGTTCCGCGCCGCCGATGCCGCGGCGAGCCCCTATCTCCTGCTCGGGATCATCCTCGCCGCAGGCCTTCACGGCCTCGACCAGAGGCTTCCGCTGCCTAAGGTCTGCGAAGGCGCGCCGCAAGCCATGAGCGCTGCGCAATTGCGGGCGCTCGATATCGTGCGCCTGCCGCAGTCGCTGGACGCGGCACTCGATCTCTTCGAAGCCGAGACCGATCTCGTCCGGATCATCGGACCCGATCTCAAATCCGCCTATCTCGCGGCTAAACGCTTCGAGGCGGAAATGATGGCGAAGCTCACTCCCGCCGCGCAATGCGAGAAGTACCGCCTGGCCTACTGAAAAGCCTTATCCATCGCTGCGCCGAGCGAAGCCGTCGTCTCGTTGCGGCAGTAGCCCTTGAAAGCATTGAGCGC
>CAZICN010000089.1:5327-14566 GCA_964537655.1 uncultured Aestuariivirga sp.
GGGATCACGAAGTCCCTGGCATCGGCATAGAATTCCGGACGCTTCTGGCGCCTGTCCTCGTCCATCACCCAGTTCTGGGCATCGATGACGAGGAGCGCCAGGCTCTCGCGCCGCAAAGGCAGGATGCGGCTGGCATAGACATCGCGCGATCGTGGACCGGTCATTTGAACAGACTCCCGCTGAACAGGCGCCGGACGATCTCCGGCTCGCGATTGCCGTAGAGGCCCTGCGGCCTGAAGAAAAGCACCAGGATGAGGCTCAGCGCCACGATGACCTGGCTCAGCCCATAGAGGCCGAGCGTCTCCTCGGCCGGACGCAGCGCCTCCGACAGGCTGGTGATGGCGGCTGCGGCGATGAGAGCGCCGATGATGCTGCCCGCCCCGCCGATCACCACCATGACGACCAGATTGAAGGCGAGCAGAACCGAATAGGTCTTGGGCGTCACCACGGTAATGAGATGGGCGAGGAGCGCGCCGGCCATTGCCGCGAAGACGGCGCCGAGGACGAAGGCGGTCAGGCGCATCTTTACCGTGTCGATGCCGGAGCATTCGGCGGCGAGTTCGTTTTCGCGTGTGGCGAACATGGCACGGCCGAGGGACGAGAACTTGATGCGCCAGGCCACCGCGATGACAAGCGCCAGCAGCCCGAAGGCCCACCAGACGGAAGCGAGGCGCGGAATGCCGGCGAGCCCTGCCCCGCCGCGCGTGATGCCGTCCCAGTTCAGCGCCAGGTTCTGCACGATGACGATGAGGCCGAGGGTCGCCACCGCCAGATAATGCCCGCGCAGCCGTAGGACCGGAAAGCCAACAATGAGCGCGATCAGGGCCCCGGCCAGTCCCGCCGCGATCACCGCCGGCAGCAGCGGCCATTCCGTCATCGCCAGGAACGCCGGCAGGTCGGGCAGCATGGAGGGCTTGCGCCGCGCCGAGAAAGTCAGGATCGCTGCGACATAGGCGCCAATAGTCATGAAGGCCGGATGACCGAGCGAGAAGAGACCGGTGAAGCCGTTGGTGAGGGTGAGAGAGACGGCAAGCGCGGCATTGAGGAACAGGATGGCGATCAGCGTCACCAGATAGTCGCTGGCGCCCTGGAGGACGAGCCACAGCAGCAGCGCCGCCACGGCGACGGTCGCCGCCGGCGCGATCAGGGCCTCAAGCGCGTTCTTCGACATGGCGCACGAACAGCCCCGAGGGCTTGAGCAGGAGGATGACGATCAGGAACGCGAAGACGAAGCTGTCGCGATAGCCGGAGAATTCCTGCGGCAGCAATCCGACGAACAGCACTTCCGCGAGGCCCAGTATGTAGCCGCCGAGCATCGCGCCGCCGATCGAGCCGACGCCGCCGATGACGCAGGCGACGAAGGCCTTGAGCCCCGGCACGAAGCCGAGCAGCGGATCGATCTGACCGAACTTACCGCCCCACAGGAGGCCGGCGGTGGCGGCGAGCGCGCTGCCGATGGCGAAGGCGGCGAGGATGGTGCGGTTCACCGCGACGCCCATCAGGCGCGCCGCGTTGAGATTCTCCGCCGTCGCCCGCATGGCGACGCCGAGCCTGGTGCGATAGACGATGAGCAGCAGCAGGCTGATCAGCGCGACCGTCAGGGCGATGATCACGAGATCGGTCAGCGACGCGCTGACCGTCCCCAGCGAGATGCGCTCGCGCATCACGGCGGGAAACAGGAAATTGCGCGGCTGGCCGGAAAGGATCATCAGGGCGCTATTCTGGATGACGATCGAGACGGCGAGCGTGGCGATGAAGCCGGTCACTTGCGGGGCGCCGATGAGCGGGCGGAACACGATGGTCTCGATGGTCATGCCGGCGAGCGCCCCGACCACGAGCACGATGACGAGGATGATGGGCCACGGCACGCCTCCCGCCACCATGGCCAGCGTCGAGAACGCGCCGATCATCACGAGGTCGCCATGGGCGAAGTTGATCAGCCGCACGATGCCGTAGATCATCGAGAAGCCGATCGCCACCAGGGCATAGAGGCTGCCGAGAGCGAGGCCGTTGACGAGTTGCTGAAAGAGATACTGGCTCATCAGGCGGCCCCGAGATAGGTCTGCCGCACCTTGTCGTTGTGGGCGAGGTCGGCGCCGGTGCCCGTCATGACGATGCGGCCGCTCTCCATGACATAGGCACGGTCGGCGACCTCGAGCGCCAGGGCGGCGTTCTGCTCGATCAGCAGGATCGGGATGCCGCGCGCCTTGAGCGCCGCGATCACATCGAAGATCGTCTCGACCGCTCTGGGCGCGAGGCCGAGCGAGGGCTCATCGAGCAGCAGCAGGCGCGGTGCCGCCATCAGCGCGCGCGCCATGGCCAGCATCATCTGCTCGCCGCCCGACAATGTGCCGGCCGGCAGGTCCGCCCGCTCCTTGAGGATCGGGAACAGCGCATGGATGTCGGCCGTCTCGGACGCCTTGACCCTGTCCCGGCGCGCATAGGCGCCCATGGTCAGATTCTCGGCGACGGTCAGCGACTGGAAGATCTGCCGGCCTTCGGGACAATGGATAAGTCCTGCCTCGACGATGTGTTCGGGCCTCGCGCGGGTGAGATCGAGGACCGTGCCCTCGGAGACGAGGCGAGCACTGCCGGAGCGGGGGCGCAGGAGACCCGACAAGGCAAGGAGCGTCGTCGATTTCCCAGCGCCATTGGCGCCAATGAGCGCCGCGAGTTCGCCGGCACCGACGGTCAGGGACACGTCCTTCAGCACGTGCGTGGCGCCCCGCCACACATTGAGGGCGGAGACCTCAAGCATGCGCCACCCGCTGCCGCCTGGTGCCCAGATAGGCTTCGATGACCGCCTGATCGGACTGCACCGACTCTGGCGTGCCTTCGGCCACCAGCCGGCCGCGATTGAGCACTTGGACCCGCCGGCAGAGGCCCATCACCAGGCGCATGTCGTGTTCGACCACCAGGACGGCGATGCCGAGCTCGTCATTGATCTTGCGGATGAGCTCGCCCAGGACTTTCGTCTCCGAAGGATTGAGCCCGGCGGCCGGCTCATCAAGCAGCAGGGCCGCGGGCTCGGTCGCGAGCGCGCGCGCAATCTCGACGCGCCGCTGATCGCCATAGGACAGATCGCCGGCGCGCCGGTCGAGCAGATGGGCGAGCCCGAGGCGCGTGATGATCTGAGTGGCGCGGTCGGCGATCCCGGTTTCGCTGCGCCAGAACGCCGGCAGGAGGCCGAGCGTCGCCGCAAGCGAGGCGCCATAACGCATATGGCCGCCCGCCATCACATTTTCGCGCACGCTCAAATCGTTGAAGAGACGAATATTCTGGAATGTCCGGGCAAGACCGGCACGGGCCAGCACATGCGGCTTCTTGCCGGTGAGATCGACGCCCCGGACGAAGATCGCGCCCGCTGTCGGCTTGAGCACGCCGGTCAGCAGATTGAACGCCGTCGTCTTGCCCGCACCATTCGGCCCGATCAGGCCGACGAGATCACCCTTGGCCAGACGCAGTTCATAATCATCGACCGCCACCAGGCCGCCGAAGCGCCGCGTCAAGCCTCTCGCTTCCACCACCGCGTCCAATGTCCGACCTGTTTCCTTTCGGTCCTGCGCGAAGGTCACGATAGAGCCCGGGCAAAGGCAGCGTCAATGAAAGGATACAAGTTGATACCTTTTGTCTGATTTTGTACTGTTTCAGACATTCGTATGGTATCGGCATAATGACACCGACCCCGCTTCTGCATCCTGACGAACCGCACCCGCTCGAAACCCATAATAGCGGGGCCGGCTCGGATTTCCTCCTCATTTGTGAACATGCCGGGCGGCTGATGCCGCGTTCCGCCGGCACGCTCGGCCTCTCGGAGGTCGAGCTTCGCGAGCATATCGCCTGGGATATCGGCGCCAGGGCGGTCGCCACGCGGCTTTCCGACAAGCTCGCGGCACCGCTCTATATGCAGCGCTACTCGCGCCTCTTCTGCGACTGCAACCGAAAGCCCCATGTCGCCTCCTTCGCGCCCGAGGTCAGCGAAGCGACGACCATACCCGGCAACAGGGGTCTGAGCGATGCCGAGAAGAAGGCGCGCGCCGATGCGGTCTTCTGGCCGTTCCACCAGGCAGTGGCGCAGGAGCTCGACCGCCGGCATGCGCTTCAGCAGCGGACGCTCCTCGTCACCATCCACAGCTTCACGCCGGTCTTCCTCGGCAAGAGCCGTCCCTGGGAGATGGGTGTCATGTTCCGCCATGACCGCCACTTCGCGCCGCCGATCGCCCAATGGCTCACTGCGAACACCGACTACATGGTCGGCCTCAACGAGCCTTACAGGATTTCGGATGACGACTATGCCATCCCCGTTCATGGCGAGGGCCGCGGGCTCGCTTGCGTCGAGTTCGAGATTCGCAACGACCTGATTCCAGACGACCGGGCGGCGGATGAATGGGCGGACCTTCTGGCCCGCGCCATTCGGCATGGCGCCGGCCTCCTGGCTTCCTGACCTCTCAGTTCCGCACCAGCAGCCTTTCTGGCTTCAACCAGAACGGCGCCAGGCAAAGCGGCGTCGACGACAAGGGCAGCATCGCATCCTTGAGGTCGATGCCGATCACCCCACGCATGAAAGTGCGTCGCCGGGCGATCCGCTCGGCCACTGCTGGATGGCGCGCGGCAATCTCGGAACGCAAGGCCTGGTCGGCAAAAACGACCGGGTCCTCGCAATTCAAGGCAAGGCCGGCGCGCAGCGGCACCGGGATGATATCGACCTGGAACGGCATGCCGGAGCTGATCCGGCCCGAATAACGCGGCTGGATCGGGCTGTGAAGCCATTCGTCAAAGCCCGTGAGATGGCCGGGATTGAGCGCCGGGCGCAATCCACCGCGCGCCAGCGTCTCGGTCACGGCGGCGAAGACATCGCCCCCCTGTGCGCCAATGTCGGCGCTTTCGTACCAGGCCATGAGGCCCTCGAAATAGGACGAGGCGATCTTCAGGAAGTCGCCGTCGTGATCGCTCAGCAGGCCGCCGCGCGCCGAAAGACCGCCCCAGAAGCCGATGGCGCCGACGATCCCGTCGCCGCGTCCCAGCAGACGCGCGCTCGGGCTGCGCAACCCCATGACCGGTGACGATGCATCGCCGCTCGCCAGCATCAGATGCACGTTGAACGGCTCGCCTTCGTAGTTCATCCGCGCGACGGCTGCATATTCGCTTTCACCGAGCTTCGCGCCCGACAGGATGCGCCAGAGTGCCGCCGAGGCACGTGCGCCTGCCCATTCGTGCCAGGCGATCTGATCGGCATCGATAGTGGTGCGCAGTCCCTCGGTCGGATGCATGAGCACCGGCGTCGCATCGCTGACCGCCCTGGCGTCGCCGACGATGAGGCGCAGGACATCGACGATGAAGGACGGCACGAAGAATGTCGGCACCGTCCCCGCCCATTCCATCGCCTCGAGATATTTCCACCCGGCGAGCGCGACGCTGTCGCCTCGCTTCATCCCCGCCTGCCTCAGGACATTGGCAAGGCTGGGCTCGCGGCTGCGATCCTGTCCCATCAGGCCAAAGGACTGGGCAAGCACAATATCGACGGCGGGCAACATTGCCAGTTGCGCGTAATCGACACATTCATTGCCGGCCACGATGATGCGGCGCTCGCCGGGCCCCAGCACCAGCAGCGCTTCCTCGAAACGCGGGTCGAAGCCGCTGAGGAACATGATATTGGCAAAGTGCTCGCGGTCGCCATAGACCACGAGCCAATCGGCGCCGGCCCGCTTGTAGGCGGCGCGGCATCTTTCCTCATAAGTGGAAGGCGGTATCCGCGGCGGCGCGACCGGCAGGCCGAAGTCCGGGAGCGCAATGTCCTTCAAGCCCGGCACGAGTCTCTCCTTCACCCTCAGGACATCACGGCGACCACTGACGGGCAGGCTTGCCCCGTTCCACCACATAGAATGAATTGCCGGCGACCTTTTCCCAGTCGCCTGCCGCGCCGTCGGGCCAGATGACGCGCATTTCCGCCGGAAGCCCCTCCCCCAACCCGAAATGCCACCAGCCGAGCCCGCCGCTCGCATGCCCGCCGCCGACGGTGATCTCGCGGCGCATGACGGCCGAGCCCTCGCAGCGCACCTCGATCCAGGCGCCGATCGCGTCGCGGTTCGCGCCGTCCTGACTGAGCCTCACCTCGATCCAGCGGCCGGCATCGGAAGTCGTGTTGCGCCAGAGCTGTGCGCTCTGCCAGCGGTTGACCACCACGAGATCCAGGAGCCCGTCGAGATTCAGATCGACGACGGCGCCGCCACGCGCTACCGCGAAGCTCGCGATCCCTGCCGCCACGCCCACTTCGCGAAACTTGCCATCCGGCACCTGCAGCAGAAGGTTGTTGGGGTCCTTCGCCGCAAAATCCGGCATGCTGGCCACATTGCCCTTGGCGATGAACAAGTCCGCCAGGCCGTCATTGTTCACATCCTCGAACTGCGCGTGCCAGGCGGTACTCGGCCGCAAGTCGCCGCCGAAATAAGGCCGGTGCGCCGTGACGCCCTTCGCATAGGCGACATCCTTGTAATCGGGCTTCGCCTTTCCGTCCTTGGGCAGGCTTGCGAGTGTCTGCAGCTTGTTGTCGGCCATGCTGGTGAGGAAGTAGTCGGGATAGCCGTCGGCGTTGATATCCTGGCTCGCAATGCCCATGCCCCAGATGCGCAGAAGCTTCCAGCCATCCGCATCCGTGTAGAGGCCCGGCGGCGTGCCGGGCTCGATGCGCCAAAGCTGTTCCTGGCCGCCTTCATAATATTCGCGGTCATTGGAGATGCGCAGCGCCGGCGTGCCGGACAGGTTCCAGTCGGTGAAAAGCATCGAAAGCGCGCAGTAGCTGGGCTTCAGGGCCAGGGGGCTTGCGAATTTGCGCAGGCTTTTGCCGTCCGCGACCAGCGGCCGGTGCAGCCAGTTGTCGGTGCAGGAGCCCCACGGCTCCATCTCCTTGCGGCGGTCTATATAATTGCCGACCGCAAGCGTCGGCCAGTCCGCCCCTTTCTCCCAGGTGGCGGCGAACGCGGCCGACCAGGCATCGCCGCCATCAAATCCCCAGGCCTCGTTCGCCCGCTCGAAGCGACAGTCGCCAAGGCCGCGCATCACCAGATTCTCGCCGACCCGCAAGAGCACCAGGTCCGTGATCCCATCGCCATCGATATCGATCGGATAGGTGCCGATCACGCCTTCCGCTTCAAGCCCGCTCTGGCGCCGCGCGAACTTCAAGGGGCCGCCCTGCCCGCTGGTGTTGAGATAGAACCTGGCGGGTGAGGAACCGCCGCTCAGCAGCAGGTCGGGAAAACCATCACCGCTGCAGTCGAAGGCGGCAACGCCGCCGCCAACCATGTATTCCCAGTCACCCGAATAGACACTGTCTATCCCGGCGCTCGTCGTTTCTTCGGTGAAGCGTGGAATGGTGAGGACGGGCTCCGCGAAGGACGCGGCGGTGAGGCCGGCGAACGCCCAGGCCAAGGCGGCAAATCCCAGCACTGGCAGACGCATGCCCTATCTCCTCGTGCGCAAGGCGTTCGTGTAGCCGGCGATACATTCGCCCTGTTCCAGTCCACGCGCGATCGCCGAGCGAAAATGGATGCCGCCCAGCAAGCGCGACATGGCGGCCTCATGGGCCGCCTGCCGGAAACTGGCGAAACGCCGCGGCTTCACGCCATCGCTCTCGCGCGTCCTGTCCTCGAACGCGAAGTCCTCGCCGAAGAACCGGGTCAGCACGGCGGCGGCGGCAGCCGATTGCGTGCTGTGCCCGCTCGGATATTCGGGGAATGGCGGGGTGATCAGCAGCGGCTCCCATTTCGGGTCGATCAGGCGGCGGATATAGGTCACCGGCCGCAACAGGTCATACTGGAACTTGGTCTCCCAGCACCCGATGAAGGCATCGGCGAGCACCACGCCGAGGCGCGCCAGCACATCGACGCTCTTTTCGAGATTTGGCTTGTCCTGCTCGATGATCTGAAGCGCGATCGATATCCAGTGGCCGGGCGGCGTCGGCGACAGCATCGGGTCGTCGGACCAGAAGCGCGCGATGGCGCGCTCCTCGGCGCTCAAGGCCTTGCCTTTCTCATAGACCTCCAGGGCTTCCGCAAAGAAAGGCGACGTCTTGTCCTCGCTGTAATCGGGCGGCGGAGGCAGGCCGCAGGATTTGCCGCTGGGCATGGCGAAGGTGCGGTTGGCGCCCCATTTCGGCAAGAGCGGCAGCTGCTGTTGCGAGATCAGGCTTGTCGGCACCCAGCGGGCCGGTCCGGCAGTCAATGCATACTCATAGGGAAATCCCATGTTCTCGATGAGCGCGCCGCCATCGTCGCGCGACCAGGCCAGCACCTGCGCCGCGATCTGGCGACCGAAGTCTTCGCTGCGGGCGATCACATCGGGCGGCACGCCATCGCTCGCCAGCTTGCCGAGCTTTGCCTCCTGCAGGCCGATGACGCGCTGGCCGGTCGGGCCGGTATTCTGGAATAGGTCACGCACCAGGGCGGCGAGGGCGGCATTGACGACCACGGCCTCGTCATAGGCCTCGTCCGGTTTGCGCCTGGGCAGGGATTTGAGGCCGTTCAACTGCCCGGCCAGCGACTGCATGCCGTTGGCGCCGCTGGCCACGGCCTCGAAGGCGGTGACGCCCATATAGGCCAGGCTGCGGCTTGCCACCGGCGGCGAATAGGTCGGCGTATGCCGCACCAGGGCAAGAGCGAGCTTGTACCAGGCGACCAGCGCCTGCTCGGCCCTTTCCGCCTGTGGCGCAGCCGCCATCGCCCCCCCAGGCGCCGGACTGGCGAACAGGGTCAGAAAAACAAGCAGAATCAGCCGATGGACCGCGCCCATGGGATTGGGATCCGTGTTGCCTGCCGGGACAGGATAGTAACCATGGCCCTTGGGGATCAAGCCCCGCGCGTTATTGGACCAATGGCCCGGCTTCACGGGAAGGCGTCGGGCGTTCAGTTGACTCGATTGCGCGATTGTCGCAACATTTTTCGCCGCCGATTGAAGTCGATACAGTCCATGCAATGGATCCGTAATCCGGCTTGAGCACCGGAAGAGTGAGGCGCGCTACGGAGCACAGGGAGGATCAAGATGAAGACCAGATTTCTCGCCGCTGCAGCCGGCGCATTGCTGCTTGGCCTCGCGCCGCTTCCGGTCATGGCGGCCGGCAAGACCATAGCGGTGTCCTGGAAGACCTTCCAGGAAGAGCGCTGGAAGACCGACGAAGCCGCCATCAAGGCCGTCGTCGAGGCGGCGGGCGACCAGTTCGTCTCCACCGACGCGCAAGGGTCGGCCCA
>CAZICN010000090.1:0-14402 GCA_964537655.1 uncultured Aestuariivirga sp.
CGCGGGATTCTCGCGAAAAACCGGTACCCACTTTTTCGCATCCCGCGCTAGTGTCCCGAATCCGAAGTTGCGCGCGAAAGCGCGGCAAACTACGATCCCGTTGTTAGGGAGTGATGATGTCTGTAGCGATCCTGCCGCTGAGCGCCAAAGGGCACGATGGCTTGCCCCGCAATGAGGGCATGCCGCTAACCCTCGATCTCATCGACGACATCCGTCTGAACTTCCCCGCCGCCGAACGGCGCATCGCGGCCCTTCCCGGCCGCCGCTCGGTGAAGAAGGATGCGCAGGCCGCCTGGCTGCTCAAGGCCATCACCTGCATCGACCTCACCACGCTGGCGGGCGACGATACGGCGGAGCGGGTTAAAAGGCTTTGCGCCAAGGCGATGAGCCCGGTGCGCCCCGATATCCTGGAAGCACTCGGCATGGCCGACCGCCATATCACCACGGGCGCCATCTGCGTCTATCATCGTTTTGTCGCGACCGCGGTCGAGGCGCTGAAAGGCTCCGGCATCCCGGTCGCCGCCGTGTCGACCGGCTTTCCGGCGGGTCTCGTGCCGCATGACGTCAAGCTCAGGGAGATCGAGGCATCGGTCGCCGACGGCGCGCGCGAGATCGACATCGTCATCACCCGCGAATATGCGCTCACCCAGAACTGGCGGGCGCTCTATGACGAGATGCGCGACTTCCGCGCGGCTTGCGGCGAGGCGCATGTCAAGGCGATCCTCGCCACCGGGGATCTCAGGACCCTGCGCAATGTCGCCAAGGCGGCGATGGTCTGCATGATGGCGGGTGCCGATTTCATCAAGACCTCGACCGGCAAGGAAGCGGTGAATGCGACGCTGCTCGTCACGCTGGCGATGCTGCGCATGATCCGTGACTATCAGGCGCATACGGGATTCAAGGTCGGCTTCAAGCCGGCCGGCGGCATTTCGGCGGCGAAGGACATCCTCAATTACCAGATCCTGATGAAGGAGGAGCTTGGCCGCGAGTGGCTCGAGCCCGATCTCTTCCGCATCGGCGCCTCCTCGCTGCTGGCCGATATCGAGCGCCAGCTCGAGCATCACGTCACCGGCCGGTACTCGGCCTTCAACCGCCATGCGGCCGGATAAAGAATGAGCGTCGCGCATTATTTCGACACGATGGACTATGGCCCCGCCCCCGAGAGCGATGCCGAGGCGCGCGCCTGGCTCGCGCGCCATGACAAGGGCTTCCGCCATTTCATCGGCGGCGCCTGGGTCAATGGCAGGAGCCATTTCGACACACTCGAGCCCGCGACGGGCAAGGTGCTGGCGAAGCTCTCGCAAGGATCGGCCGGCGACATCGATGCCGCGGTGAAGGCGGCGCGCAAGGCGCAGGGCACCTGGGCGAAGCTCGGCGGCCATGGCCGCGCCCGCCATCTCTATGCCCTGGCCCGCATGATCCAGCGCCATGCCCGGCTCTTCGCGGTGATCGAGAGCCTCGACAACGGCAAGACGATCCGCGAGACGCGCGATCTCGACGTGCCGCTGGCGGCGCGCCATTTCTATCATCATGCCGGCTGGGCGCAGCTGCAGGAGACGGAATTTTCCGCTCACCAGCCGGTCGGCGTCGTCGGCCAGGTCATTCCGTGGAATTTTCCCTTCCTGATGCTGGCCTGGAAGGTGGCCCCCGCTTTGGCGTTCGGCAATACGGTAGTGCTCAAGCCGGCGGAATTCACGTCGCTGTCGGCCTTGCTCTTCGCGGAACTGGCCGAGCAGGCGGGCCTGCCGGCGGGCGTCCTCAACATCGTGACGGGTGACGGTGAGACCGGTGCCGCCCTCGTCAAGCACCGGGACGTCGACAAGATCGCCTTCACCGGCTCGACCGAGGTCGGCCGCCTCATCCGCAAGGAGACCGCCGGCACCGGCAAGTCGCTCACTCTCGAGCTCGGCGGCAAGTCGCCCTATATCGTGTTCGACGACGCCGATAGGGATGGCGCCATCGAAGGCCTCGTCGACGCCATCTGGTTCAATCAGGGCCAGGTCTGCTGCGCCGGCTCCAGGCTCCTTGTCCAGGAAGGCATTGCCGAAGATTTCTTCACGCGCCTCAAGGCGCGCATGGGCAAGCTGCGCGTCGGCCATCCGCTCGACAAGGCGATGGACATGGGCGCCATTGTCGACAAGGTGCAGCTCGAACGCATTGCCGGGCTGGTGAAGCAGGGCGTCGCCGAAGGCGCGGTCTGCCATCAGTCGCCGGGGGCGCCATCGGACAAAGGCGGCTTCTTCTATCCGCCGACCCTGCTCACCAATGTGCATCCGGCCTCGACCGTAGCGCGCGAAGAAATCTTCGGCCCGGTGCTGGTGGCGATGACCTTCCGCACGCCCGATGAAGCGGTCATGCTCGCCAACAACACCCGCTATGGGCTCGCGGCCAGCGTGTGGAGCGAGACGATCGGCCTGGCGCTCGATATCGCGCCCAAGCTGCAGGCGGGCGTCGTCTGGGTGAACTCGACCAATCTCTTCGATGCGAGCGCGGGCTTCGGCGGCTATCGCGAATCGGGCTTCGGCCGTGAGGGCGGCCGCGAAGGCGCCTATGAATATCTGAAGCCCAGGGCCTGGGCGAAGCGCAAGCCGAGGCCCGCGGCAAAACCACTGCCGGCGCCCAAGGCGAGATCCGGCAACGCGGCGCCGATCGACCGCACCGCGAAATTGTTCATCGCCGGCAAGCAGGCGCGGCCTGACGGCAATTATTCGAGGCCCATCCTGTCGCCCCGGGGTGATATCCTGGGCGAGGTCGGAGAAGGCAACCGCAAGGACATCCGCAATGCGGTGGCGGCGGCCCGTTCTGCCGAGGCCTGGTCGAAGGCGACGGCGCATAACCGCGCCCAGATTCTTTATTATATCGCCGAGAATCTGAGCGCCCGGCGCGACGAGTTCGCCGGCCGCATCGCGTCGATGACCGGCACAAGGAAGGCCGCGGCGGTGGCCGAAGTCGATGCCGCCATCAGGCGGCTGTTCACCTATGGCGCCTGGGCCGACAAGTTTGAAGGCGACATCCACACACCGCCGCTGCGCGGCCTGGCGCTCGCCCTGAAAGAGCCGATGGGGGTCGCGGGCGTCATTTGCCCTGATGAAGCCCCACTCCTCGGCTTCATCAGCCTCGTGGCGCCGCTCATCGCCATGGGCAATCGCGTCATTGCCGTGCCGAGCGAGCGTCATCCGCTCGCCGCCACCGATTTCTATACGGTGATCGAGACCTCGGATGTGCCGGCAGGCGTGCTCAATATCGTCACCGGCGAACGCCAGTCGCTCGCCAGGACCCTGGCCGAGCATGATGACGTCGACGCACTCTGGGTCTTCGGGTCCGCGAAGGCCGCGGCCGAGGCCGAACGCCTGTCGGCCTCCAATCTCAAGCGCACGCTGGTCGATCACGGGCTTGCCACCGACTGGTTCGATCCGGAGCAGGCCGAAGGGCCGCTCTTCCTGCGCCATGCGACGCAAGTGAAGAATGTCTGGATTCCCTATGGCGAATGATGGAACCTCCGCATGCTGAAATCGATCGATCCGGCCCTCAATGCCGATGTGCTCCATGCCTTGCGCGCCATGGGCCATGGCGATGATGTCATTCTCTGCGACACGAACTTCCCGGCCGATTCCGTGGCGCGCCAGACGGTGCTGGGCAAGCTGCTGCGCATCGACAATGTGACGGCCGGGCGCGCCGCGCGCGCCGTCCTCTCCGTCATGCCGCTCGACAGCTTCGTCGAACACCCGGCCCTCAGGATGGAGATCGTCGGCAAGCCGAAGGAGGTCCCACCCGTCCAGGCCGAGGTGCAGGCCGAGATCGACAAGGCGGAAGGAAAGTCCTGGCCGATGGGATCGGTCGAGCGCTTCGCTTTCTATGACCTGGCGCGCAAGGCCTATTGCGTCATCGTCACCGGTGAGCGTCGCTTCTATGGCTGCTTCGCCTTCAAGAAGGGCGTCATCCCGCCGGACCAGGCGTGACATTACGATCGCGTGAAAGGCCAATATTGTTGTGGCGCGACCGCGCGATCCTCTCTAACTCAACGCCATGCCGTCACGCCAGAAGCTGATCTTCGCCGTTGTCGTGCTGGTGATCGCCGCGGTCACTGGCTTCGGCGCCCTGTGGCTCACGCGCGGACCGGGCGGGCCCATGGGCAGTGGCGAGGCGCTGGTGGGCGGGCCCTTCACCTTGACGGATCACAACGGCCAGCGGGTGACCGACCAGGACTTCCGCGGCAAATACATGCTGATCTTTTTCGGCTTCACCTTCTGTCCCGATGTCTGCCCGAGCGAATTGCAGGTGATGTCGGCCGCCCTCGACGAACTGGGGGCGGAAGGCGAGAAGATCCAGCCCGTCTTCATCACGATAGATCCGGCGCGCGACACGCCCGAGGCGATGAAGGTCTATGTGTCGAATTTCCACCCGCGCATGATCGGTCTCACCGGCTCGGAACAGGATATCGCGGTGGTGGCCAAGGCCTATCGCGTCTATTACGCCAAGGCCAAGGGGAGCGAAGCCTCACCCGACTATCTGATGGACCATTCGACCATCCTCTATCTGATGGGGCCTGACGGCAAATTCGTAAAGCATTTCACCTATGGGACGGACGTCAAGGCCCTCGTCGAGGGACTGCGCAGCGTTATTCAGTAGTCATTTCAGTAAGTTATAAATGAGGTCTTGCGCGAATCGGCTGCCCGGTTTTTGCATGGCTGTAAGCTATTGGTCGGGTTGAACGGCGCCGGGCGCCTTGTTAAGTAAGTAACATGTTGCGGCGCACCCTAACCCTCAAGGACATGGGAATTGCTCTATTATCTATATGAGATGAACCACGCCGCCATTGCGCCCTGGCGCGCGGTGGCGGATGCAGCCAGCTTCTTCTGGAAAAATCCGGTCAATCCCATCGCCCAGACCTATATGGGCCGGTCCATGGCGGCCTCGCTCGATCTCTTCGAGCGCGTCACCCGGCGCTACGGCAAGCCCTCTTTCGGCATCACCTTCACCGTCGTCGACGGGATCGAGGTGCCGGTTGCCGAAGAGCGCATCCTGCACAAGACCTTCTGCTCGCTCCTGCATTTCCCGAAAGCCTGGCCGGACGGCAAACCCGTTGCGAAGCAGCCCAAGCTCCTCATCGTGGCGCCGATGTCGGGACACTATGCGACGCTGCTGCGCGGCACCGTCGAAGCGATGCTGCCATTTGCCGATGTCTATGTCACCGACTGGATCGACGCCCGTCAGGTTCCCTTGCGCCATGGCGGCTTCGATCTCGACGACTATATCGACTATGTCATCGAGATGCTCGAGCAGCTGGGGCCCGATGTCCATGTGATGGCCGTGTGCCAGCCCTCGGTGCCGGTGCTGGCCGCCGTTTCGCTGATGGCGCAGCGCCAGGGGGCCAAGCCGCCCCGGTCGATGATCCTGATGGGCGGGCCGATCGACACCCGGCGCAACCCGACCGTCGTCAACCGTCTCGCCGTGGCGCGCGGCGTCGACTGGTTCCGCAAGAACGCCGTGGTCAAGGTGCCGTTCCCGCATCCGGGCTATATGCGCGATGTCTATCCGGGCTTCCTGCAGCTCACCGGGTTCATGACCATGAATCTCGATCGCCACATGGACGCGCATAGGGAGCTGTTCTGGCATCTGATCGAGGGCGACGGCGATGCGGCCGAGAAACATACCGCCTTCTATGACGAATATCTCTCGGTGATGGATCTGACCGCCGAATTCTACCTGCAGACGGTCGAGAAGGTGTTCGTCAATCACGAACTGCCGCGCGGCCTCTTCCACCATCGCGGCGAGAAGGTCGATCCCGCCGCCATCACCCAGACCGCGCTCATGACCATCGAGGGCGAGCGCGATGATATTTCGGGCGTCGGTCAGACGCAGGCCGCGCATGACCTGTGCACGGCCTTGCCGTCAGACAAGAAGCTGCATCTGCTGCAGCGTGGTGTCGGCCACTATGGCGTGTTCAACGGTTCGCGCTTCCGCGCCGATGCGGTGCCGCGCATCGTCGACTTCATGCTGAAGCAGGCGTGAAGTGCCTTGAGCCGGTTTCTCGAAAGCCTGGGGCTTGTCAAGCGCCGCCCGAGGTCGATTGAACCGGCCGAGCTTGCGATCGAAGGCGCGCCGATCTCCGTGAGTTTCAGGCGCAACGCTCGCGCCAGACGGCTGGTGCTGCGCCTGTCGCGCGACCGTGCCGGCGTCATCGTGACGCTCCCGCCGCGCGTGGGACGCAGCGAGGCGCTCGATTTCGCCAGGAAGTCGTCGCGCTGGATCGCCGAACGCCTCGCCTCCGAACCGGCATATCGGCCTTTGCACCCCGGGGCCTCCATCCTCATTCGCGGCGACCCGCACGAGATCAAGCTTTCCGGGTCACGCCGCGGCCCGGTGGCGATCGCCGAGAATGCCGTCATCGTGGCCGGCGATGCGGAGCATCTCCGGCGCCGCCTCATCGACTGGTTGAAGGCGCAAGCCCGGCGCGATCTGCTGCAGGCGAGCGAGGTCTACGCCGCCGCCATGGGCGTTAAGTTTCACCGCCTGTCGGTGCGCGACCAGAAGAGCCGCTGGGGCTCTTGCACGTCCGACGGCACGCTCTCCTATTCCTGGCGGCTCATCCTGGCGCCGGCCTTTGTGCTCGATTATGTCGCGGCCCATGAGGTGGCGCATCTGAGGCACATGAATCACGGGCGCGGCTTCTGGCGGCTGGTGCTGTCGCATTGCCCGCATGCCTCGCGCGCCAAGACCTGGCTCAAGAAGCATGGCGGCGAGCTTCACGCCTATGCCGCGGGTGCCTGACGTTATTTGCTGTTGCCGCGTTCTCTGAGCTTCTGGGCCGATCCGTCGTCATTGCCGCCGCCATCGCCATCGCTCCGGCGCCTGGGCGGCGGTTCATATCCCTCGTCCTCTTCATCGGACGAGCCGAAGAGGCTCTCGAAGAAGCCGCGCCGGCGCTGGCGCGGCAGATATTCCTCGTCATCCGGATAGGTCTCGGAATAGGACGCCATGGCGCCGCCCGTCCCGTCGTCATAGGGATCGTTGTTGCCGGGCAGCGGCAGGTTGGAGAGCCCGGCATGCGCCGGCTCCATCACATCCTTCCAGATGGCGGCGGGGATCGATCCGCCGGTCATCCGCTTGGTCGGCGAATTGTCGTCGTTTCCGGCCCACACGCCGGCGATGTAATGCGCGGTGTAGCCGACGAACCAGGCGTCGCGGTAATCCTGGCTGGTGCCGGTCTTGCCGGCGATCTCGAAATCGCCGAACTGGGCGCTGCGTCCGGTGCCCTGGGTCACCACCGCGCGCATCATCCGGTTCATCGCGCCGAGATCGTAATTCGACACGACCTGGCCGAGCCCGTCGCCGCCGCGCTCATAGAGGAGTGCTCCGTCGCGCGTCGTGATGCGCGAGACGATGTAGGGCTGGACCGGTGCGCCGCCATTGGCGAAGGGCGTGAAGGCCGAGACCAGCTCGAGAAGCGTGACTTCCGAGGTGCCGAGCGCGATCGAGGCATTGTCGGTGAGCTCCGAGGTGATGCCGAGGCGGTGCGCGGTGGCGATGACGGCGCGCGGCGAGACATTGAAGGCGAGCTTGACGGCGACCGTGTTGAGCGAGAGCGCCAGGGCCTTGGTCAGGGTGACGGGGCCGACATACTTCTCGCCGTAGTTCTCGGGCTGCCAGTCGCCGATGCGGATCGGCTCGTCGACCTCGACCGAATCGGGCCCGTAGCCCTGCTCGACCGCCGCCAGATAGACGAAGGGCTTGAAGGCCGAGCCCGGCTGGCGCTTGGCCTTGGTCACCCGGTTGAACTGGCTTTTGACATAGGACTTGCCGCCGACCATGGCGATGACCGCGCCGGCCGGATCGAGCATCACGAAGGAGGCCTGCGAGACGTTGTATTTGGGACCATCCTGGTTGAGCCGCCGGCGCAGCGAGCGCTCGGCCAGCTGCTGGATCTCGGGATTGATGGTGGTCTCGACGACGATCGACTGGTCGTAGTTGCGCACCAGCTGCGGCAGCACCTCGCCGACATAATCGACGATATATTGCGTCGCCGGCACATAGTCGGAGGCCTTGACTGTCGCGGGCGCGGTCAGCACCATCTGCGCCTCGCCGGTGTCGATGAAGCCGGCATCGATCATGTCGTTGAGCACTTCGCGTGCGCGCTTGTTGGCGGCTTCCGGATTGGTGATCGGATTGTAGGTGGTGGGCGCTTTCAGCACGGCGGCGAGGATCGCGGCTTCGGCCAGGCTCACATCGCGTGCCGACTTGCCGAAATATTTCTGCGCCGCCTTCTCGATGCCGGTGGCGCCGCCGCCGAAATAGACGCGGTTCATATAGAGCTGGAGAATCTCGTCCTTGGAGAACTGCGTCTCGAGCCAGATGGCGAGCACGGCTTCCTGCGCCTTGCGGCCCATGGTTCTGTCGGGCTGGAGGAACAGGTTCTTGGCGAGCTGCTGGGTGAGGGTCGAACCGCCCTGCACTACGCGCCCGGCGCGCAGATTCTCAACCATGGCGCGGACAAGGCCCACGGGGTCGACGCCGAAATGCGTGCGAAAGCGGCGGTCCTCGATGGCGATGATCGCCTGCGGCACATAGGCCGGCAGGTCGGCGATGCGGACGTCGTCGCCGAAGAAGGCGCCCCGCTCGGCGAGCACGGTGCCGTCGGCGGCGAGCACCATGATGCCGGGTTCGCGCGCCGGAATCTGGAACAGGCCCTTCTGGTCCAGCGTCAGCCAGAGATAGCCGAAGCCCACGGCGCCGGCGAAGACGCCCCAGAAGGCGAGGGTGAGGAAAAGCGTGAAGATGCGGAAGCCGGAACGGCGCCGCCGCCGCGCCGAACGCCCGGGCGGGACGCTGCTTGCGCCTGAGGAGCGGCCGCCGAATAGCGAAGGTTCCCGGCGCTCGTGCCTGCGGCCGCGCTGCCTTTGACCCCTGCCGGTGAATCCCATGGACGATCGTTGCCTTTGCGCGCTTCCCGGCGGAGTGGGCTCACTTCGCCGAAAAGGATTTGCGCCCAATCCATATGTTGGAGCAGATCCTCATCGCCAAAGTCGTCAACTTTGGCAGGATTTGCTCCGAGTCATCAGCATCAGGCAGAGGAATTAACCCTGTCTGAACGCCTCTCGGACCGGGATTCGAAAGTTCCAACAGATCTTTGCGAAATCCCACTCCAAACCGTGGATAGCTCTGACGTTCAATCATGTCGTCATGATGGCCTGATCCGGCTTGACGTTGCAGGGGCCAGACGCCCATGTCACAGTCGCCGGCGCTGAGCGGGATTGGGGCGAAGTCATGGCAAGGTCGCAAGCGGATGGCAGGGGGATCGTATCTTCGCTCGAGCGCCTGTCGCGCCTCATGCGCTCCGCCGAGTTCGGCGGCGGGCTCAATCCTGCCCAGTGGGAAGCCTTGCGTTTCCTGGCGCGCGCCAACCGCTTCTCCAATTCGCCGGGAGCACTCACCCGCTATCTGGGCGCCACCAAGGGCACGATCTCGCAGACGGTGAAAGCGCTCGAGCGCAAGAAGCTGATCGCGAAGACGCAGAGGCCCGGCGAGAAGCGCTCGATCGTGCTGACCCTGACGGAGGCCGGTCGCGACATGATGGCCAGGGATCCCTGGGCCGGCCTCGCCCAGCGCTGCGACGCGCTCGGTGGCAAGACGCGCCGGCGCATGGACAAGGGGCTTTCCGAACTCTTGGCGGAGGAGATCACCCAGCGCCTCGATCCGTCCTTCGGCTCATGCCCCACATGCCGGTTCTGGCGCGCCGACGGCAGGAGTGACGATGCGCGCGGACCGCATCTGTGCATGCTCTATGATGAGCCCCTGGCTGACGGCGAGACGATGCAAATCTGCATCGCCCACGAGCCTGCCGGTTAGTCTGCAGAAAATACCCTCACCTTGAGGTGCGAGCGCAGCAAGCCTCGAAGGGTGTGTTTCAGTATTCTCGCTCTATCCTGAGGGATGCTTTGAGGCCCGGCTGCGCCGGGCACCTCAGCATGAGGATATTGGAGAGACTGTTTCCAGTTAAGCGGCGGCCCGCATCGCCGGGGCGCAGGCGCGCACATCCTCGCCGACATAGGTCTCGAACTTGGCGAAGTTCTTGATGAACATCTGCATGAGCTTGTGGGCCTGGAGATCATAGGCCTTGGCGTCGGCCCAGGTGTCGCGCGGGTTGAGGAGCTTCGCATCGACGCCGGGAACCGCGAGCGGTACCTCGAAGCCGAAACTGGGATCCCTGCGCATCGGCTGGCTGTCGAGCGATCCCGACAGCGCCGCATCGAGCAATGCGCGGGTGACGGCGATCGGCATGCGCTGGCCCGTGCCGTAGGCGCCGCCGGTCCAGCCGGTATTGACCAGCCAGCATTGTGCCTTGTGGCGCGCGATGAGGTCGCGCAGCAGCGCGCCATAGACGCTCGGATGGCGCGGGATGAAGGGTGCTCCGAAGCAGGCCGAGAACGTGGCCTGCGGCTCGACGACGCCGCGCTCGGTGCCGGCGACCTTGGCGGTGTAGCCCGAGAGGAAGTGATACATCGCCTGGGCCGGGCTCAGGCGTGCGATGGGCGGCATGACGCCGAAGGCATCGGCGGTCAGCATCACGATGGTCTCGGGGATCGGCGCGCGCCCGGTCGTACTAGCATTGGGGATGTAGTGCAGCGGATAGGCCGAGCGGGTATTCTCGGTGAGCGAGCCATCATCGAGATCGAGCCTGCGCGTCTCCTGATCCATTACGACGTTTTCGAGGATCGAGCCCCAGCGCTGCGTCGTGGCGTAGATATCGGGCTCGGCCTTTTGCGACAGGCGGATCACCTTGGCATAGCAGCCACCCTCGAAGTTGAAGATGCCGTCATTCGACCAGCCATGTTCGTCGTCGCCGATGAGGGTGCGCGAAGGATCGGCCGAGAGCGTCGTCTTGCCGGTGCCCGACAGGCCGAAGAAAACCGCGCTCTTTCCCTGGTCATCGACATTGGCCGAGCAGTGCATCGGCATGACGCCTTTCTCGGGCAGCAAGTAGTTGAGCGCCGTGAAGACGGATTTCTTCATCTCGCCGGCATATTGCGTTCCGCCGATCAGGACGAGGCCGCGGGTGAGATCGCAGGCGATGACCGTTTCGGAGCGCACGCCATGGCGCTTCGGATCGGCCTTGAAGCTCGGCAGGTCGATGATGGTCAATTGCGGAACGAAACCGTCGAGCTCGCGGGATTCCGGGCGGATCAAGAGATGGCGGATGAACAGCGCGTGCCAGGCATATTCGCAGACGACGCGCACCGACAGTCGGTTGCCCGGATCGGCGCCGCCATGGAGATCCTGCACATAGAGGTGCTTGTCCCTGGCATGCGCCAGGAGGTCCTGCTTGAGGAGGGCGAAATGCTCGGGCGACATGGCCTTGTTGTTGTCCCACCAGATGGCGTTCTCGGTCGCCTGATCGCGCAGGATGAACTTGTCATTGGGCGACCGGCCGGTGTGGCTGCCGGTCTCGACGACGAGGGCCCCGCCATCCGCCACGCGACCTTCCCCCCGGCGCAACGCCTCCTCATAGAGCTGTGCCGCGCTTGAATTGAAAGCGACGGAGCGCGGCTCCCTGACGATCAAGGGTATCTTCGCGTTGAATCGGCCTGACTGATGCACCGGGTCCTCCACAAGTTTCCGCGGTAAGCGCAAAATTAGGGGGTAGGGTAGCAAGAAACAAGCCAGAAAGATGGATTTAACTCAGTTTTAAGCGGTATCGAACGTCAGAATTATGATAGCTTCACATCAGATTTGCGCGCCTTTTCGGCCAGCGCGACAAAGGCCTGGCGCAGGTCATCGCCCGTTTCGGCCGGCTTTTCGAAGGTTAGCCGGAGCACCCGGTCATTCCATTGGAGATGGGCGCCGTCGGGATCGATGGCGGTGATCCGCCATTTTCCGGCCTCGGCGCCGAGCAGGCGTTCGGCATAGAGCCGGACGGCATCGGCGTGGTCGGCATTCATGTGGAGGATGGCCCCCTCGGCGCGCGCCATGACCGCCGCCGCTGTGCTTTCTGGCAGGAAGACCTCATCGGGCTCCATGGTTTCGATCCGCCCGAAGCCCGCGACCGCGTGGATGATCTGCGGCCGCAGCCGCCAGAAGGAGAAATCAGGGAAATCGAGATAGCCGCGCGCCGCCGGATGATGGCGGGCATAGCGCTCGGCGATCTCGCCCGAGGGCACCTCTTCGAATCGTCCCAGAATGGTGACGCGCGGCCCGGTCAGGGCATCGCCCGCGGACGGGATCTCGCTGATCATCAGGCTGCCTTGGGGATCGGCCAGGATGTTGCGCGTATGCCAGGCGAGCCTGGAAATGAAGATGATGGGATAGCCCCGGGGATCGGTCGCGACATTGGCGAGGGACACATAGGGGGCTTCGGGGTCAAGATTCCGGGTTCCGAGGGCCGCGGTCCTGGCGCGTCTGAGAAGCAGACGAGCCTCGGTGCCGGTGAAGCTGCGAGCGCGAACAGTTGTCATGGAGAGGCTATTTCCCTAAAGAGAAGGCTCGATCCGGAGAGCTTCCCGAGCGCCAAGGCCGAGCACCTTTGGCGCAAGCGCTCCGGGGGCTGGGAACCGGATGCCACATTTTGCGCCAGTTCCATGGCTAGAGCCGGATTAGTGTCAACCACGGACGAATAGGGCCACATGCCGACGATCGCTCTTGTCGATGACGACCGCAACATTCTGACTTCCGTAGGAATCACCTTGGAGGCCGAAGGCTATCAGGTCCAGAAATATTCGGATGGCGCCGCGGCCCTGCAAGGCCTGCAGGACTCACCGCCCGACATGGCCATCTTCGATATCAAGATGCCGCGCATGGACGGCATGGAGCTTCTGCGCCGCATCCGCCAGAAGTCCGATCTGCCGATCATCTTCCTGACCTCCAAGGATGACGAGATCGACGAGCTTTTCGGCCTCAAGATGGGCGCCGACGATTTCATCAAGAAGCCGTTCTCGCAGCGCCTGTTGGTCGAGCGCGTCAAGGCCGTGCTGCGCCGCGCCGTGCCGCGCGACGGCTCGGCGCCGCCGCAAGAGGCCGCCAAGACGATCGATCGCGGCAAGCTCTCGATGGATCCCGACCGGCACTCCTGCACCTGGGACCAGAAGCCGGTGACCCTGACGGTGACCGAATTCCTCATCCTCCAGTCGCTCGCCCAGCGCCCCGGCATCGTGAAGAGCCGCGACGCGCTGATGGATGCCGCCTATGACGATCAGGTCTATGTCGATGACCGCACCATCGACAGCCACATCAAGCGGCTGCGCAAGAAGTTCAAACTCGTCGACGATGATTTCGATGGCATCGAGACGCTCTATGGCGTCGGCTATCGTTTCAAGGAGGCATGACCGATAGGTTGGGCACGGGATGGTGACGGGCGTCGAAACACCCGACCGGGTCGAGATCGAGGACGCGGCCGCAACGGATGCCGTTGCCCAGCGTGAGCGCGGTCTCGCCTGGTGGATTCACCGGCTGGCGCCGGCGAGCCTGACCAGCCGCATCGTCCTCCTCAATATCGCCGGCCTCATCGTCCTCGTCCTCGGCATCCTCTACTTCAATCAATTCCGCCAGGGCCTGATCGACGCCCGCGTGCAGAGCCTGATGCCGCAGGCGAACATCATCGCCGCGGCGGTGGCGGGCTCGGCGACGGTCGATACCGGCTCGATCGTCATCGATCCCGACGCGCTGATCAATTCGCAGGACGACACCACTGCCGATGCCGAGCAGCTGCGCGATCTCGATTTCCCGATCAACCCGGAAAATGCCGGCCCGATCCTGCGCCGCCTCCTCGCCTCGACCTCGATTCGCGCCCGCATCATCGATCCCGACGGCAATCTCGTGGTCGACAGCCGCTATCTCTATGGCAGGGGCGAGATCACGCAGCGCGAGCTGCCGCCCTTCGACGCCAAGCCCGACAGTTTCTGGATGCGCTGGTGGAAGCACATCAACGACTGGCTGTTCACCAACGACTATCCGCATCAGAAGGACTATGGCGTCGACAACGGCAAGGAGTTCCCGGAAGTCCTCGCCGCGCTGAACGGCGCCTCGGTGTCGATCGTGCGCGTCAACGACACGAACGAGATCATCGTGTCGGTGGCGGTCCCCATCCAGCGCTTCCGCGCCGTGTTGGGCGCGCTGGTGCTCTCGACTTCGGGCGGCGAGATCGACAATGTCCTCCTCGCCGAGCGCAAGATCGTGCTGTTCACTTTCGGATTCGTGGCGCTGGTCACCATTCTCCTGTCGGTGTTTCTCGCCGGCACCATTGCCGAGCCGATCCGCCGGCTCGCCGGCGCCGCCGAGCGGGTCAGGCGCGGCGTCCACAAGCGGGTCGAGATTCCGGATTTCACCCAAAGGCGCGACGAGATCGGTCATCTCTCAGGCGCGCTGCGCGACATGACGACCGCCCTCTACAACCGCATCGAGGCGATCGAAGC
>CAZICN010000091.1:0-2738 GCA_964537655.1 uncultured Aestuariivirga sp.
ATCGCAATGCGCAGTCGACCGTCATCGCGCCGACCGGCACGATCGGCCTCGTCATGGACTGCGATACGACCGGCATCGAGCCCGATTTCGCCCTCGTCAAGTTCAAGAAGCTGGCCGGCGGCGGCTATTTCAAGATCATCAACCAGGCGGTGCCGGAAGCTTTGCGGACACTGGGCTACGGCGTCGAGGAGATAGAGACCATCGTCTCCTATGCGGTGGGCCATGGCTCGCTCGCCGACAGTCCGGCGATCGCTCACGCGGCGCTCAAGGCCAAGGGCTTCGGCGACGCCGAGATCGGCAAGGTCGAGGCTGGCCTCGCTTCCGCCTTCGACATCAAGTTCGTGTTCAACAAGTTCACCCTCGGCGAGGCCTTCTGCAAGACCGTCCTCAAGCTCGGCGACGAGCAACTGAACGACTTCGGGTTCGATCTCCTCAGCTATCTCGGTTTCTCCAAGGCCGAGATCGAGCGCGCCAACATCCATGTCTGCGGCGCCATGACCCTCGAAGGCGCGCCGGGGCTCAAGCCGGATCATCTTCCGGTCTTCGACTGCGCCAATCCCTGCGGCCGGCTCGGCAAGCGCTATCTCTCGGTCGACAGCCATATCCGCATGATGGCGGCGTCCCAGCCCTTCATCTCGGGCGCCATCTCCAAGACCATCAATATGCCGAACGACGCCTCGGTCGAGGAGTGCAACGCCGCCTATCTCCTGTCCTGGAAACTGGCGCTCAAGGCCAATGCGCTCTATCGCGACGGCTCCAAGCTCTCCCAGCCGCTCTCGGCCCAGCTCATCGAGGATGAGGACGCCGAGGAGGACCTGGCCGAGACGCTGGCCGGCAAGACGCAGGTGCAGCGGGTCGAGACCGTGGTCGAGAAGATCGTCGAAGTGATGGTCAAGCGCGATCGCGAGGTGATGCCGCAGCGCCGCAAGGGCTATACCCAGAAGGCGATCGTCGGCGGCCACAAGGTCTATCTCCATACCGGCGAATATGAGGACGGACGCCTCGGCGAGATCTTCATCGACATGCACAAGGAAGGCACGGCGCTGCGCGCGATGATGAACAATTTCGCCATCGCAGTGTCGACCGGCCTGCAATATGGCGTGCCGCTCGAGAAGTTCGTGGAAGCCTTCACCTTCACGCGCTTCGAGCCGGCGGGCCTCGTCCAGGGTAACCAGTCGATCAAGAACGCGACGTCGATCCTCGACTATGTGTTCCGCGAGCTGGCGGTCTCCTATCTCGGGCGCCACGACCTCGCCCATGTCGAGCCCTCCGACATCGGCTTCGATGCGCTGGGCAAGGGCGTCGAGGATGGCAGCGCCCCGCCGCCGGCCCCCGTGCCGGTGCCGGCCGCCAAGGTCCTGTCCTCGGGCTTCGTGCGCAGGCAGAACCTCAATCTGCGCAATGTCGTCGTCATGCCGACCGGCACAACGGCCGGTTCGTCGCCGGCCCATGCGCTGCAGATGCGGGCCGCCGAGACTTATGGCTCATCGGCCCTGGCCGTCGCCGAGGTCCATGTCCATGAGCATCACGAAGAACATGTGCATGTCCACGCCCCCGCACCCGCGGTGATGGAGCTCGACCGGCGCACCGAGGCGCGCATGAAGGGCTATGAGGGCGACAGCTGCAACGAATGCGGCAACTACACCATGGTGCGCAATGGCACCTGCCTCAAATGCGACACCTGCGGCTCGACGAGCGGGTGCTCATAGACGCTGATTGGGTTGCGATCCATGTCGAATGGCCGGGCGAAACCCGGCCATTCTCATTTCAGGCCGGTCGCGTCTCGCCAGTAGCACAGCGATTCTGGGTTCACCGGGTTCGCGGCGCTCTCCACCAGCGCCAGGATCTGCCGATGGAAGTCCCGGGCGTCTTCGGGGCCTATGCAGAGGGCTAGGCAACGGATGATGCGGGTGATGCGCAGGTGGTTGTGGTCGAAGGGGACGAGCCAATGGTCGTTCGCCCGATAGAAGGAGAGCATCCGCTGAGCCGCGCACCTCAGATTGGCCCGTGCCGCGTCGCTCACTCGGATCGAAACGATGTCCGCAGGGCTCAAGACCGGCGCGCTCATATTGAAACGGCTCGCTTCCGGGAGAGGAAACAGCCATTGGATGTAATCATGATGGCGCTCGAGAGCGGAATCATCGAAAGCGAGCACTTCGGCGAGCCGGCGTCCGCGATGATCGTGTCCTTGGCCGGTCAGAAACATGGCGGCGGAAGTGATGACGGCCATCTTCTCGATCCCTCGCGCTCCAGAATCCGCCCTTCAGCGGCCGATCGCCCCCCTCTCACGCGCCAACATAGCCTGGTTCACCAGCCCGCAACGAGGGTTTGCGAGACCGGATTCATGCCCAAAAACCTCTCTCGTGCAAAAAATCTTTGTGAGCGTGACTTCGCCGCCACAGTGGAAAATCGCCGGTGAGGCTCCCAAAATGGACCGATTCCGGCTACTGATCTGTATACGGAGCACACGAAAAAACACTTGATTCCAGCCTGAATCTCGTGAGTCCGGCGCACTTCCGTCCGTACACGGATGGAAATCGCGATTTCCCAATGTTTACCGGTTGTTAGCGGATTTCTGATGACATACCAGATGTGGTCGGCATATTGCCGAATCACACAAACAGGTAGACAACACGTTGCGATGACGGCCTGACAAATGTTGATTCCTCATGGGTCATCTGTTGGTGTCGTTAGATGTGAGGCTTACCTGCGTTATTGGGGCTCTAATTTAACCAGGA
>CAZICN010000091.1:2748-14304 GCA_964537655.1 uncultured Aestuariivirga sp.
GCGAAGAAGAAGGCCGCCAAGAAGAAGAAGTAATCTTCTTTAGCGATACTTCAGGACTGGGCCCCGGACGGCATGAGCCTCCGGGGCCAGTTCTTTTTCAGGGGTGGGACACGGGCCTCTTCTGGCCGTAGCGGATCGCCGCTTCCAGATAGAGCGCCAGCACCAGGCCGTTCAACATGTGCCAGACGAAATGCGTGCCGATCGGCAGGAACGAGCACAAGACCTGGTCGGCGGTGCGGAAGATCAACGATACGAACAGGACCGTCGAGGCGAGGCTCACATTGAGCTGGGCCGGATGGCCGTCCTTCAGAAGCTGGAGCGACACCAGGACGCTCGCCACAAGCGCCGGCAGATAGGCGCCCGAGCCGTTCATGAAGCCTGGCGGCATGATGCGTTCGGCGGCAAAGGTCGCGGCAAACAGGCAGGCCATGCCGAGCGCCACCTTCCACCAGTCCAGCGCCAGGAACCGGCGCAGCGCAAAAGCCAGATAGCCGTAAATGAACAGGGTGATCGGCAGGACGTCGGCCAGCGATGACCAGACATTGGCGAAGGTATGGAAGGCGAGGCTGCCAAGCCCGATCACGAAAACAAGCGCGATGAGAAGCCAGATGACGGGGTCCACTCCACCCCGGCGCCGCGCGGCCTGTGCGGCCCACAAAGCGGCAATTATGAAGGCTGCGTTGCTCAGCGCATTGAGCGGCTCGGCCATGAGACCGGATCCCAGGCGCTCACAATAGGCATCGATCGGGGCTAACCAGTCCATGACGTTCTATATCTCTGCCTTTCGCAGCTCTCTCCGGAAACGAAAAAGCCGCGGTCGAAACCGCGGCCTTCTCCTCATTCGAAATTGCGAGGCCTATTGATAGACATAGACCCTGGAGCCGACGGCGACGCGCTCATAGAGGTCGATCACGTCGGAGTTCATCATGCGGATGCAGCCAGACGACACGGCGCCGCCGATCGAAGCGGCATTGTTGGTGCCGTGGATACGGTACAGCGTGCCGGAGATATACATGGCCCGGGCGCCCAGCGGGTTATTGGGGCCGCCTTCCATGAAGGGCGGGATCTTGTTTCCCTTGGCCGCCTCGCGCGCAATCATCCTCGCGGGCGGGCGCCAATCCGGCCATTCCTTCTTCATGCCGATGCGGGAGTTGCCGCTCCACTGGAAGCCTTCCTTGCCGACACCGACCTTGTAGCGCAGGGCCTTACCGCCCGGCAGCACATAATAGAGCGCGCGCTCGGGCGTGCGAACGATGATCGTACCGGGCGAATATTGCGCGCTGGCAAAGGACACCGTCGAGCGGGTAGTGCGATCGCTGATGCCGGAGCCCGAGCGGAAAGAGCTGCGCGTCGTGCGCTTCGTGTTGAACAGGCATTCGAAGAAACTGTCGCACTCGCGCCGCGCCGCGCCGCGGCGGTCCTTCCTGACCTCCGGCTTCTTCTGAATCTCCTTCACGATCTTCTTTTTCTTGGGCGCCGGCTTCTCTTCGGCCACCGTGATATTGGACTTCACATTGGGCGTCGAAGCCTGCAAGTCCCCGGCCGCAAGCCCCGCCACAGCCAGGACAGCTGCGGCGCCGATCCAGAATTTCCGCATTTTAACCCCATATTATAGAGACAGCCCCGTCTCGAATAAAAGCCGATGTGGCGGACAATAATCTGGACTCCGAATGGTTTCAACCACCTAGCGGCCCCGGTACGGCCGCCCGGAATCACGATCACGTCAAAGCGAGGTCCCTCGGCTCAGGCCACCGCCGAGGTCCGCGCGGGCCTCTCCGAGCCCCGCAAATCCCAACTTTGCCGTCAGATCGCCATTGGTTTTTCCCATCCCTTGACCTAATGTCTGGCGCCTTGGGGTGGGCAAATCTAACGTTTTAAGAGGTTAACGATATGTCATTGGTCAGGCGCTCGGCGCTGGGGTTGATTCTGTTTACGTCATTGGCCGGGGTTTCGCCCGCCTTCGCCGCCGAAGAACCCCCGCTGGTAACCGCGATCCTCAAGACCTGGGAGAATCAGATCAAGGTCAAGCCGACCTATCAGTCGGTCACGACGGAAGCCGACGGCTCCATCGTCATTGACGGGCTTGCCGCCAACGTGCCGATGCCGGACGCCGCCAGCAAGATGTCGTTCTCGGTCGCCAAGATCAAGCTCAGCGGCATAACCGATCAGGGCAACGGCCTCTATGAGGTCGCCGGCGCACACTATACCGACATGAAGATCGACATGGGCAGCACCGAAGCGAGCTTCAATGTCAGCGTGCCCGAGAGCTTGGCCGAATACTGGTATGTCAAGGTGCTGGGCGACAATCCGACGCCCAGCGACGTGCTGCGCGCCAACTTGAACATCGCCAAGAAGATGTCTGCCGGCACGATGACGCTGACGGCGGCCGGACAGACCTTCGCGGCCGACGGCTATCAGGTGACCTGGGACGGCGATCCCGTCACCGGATCAGGCAAGACCGATTTCAAGATCACCAATATCGTCATCCCCGAAACGGCGATCGCGGTACTCGATCCGTCGGGTACGCTGAAGCAGCTCGGCTATTCGTCATTGTCCTTCGATGTCGGCGGCAATGGCGATATCGACATCGGATCGGACAAGCTAGGCTTCAATGTCGACATCTTCTATGCCGGCAAGGATATGGGAACGCTGAAGATCGGCGCCGGCGTGGGCGAAATCCCCATGGCGCTGGTCGCCGAGTTGCAGAAGCTCGAAACCGCGGCCCAGCCCGATCCGAATGCGCTCATGCCGCTGGTCCAGGGCATCCAGCTGAGCCGCGTCGCGCTTCGCTTCGAAGACCAGTCGATCACCAAGAAGCTGCTGCCGATGCTCGCCGCCATGCAAGGCATGGACGAGGCGACATTGGTAGCAAATGCCGGTGCCATGCTGCAGCTCGGCCTCGCGGAGCTCAAGAATCCGGCCTTCACGCAGAAAGCCGTCGAAGCGGTGAATGCCTATCTCAAGGACCCGCGGTCGATCACCATCCTGGCCAAGCCCGCCCAGCCGGTCAGCGTCATGCAGCTCATGGCGCTCGACCCCAACAACCCGGGCGCCGCGCTCGACCAGCTCGGGGTCACGGTATCGGCCAACGACTGACGAGGTCAGCCTTACAGCAATTGACGAAATGGCCGGGACAATCTCCCGGCCATTTTCATTTCAGGCGCCCCAATCGATGGGCTGCATGAGGCCATGGCGAATGAGGCTTTTGGACCCGCGATAGCGGCGCGAATTCGCGTGATAGGCGCTGACCGTCCGGCCTTCCCGCAAATGGGCGCTGATGATCCTGTAGCCCTCCGAGTCCCAGCCATGCTGCCCTTCCTGCACGAAGGTTGCGCTCCTTTCCTCAAGATCGCCGAGGAGCTTCGTATGGATAAGGGCGCCGAACGGCGCCTTGAGCTGTTGGTCATAGGGCCAGAGCCAGTGATGATGGTAGATGGCCTTGTCACGGCGCATCTGGAAGAAGGGATATTTGGACAACAGATGTGCGTAGGTCTTCGCCCCCTGATTGAACAGGCGGTGGCGAACCCCACCCGTCACCAGCCAGCCGCCGGGCCGCTGCCTGACCTCGTAACCTGAGGAATCGAACCAGCAGTCGGTTGCCAGGATTTCGGCTATCCCTTCCCTGTGGCGGGTCAGGTCGCCGGAAGAATAGACATCGACCATGAATGCCAGCACACGGTCCAGGCCAAGCTCCTCGAGCCTGCGCGCCAGATCCGCCAGGTTGCGCTCCTCGCAGCGGTCGAAGACAAACAGTTCGTCGCCATCGATCCGAAGCATCCAGTTGCCGCAGCAATATCTGTGCGCCAGGCTGTTGGCCCAGAAGAGGCCCGAGCATGCATCGACGAAATTGACCGTGCTATGGAACACATCGGCGGCCGGCTCTGCCAGCAAGAGCTCGCGCGATCCGTCGGTCGAGCCGTTGTCGACCACGAAGAACCGGTCAACCCCCAGCCGTTTGTGGTGTTCGAGGAGCAGAGGAATGCGGCTGGCCTCGTTGCGCAGCACGCCGATGCAGCCGATCTCTCCCGGCTTCAGCGGCCCCCGGGAACGCAGCGGCACGACGCCCTCGTCAAAGGACCGATGCGAGGCGGCATTGAACGCATCGCGCTCGGCCCAGTCCGACCCACGGTCACGCGGCAGTGTGCTCATCCAACCCGACATTCGCAGCCGATTCTTCTGCGTCATTTCGATCTGGGCCAGACGATCGGCCTCATCATATGATGGCGGACCAGGCTCTTCGGCCCGCGATAGCGTTTGGACTTGCTGTACAGCGCGACGACTTCCGGCATCTCCGCCACTCTCGCGTTGATGATCCGATAGGCCCGCGAGCCGGCGACATGCTGGCCTTCGAGTTCGTTGCGCTTGGAGCGCTCGATGAAATCGTGCATCAGTTTGAGGTGAATCAAGCCGCCCAGCGGCTGTTGCCCGGTCTCGCCATATGGCCAGAGATAATGGGCATCGAAAATCGTCTTGTCGGCGCTCATGTGGAAGAAAGGGAACTTGGAAAGCCAGTGGAGATGGAACTTCTCCGCCTGATTGAACAGCCGGTGGCGTGGTCCACCCGTGAGCAGGGTGCCGGCGACCGTGCTGTAGCTTGTGTATCCCTCGTCGTCGAACCAGCAATCGACTTTCAACAGTTCGGCAATGTCCGTATCGGCATGGCCCAGGGGTTGCGACGGATAGACATCGACCAGCATCGCGACGAGCCGGTCCTGGTTGGCGGCTTGCAGCAGGTTCGCCAGATCATGCAGGCCATGCTCCTCCATGCCATCATATACGAGAAGTTCATCGGCATCGGCGATAACGGTCCAATGCCCCTGACAATGAGCCCGCGCCAGGCCATTGTACCAGTAGACGCCCATCTGACCCTGCCGATAGGGAGTGGTAGTATGGAAGACGTCCGCCTTCGGCTCGGCGAGCAGGAGTTCGTGCGAGCCATCATCCGAATTGTTGTCCACCATGAAAAAGCGCGTCACGCCCAGCTCTTTATAATGTTCGAAGAACAGAGGCAGACGCGACGCCTCGTTGCGCAAAACCGAAATCACCGCGATCTCGCCTTCAGCCAGCGCGCCTCGGCAGCGAACCGTGGCCAGCTGCTCACTTAGCGAGCGATCGCTAAGCTCATTGAACTCGTCGCGCTGCGCCCAGTCCTCGCCCTGCTTCGGCATGGTTTCCCACCAATGACGATAGGCTATGGGCGGGCGGCTTCCGGTTGACATCAATACGTTTCCAGGCCCGTGGGGCCCTGCCCTGCTTGCCAATCGATCGGGAGCATCATGCCGTGGCGAATGAGGCTTTGCGGGTCCTCATAGGGCCTGGAACCCGAATGGCGGGCGACAAGCTCCGGCTGCTGCGCCAGCCGCTCGTTGATCAGCCGATAGGCCAGCGAATTCGTCGAATGCTGGCCCTCCCCGGCAAAGCGCAGGCTCCGTTCGCGCAAATCGTCCATGAGCTTGAGGTGCAGAAGCGCTCCGAGCGGCTCGGGCTTCTCATGCTCAACCGGCCAGAGAAAGTGGGCATCCACGATGCTGAGGTCGGGCACCATGCGGACAAACGGATATTTCGACAGCCAGTGCTGATGGACATCGGGGCCCCGACTGAACAGCCGGTCGCGCGCGCCGCCGGTCGTCAGCCATCCGGCCCTCATGCGCTCCTCGGCATAGCCGTCGCTATCGAACCAGCAGTCCGATCCGAGGATCGCGGCAATCGACCGAGCCTGCCGGCCAATCTCTCCGGATGGATACAGATCGATCATCAAGGCGAAGAGCCGGTCACGCTTCTTCTGCTCGAGCAGCTTTCCCAGCTGCCTCAGGTCCTTCCGTTCCATGCCGTCATAGACGAGCAGTTCATCGGCATCGGCACGAACGATCCAGCAATCCCGGCAGAACTCACGCGCAATGCCATTGGCCCAATAGATGCCGCCCAATCCGTCCACATAGGATGCATGAGCCAGGAAGACATCCGCCAGCGGCTCGGCCAGGAGAATTTCGAGTGACTCATCGCCGGAGCCGTTGTCGACCATGAAGAACCGAGTCGCTCCAAGCGTCTTGTAGTGCTCGAAGAACAAGGGCAGGCGGTCGGCTTCGTTTCTGATGATGCAGACGACGCCAACCTCGCCAGGCGCCAACGGGCCCCGGCAGCGGATGAAGTCCATTTGAGTGCTCAGGGTGGAATGCGAAGCCAAGTTGAATTCGTCTCTCCTCTCCCAATGGCCTCCCTGCTTGGGAAACGTCCTGATCCACATGGTGCGTTCCGGCGGGCGCGGGCGCAACTGTTTCTTGCGTTCCTCCGCCTGACCTGGAGGTGCCGGGTTCTGCCAATCGATCGGCAGCATGAAGGCCTGACGAACCAGGCTCTTCGGCCCGCGATATCGGCTGGAGCCCTGGTCAAAGGCAACGAGATCCGGGGTCGCGCCAAGGACATCGTTGATCAGGCGGTAGTCCTCGGATTTTCCATGATGCTGGCCTTCGCGAACGAACTTTGCCGCGCGCGAGGCAAGATCATCCATGAGCTTGAGATGGATCAGCGTCCCTTGCGGCCCTTCCGTCGTCTCATCATAAGGCCATAGCCAATGCGGGCAGAAGGCGATGGTCTCGCCGGACATCCGGAAGAATGGGTATTTCGACAGGGCCGGCCAGTTCTCCGGCCGATGCTCGCCTGCAAACAGACGTTTGCGGGCGCCGCCGGTCAGCTGCCAGCCTCCACGGGTATGGGCAAGCGCGTATCCGGAGCTGTCGAACCAGCAATCCAGACGCAGGATGTCGGCCATGCCGCGCCGGGGCTGACCAAGGGCGTCGGAGGGATAGACATCCAGCAGCGGCGCAAAAAGCCGGTCCTGCCCGCTCTCTTCGAGCCACCGGGCAAGCTGACGAAGATCATGCTCCTCCATGCCGTCATAAACCAGGAGTTCATCGGCATCGGCACGGACGATCCAACGCCCAACGCAATACGCCGCGGCGATGCCATTAGCCCAGAAGAGCCCGCCATGCGCCTCTGAGAAGGGCACGTCCGTATGGAAGATATCCGCGTCCGGGGCGGCGAGCAGAAATTCATGCGAACCGTCATCGGAACCATTGTCAACGATCAGAAACCGGGTAACGCCAAGCCCTCGGTAATGCTCGAAGAAGAGCGGCAGCCGATCAATCTCGTTGCGCAGCACGCAGATCAGGCCGACTTCCCCCACAGCGAGTGCGCCACGGCACCTTATGGTCGTCAGATGCTCGCTGAGAGAGCGGCGCGACAGGGCCTTGAACTCCTCATGCTGTGGCCATTCCCTACCATAGGGAGGCATCGCGCCCTGCCACAGGCCCCAGGCGATTCTCCCAATGGCGAGATATGGCCGCGCGTGATCGGGCGACTCCTTTCCCGTCCAGTCGATCGCCGACATGATATGGTGGCTGACGAGACTTTGCGGGCCGGTATAGCGCTGTGACCGGCCGTTGACGGCGACGATTTCGGGAGTGGCGGCAACTCTGCGGTTCATTTCCCGATAGTGCAGCGAATCCTTCCAATGCTGCCCTTCACGCTCATTGACGACAGATCGCTCGACGAAATCATCCATGAACTTGAGATGGAGGAAAGTGCCGAAGGCGATATTCGTCGTGGTGTCGAACGGCCACAGATAATGCGAATTGCAGATCGATGTCTCATCCGACACTCGAAAGAAGGGGTATTTTGAGGCCAAAGAGGCCGGCTTTCGTCCCCCCGCCTCGAAAAGCCTGTGGCGCGCCCCGCCGGTCACCGTCCAGCCGGTCGGCCCGCGGCGCACGGAATAGCCCTCGGCGTCGAACCAGCAATCGCGCCCCAGTATCTCGGCGATCATGCGTGCGCCACGCCCTATCGATCCAGACGGATAGACATCCAGCATCAGGCTGAAGAGCCTGTCAAAACCCTGGCCGGCGAGCCATTGCGCGAGGTCCCGCAGGCCGTGCTGCTCCATGCCGTCATAGACGAGAAGCTCGTCGGCATCGGCCATGAGCAGCCAATTTCCTACGCAGTATTCACGCGCCAGGCCATTGTACCAATAGAGCCCGAAGCAGCTTTCCCGGAACGACACGGCAGTATGAAATATGTCAGCCAGAGGTTCGGCGAGCAGGATGTCGGCGGAGCCGTCGCTCGAATCGTTGTCGACCATGAAGAACCGATCGACCCCGAGCTTCTTGTAGTGCTCCAGAAAGATCGGCAGCCGCGCCGCTTCATTGCGCAGGACGCACATGACCGCGACCTCGCCCGGCCGCAGGCGGCCATGACATCGCACCGTCGTCAGATGTTCGGCAAGCGAACGCCGCGATAAGTCATCGAGTTCAGCCTTCTCGGCCCAATGCCCGCCATGCCTGGGAAATGTCAGACGCCAGTCCCTCGGCAGGATGGGGCGTGGCCGGCTCATCACGATTGCGGCTCTCCCCGCCCATCGATGGCGTGAGGCTCCGGTGCCCCCTCCTCCCAATCGATCGCCATCATCATGCCATGGCGGATCAGGCTGCGCGGTCCACGATAGCGCTTCGAACCCGCGTGGAAGGCAACGATCTCTTGCTCTTCGCCGAGGCTCTTGTTGATCGCCCGGTAGGCATTCGAATTGTTCCAGTGCTGGCCTTCGCGCTCGAACTGCCGGGAACGCTCGGCAATATCGTGCATCAGCTTCAAATGCACGATCGCCCCGAGAGCGCCCTGGGTCACGGTGTCATGCGGCCACAGCCAGTGATGATTGTAGACGATGGTGTCGGGCCGCATGTGGAAGAACGGATACTTCCACATCAAGTTGATGTGCGAGCCGTCCTGGTGAAACAGCCGGCGGCGCGGGCCCCCGGTCAGCCGCCAGCCCTGCGGCCATCTTTCCAGCTCATAGTCGTCATTGTCGAACCAGCCGTCCGCTTCGACCAGTTCCGCGATCGGCATGGAAGAGCCGCCGATCGGAGATGAGGGATAGAGGTCGATCAAGGGAGCATAGACCCTGTCCATGCCACGCCCAACGAGCCAGGTCGCCAATGCCTTGAGATCATGCTCCTCCATCCGGTCATAGACGAAGAGCTCGTCGATATCCGGCCGCATGAGCCAGCTGCCTTCGCCATAGCGCCGGGCGACCGCATGCGCCCAATAAAGGCCGCCCTGGCCTTCGCTGAACAGCACACGAGCATCGAAAATATCGGCCTTCGGTTCGCCCAGCAGCAATTCCCGCGACCCGTCGGCGGACCCGTTGTCGATCATGAAGAAGCGGTCGACGCCCAGGCGCTTGTAGTGCTCGAAAAAGAGCGGAAGCCGCGCCGCCTCGTTGCGCAGAACGCAGACGAGGCCGATCTCGCCGGCCGCGAGACGGCCGCGGCTACGGATGATGGACAAATGGGCGTCGAAGGCCCGGCGCGAGAAATCCTCGAACTCGTCGCGCTCGCTCGCCGGGATGGTGATCGGCCGCCCCAGGCCCGTCCACTGACGGTAATCGATGTCGCCGAGGCTGCGCATGCATGGCAGGGCGTCGGCCCCCGAGAACGACCAGTCGATGGGCAGCAGCAGGTTATGGCGTATCAGGCTCTCCGGCCCGTCATACCTCTTCGATTTCGCGTGATAGGCGACCTGTTGCGGGTCCTCAGCCAATTTCTCGTTGATGGCGCGGTAGCGAATGGCATTGTCATAGTGCTCGCCCTCCCGCTCGTTGCGCGCCGCGCGCTCGACGAAGTCGTCCATGAACTTAAGATGGATGAGCGTACCGAAGGGCCGCGCCGGCTCGTCACCCCGGCGTGGCCAGATGAAATGCGCGCTGAAAATGCCGGTTTCGGGGCCCATCCGGAAGAAGGGATATTTCGACGACCATTCGCCGTGAACCAGCGCCTTCTTTCCGAACAGGCGCTGGCGTGGGCCACCTGTGACGAGCCAGCCCGTCAGGCGGCGCTGCAAGGCATAGCCGCTGGCGTCGAACCAGCTGTTACGCTCCAAGTTGTCGCGTACCGAAAGGCCGGTCTCGCCAATGACCCTGGACGGATAGACGTCGATCATCGGGGCAAGGACGCGATCCTGGCCATTGGCATCCAGCCATTCGCCCAAGGCCCGCAGATCATGCGTTTCCATCCCGGAATAGACGAAGAGCTCATCGGCATCGGCCATCAGTGTCCAGTGCCCCTGGCACAGCGCCCGCGCCACGCCGTTGAGCCAATAGATGCCGCAGCAGGAATCCCGGTAAGAGGCCGCCGTGTGGAATATGTCGGCGAGCGGTTCGGCCAGCAGCTGATCGGGTGTGGCGTCCTCGGAATTGTTGTCGATCATCAGGAAGCGCGTCACGCCGAGCTTCCTGTAGTGCTCGAAGAAGACCGGGAGGCGCAATGCCTCGTTGCGCACGACGCTGATCAGTGCGACATCGCCGGCTTTCAGGCTGCCGGCGCAGCGCACCGGGCGCAACTGCTCGCTGAAGGCGCGGTCGGAGAGCGCATTGAACTCCCCCTGCTCGCGCCATTCTGCGCCTGGCGGCGGCACGGTGATGATCCAATCGCGAAAACCGAAGCCGCCATCCATGCGAGAGCCCCTACTTCTCCGGCAGATTGAGCCTGAGATGCAGTTCGCGCAACTGCTTCGGCATGACGTCCGAGGGGGCGTTCATCAAGAGATCATAGGCCTGCTGGTTCATCGGGAACATCGTCACTTCGCGCAGGTTCTTCGCTCCCACCAGCAGCATGACGATGCGGTCGATGCCGGCCGCCATGCCGCCATGCGGCGGCGCGCCATACTGGAAGGCGCGATAGAGGCCGCCGAAGCGCTCCTCGACCGTCTCACGGCTCAGGCCGACAAGCTCGAAAGCCTTCACCATCGTCTCCGGCAAATGATTGCGGATGCCGCCCGAAGCGATCTCGAATCCGTTGCAGACCATGTCATATTGGAACGCCTTGATGGTCAGCGGATCCCGGGTCGACAGGGCTTCGATGCCACCCTGCGGCATGGAGAACGGGTTGTGGCCGAAATCGATCTTCTTCTCCTCCTCGCTCCATTCATAGAACGGGAAATCGACGATCCAGCAGAGCTCGAAGCGATTGCGGTCGACGAGGTTCAGTTCCTCGCCGGCGCGGGTGCGCGCCGCACCCGCGAAGGTCGCAAATTTCCGCGGATCGCCGGCGACAAAGAACGCCGCGTCACCGTCGGCGAGGCCGAGCTGCCGGCGGATGGCCTCGGTGCGCTCGCCGATATTCTTGGCGATCGGGCCGGCGCCCTCGAGCTTGTCGCCCTCCTTGCGCCAGAAGATGTAGCCGAGGCCCGGCTGGCCCTCGCCTTGCGCCCAGCTGTTCATCCGGTCGCAGAAGGCGCGTGAGCCGCCGCTCTTCGCCGGAATGGCCCAGACTTCGGCCTTGGGGTCAGCGCCAAGGATGTTGGCGAAAACCTTGAAGCCCGACCCGCGGAAATGCTCGGACACGTCCTGCATGACGATCGGGTTGCGCAGATCGGGCTTGTCGGAGCCATATTTCCGCATCGCCTCGTCATAGGGAATGCGCGGGAACTTCTGCGTCACGGGCTTGCCGTCGGCAAAGGCCTCGAAGACTTGGCGCAGCACCGGCTCCATGGTCGAGAGCACGTCATCCT
>CAZICN010000092.1:0-14285 GCA_964537655.1 uncultured Aestuariivirga sp.
TGGTCGTAGCCGGCCGAGCCGCCCGAGGCGAAGGCGTCGTCGAGCCAGAAGCCGTGCTTGCGGGCAATGCCGTTCGCCGTGTCGGAGAAGGTCGCGGTGCCCTTGTCGGCGGCGACGACGAGATAGGGATCATCGCCGTCGCGCCGCACCGTGTCCTGGGGCGGCACCACCTTGTCGCCCTTCAGATTGTCGGTGATGTCGAGCAGGCTCGAGATGAACCGCGTATAGGCGCGCACGCCCTCGGCCTGGATGGCCTCGCGGCTGTCGCCGGCCCTGAGGCGCTTGGGCACGAAGCCGCCCTTGGCACCGACCGGCACGATCACCGCATTCTTGACATTCTGCGCCTTGGCGAGGCCCAGGATCTCGGTGCGGAAATCCTCCGGCCGGTCCGACCAGCGGATGCCGCCGCGCGCGATCTGGCCGGCGCGCAGATGCACCGCTTCGACATCGGGCGCATAGACGAAGATCTCGGCATAGGGCCGGGGCTCGGGCAGCCCCTCGACCAGCTTCGAATTGATCTTGAAGTTGATCAGCGGCGGCTCGTTGTCCTTGCGCGCCTGGAAGAAATTGGTCCGGGTGAGCGAGGTCACGAGGTTCACATAACGCCGGATGATGCGGTCCTCGTCGAGATTGTAGACATCGACGAGCGCCTTCTCGATCCTGGCAGCGGCCGCCTCCGCCGCCTTGTCGTCATGCTTTGCGGGATCGAACAGGGCATAGAACAAGGTGACGAGCTGACGCGCGACCGGCGAGTACTTGACCAGCGTCTGCGCCATGTAGTCGGGCGAGAAGGACGCCGCCGACTGGCGGATATAGCGCCCGAGCGCCCTGAGCAGCGACACATCGCGCCAGCCGAGGCCTTCGCGCAAGACGAGCCCGTTGAAGCCGTCATTCTCGGCCATTCCCGTCCACACCGCGAGGAAGGCTTCCTCGAGACCGGTGAGCGTTTCGGGTGCTTCGATCGCGGCATTGGCCGGCGCCTGCAGGAGGACGTCATGGATGACGGCGCGGCCCGCATCCGGCGAGAGGATATGGGTGGTTTCGGAGATCGCCTGCAGGCCCAGATTCTCGAGAATGGGAAGCCGGCGGCCGAGCGCTATGGCCTCGCCCTGGTGATAGAGCCGCGAATGCAGCTCATGCGGCCCATCGCCGGGCAGCCGCACGAATTCGACGCCGATCCGGTCGGTCTCGGAGAGCGCATCGATTTCCGCGATATCCTTGAGCGAGGCCTTGGGGTCCGTCGTGTCGCGATAGCCGGGCGGGAAGGCGCCGCGCCAGCGCGCGATGCGGGCCTGATCCGTGCCCTTGGCGGCGAGCGCGCTTTCCAGCCTGTCGTCCCAGTTGCGCACCGCCTCGACGATGCGCTGCTCGAGCGACACGAGATCGGGCTTGGGGTCCTTGCCGGCATGGCGCAGGACGATGAAATGCACCCGCACCAGTGTGCCTTCGCCGAAGGCGGGCGCGAAGCTCGCCACGCGCCCGTCGAAGGCCTCGGCCAGCAGGTCGCCGACCTTGCGGCGCACATCGGAATCGAACCGGTCGCGCGGGATGAAGACGAAGGCCGAGACGAAGCGGTCGAACTTGTCGCGCCGCACGAACAGCCGGGTGCGCGGTCGCTCCTCGAGCCGCAATATGCCATGCGCCATGTCGGCCAGCACGTCGGCGTCGATCTGGAACAGCTCGTCGCGCGGAAAGCCTTCGAGCACCGCGACCAGCGCCTTGCCGGAATGGCCAGAGGACGAGAAGCCCGAGGCCTGGACCACGCGCTGCAGCTTCCTGCGCAGGAGCGGGATGTCGTTGGGGTTCTGCGTATAGGCCGACGAGGTGAAGAGGCCGATCGAGCGCAACTCGCCCGACAACTCGCCCTCCGCGTCGAACAGCTTGACGCCGACATAGTCCATCGCCGAGCGGCGATGCACGGTGGCGCGCACATCGGACTTGGTGATGATGAGCGCGGCCGGCTGCATCAGGAATTCGCGGACCTGTGGCGAGATGGCGACGAGGTCGTGGCCGCGCCGCAACACCTCGATCTCGGCCTTGCGCAGGATGCCGAGGCCGGTGTCGGCGAGGGGCTCGAGCACGCCCTTCTTCGCCCCGCCCGCGAACTTGTATTCGCGCATGCCGAGGAAAGTGAAATGGTTGTCGAGCAGCCACTGCAGGAAGGCGATCGATTCGGTCAGTTCCTCGATCGGGAGCGGCGGCGGATTGCGCTGATAGCTCGAAATGGCATCGCGCAGGCGCTGCTGCATGGCGCGCCAGTCGAGCACCGCGACCCGGACATCGGCGAAGACGGTCTTGAGATCCTCCTCGAGGGCGGCACTTTCTTCCGCGCCTATGCGCGAGACATGGATGTGCATGAAGCTCTCGCGCATCGCCTGCGCGTCCGAGCTCGGCTTCGCCTCGAGGCCGGTGAGCTTGCCGGCGCCGTCACGCTTCACCGACAGCACCGGATGAAGCGCGAGGCGGACGTCGTGGCCGCGCTCGGTGAGGAGGCCGATGGTCGAATCGACCAGGAAGGGCATGTCGTCATTGATGATGTCGATCATCGTGACGTCGGCGAAGGGCGCATCGGGGTTGGTGACCGCGATCTTGGCGCGTCCGGGCTTGCGCTCGCCGAGGAACGCCATGCGGCCATGGACGAGCTGGCCCAAGTCTTCCGGCGAATAACCCGCAAGATCTTCGGCCGGCGCCTTTTCGAGCAGCAGGCGCGTCAGCAGCTTTTCGCGCTCGCCCTTCACCTTGCCCTCCGCCGTGCGAATAAGGGCGATGAGGGGATCATGCGGCGACATCTCGGCTACTCCATCGGAAGGCGATCGTTGCGCGAGCACGGGGACGGCCCGCGCCCCATTCTTTAGAAGCATTGCGACGGAAGAGCTACAGGAATGCGGTCGCGGATCGAGAGCGCTTTCCGCCAGAGCCCGCCCCGGAAAAGATCCGGGGTTGCTCGACTTTGGCGACAGGAAGGCGCTCTACATTATATGTAGGCGAGCCTTTTTACCCGTTTTGATCCGATAGGCTCTAATTGAGCGTTCCAGGCGCGAGCTCGGGATTCTTCTGATAGCCGGGGCCCACGACCAGCGGCTGGTCGGGCAGCGTCGCCTGGTCGACATTCGTATGAAAATTTTGTTCATAGCGCGCAATTTCCTGACCCTGGGCGTCGATCAGCCGCATCGCGGCCTTGTAGTCGCGCCCCGGCTCGATGCCGATCAGATTGGGCGACTTGAACGTGTACTGGATCTGGCCCTTGACCACCTTTTCCCTGACGATCACCGGCTGGGGGTTTCCCGGCACTTCGAACTGCGCCTCGATCACGCCGCCCTCGGGGAGCGTTCTCAGCGGCTTGGCGACGAAGCCGTAAAACGCCTCGGCGTTGCGGTAGTTGAAGACGAAGCCGCCGCCGGCGAAGGCCAGATAGGGCGCGTCGGGATCCTCGCCACAGCCGGCGAGAAGGAAAGCGAGCACCAGGAAAGCGATTTTGCGCATCAGCATCGGACGACCTCACGCTTCGCTGTCGCGTCTCAGACCGACGCTCAACAGCCCATCGGGTTTGATCACAAAGACCAGGATGACAAAGAGGAACACCGCGACATCGCGATAGACGATCGGGAAATAGGCGCTCCACACGGTCTCGATGCCGGCGAGCAGGAAGCCGCCGACAATGGCGCCGCCGATCGTGCCGAAGCCGCCGATGATGGTGGCGAACAGCGCCTTGAGGCCGAGCACCAGGCCCATATAGAAGCTGACCCCGCCATAGCCGATGGCGATGATCCAGCTGGAGACCTCGGAGAAACCCGCCGCCGCCGCGGCGGTCCAGGTCAGGACGCGGTTGGTGTCGATGCCGCAGAGCTGGGCCAGGGCGATATTCTGCGAGCAGGCCCGCCACAGCCGCCCGGCCTGGCTTCGGGCGAGGACCAGCGTGAGGCCTGAGAGCAGCACCGCCGCGAGCGCGAGGATGATGACCTGCATGCCGGTGACATGCAGCGTGAAGCCGTCGAAATCGACATTGACGAGGCTGTCGGCGAAGATCGGCGACAGCCAGCGCTCGCGCCCGCCCGACTGCACGCGCAGGCCCTCCTGCAGCACGATCGAGGCGCCGATCGAGGCGATCATGATGGCCTGCGTCGGCGAGCGCACCAAAGGCGTGAACAGACCGATCTGCAGGACCGCACCCAGGGCCGCGGTCGAGGCGCAGGCGATGGCGAACACCACCGCGATGGCGAGCCCCGTCTGCCAGTTCGACGAAAGCATCATCAGCATCATGTAGATGGTGCCGAAGGCGCCGAAGGCCGCGATGTCGCCGAAGGACAGGACGATGCGGTTGGTGATGCCATGGAGCAGCGCATAGGCGACGGCGAGCAGGCTGTAGAGGGCGCCGACGAGGGCGGCATTGACCAGTTGCTGGAGGACATAGCCGGTCGAGCGGACAGCGCTCTGGGCAAAAGCGGGCTCGGCCAGAGCGAGGCATGTCCCTGCCCCGGTCAGGCCTGCGAGAATCCATTTTGACGAGCTAACCATGGTTTGCTAGTGAGAATGGCGCTCTGGCTTCACTCTGTCAATTGCAACGATGACAGCATTCGACTGGCACGACCATCATTTCATCAACCGCCACCCGGCGCTCGATTTCGCCAACATGGTCGTGTGGCGCAACCGCCCGGAGCGGCGCGAGGACCGTGGCCAGTCGTTTGAGAATCTGGCGGGCTGGGCCGCCTTTGCCGGCCTCGCCGCGCCGTCGTCCGGCATCGCCGAATGTGTCGCGGCGCGCGAGGCGATCGACCGCTATTTCAGGTCGGGCGAGGACTGGCCGGGCCTCGTTTCGCTTTATGCCTCGGCCCTCGCCGATGACCGCGATCCCTTCCTCGCCGCGATCCTGCACCGAGCGGTCGAACTCGCCTTCTCGGCCGAGAAACGGCGCGTGCGCGTCTGCGGCAATTGCGGCTGGCTGTTCATCGACCGCACCCGCAACGCCAACAAGCGCTGGTGCACCGCCAATCCGTGCGGCAGCCGCACCAAGGCGAGGCGGTATTATGCCAGGAAGCGCGCATCCCTTCCCCCATCCGGCCGGATGCCTCAAGGCTGAGTCCCGGCCGCGAGGCCTTTCCGCACCTCACCCATCCTTTCGCTGATGTAGGCCAGGACGCGCTGCCATTGGGCATTGCTGGGATCGCTCGCCGCCAGCCGCTGGCTTATGGCGAGGCCTGCCTCATAGGCCTCGAGCGCGCCTTTCAGATCGCCCTGCGCCTTTCGCACATCGCCGATCGTGCTGTGGCTGATCGACAGATCGATCTGCCCCTGGGCATTGCCCGGGTCGCTCGCTGCCAGCCGCTGGCTTATGGCGAGATCGGCCTCATAGGCCTCGAGCGCGCCTTTCAGATTGCCTTGCGCAATCCGCGCATTGCCGATCTGGTTGTAGCTGATCGACAGGTCGCGCTGCCACCGGGCATTTCCCGGGTCACTCGCCGCAAACCGCAGGCGTATGGCGAGGCCCGCTTCATAGGCCTCGAGCGCCGCCACCAGATTGCCCTGCGCCCTCAGCACAGCGCCGATATTGTTGTGGCTGACCGAGAGATCGAGCTGCCATCCGGCATTGCCCGGATCGCTCGCCGCAAGGCCCTGGCGGATGGCGAGGCCTGCTTCATAGGCCTCGAGCGCCGCCCGCAGATCGCCCTGCTCCTTTCGCACATCGCCAATATTGTTGTGGCCGATCGACAGGTCGCGCTGCCACTGGGCATTGCCCGGATCGCTCGCCGCAAGCCGCCGGCGTATGGCGAGGCCCGCTTCATAGGCCTCGAGTGCGCCTTTCAGATTGCCTTGCGCCACCCGCACATCGCCGATCCTTTCGTGACCGACCGACAGGTCGCGCTGCCATCCGGTATTGCCCGGATCAGTCGAGGCAAGCTTCCGCATGATGTCGAGGCTCGCCTGATAGGCTTCGAGCGCGCCTTGCAGATTGCCCTGCGCCTCCCGCACATCGCCGATCTTGCTATGGCCTACCAACAGATCGCGCTGGAACTCGGTGTTGCCCGGATCAATCGAGACGAGCTTCAGGCTGATGCCGAGGGCTGCCTCATAGGACTCGAGCGCGCCCTTTAGATTGCCCTGCGACATCCGCACGTCGCCGATCTTGCTGTGGCTGATCGACAGATCGCGCTGCCATTTGGCATTGCCCGGATCGCTCGGGGCAAGCCGCGCGCGTATGGCGAGGCTTGCCTCATGGGCATCGAGCGCCGCCCGCAGGTCGCCCTGCGACACCCGTGCATCGCCGATCCTCTCGTAGCTTGCCGCCAGATCGCGCTCGGCATCGGCGAGGCCCGGCGACTTCGCGATGCGCATCCGCGCCGCCTCGAACATGCGCTCATATGCGCCGAGCGCCTTGGCCACATTGCCGGTGAGGACGTAAAGGTCACCGATGCCGGCGAGGAGCCAATCCCGTTCGCGCCGCGCCCGGTCTGGAACTTCCTCATTCTCGATCCTGGCATAAAGCGTTGCCGCCGCCTCCATGGACTTGAGGGCGCCCTGATGGTCGAGCTGGGTGCGCGCCACGCCGGCGGCGGCGACATGCGTCTCGGCCTCGGAGATGCGCCGCGCGACGAGATTGCCGGCCAGCATGTCGCCGGACCGGGCGTCGATCTCGGCAGCTTCGGCGAGCCTGGCGCGCGCTTCGGCAAAGGCGCCGAGCTTGAGCTTCGCTTCCGCCTCGGTGCGCAACCGCGTGATCTGGGGATCGCTGGACGAGAGTGTCTTGAGCCTGGCCTCGGCATCACGATAGGACTTCGCCGCTTCGGTGAGCTTCTTGCGGCGATCCGTGTCCGAAAGCGCGCCGAGCCTCGCTTCGATCAACGCGCCATAGAGCGGCGCCAGGGGCATGCCATGCGTCGAGGCGACCTGCTCGACCTCCCGGCGCAGCCCATCCGTCACCTCCGCCATGGCGAGCAGCAGCCGCTCGCGCTCCGGAAGCTCGCTTTCGCTCGTCGCCGCGAAGAAGAACTTCGGCAGCCCGCTCTCCACATAGGGAAGCTGGTTGCCGCGCGAGGTGTCATAGACCTCTTGCTGCACCAAGGTCAGCACCGAGCGGATGTCGAGCCCGTCGCTGCCCAGATACTTCGCCAGCGCCGCCGTGAAGGGCGAGTTCGCTCCCGCACCATCGGCCGCCGTCTCGCCGGGAGCTGCGGAGAAGGCGAACAGCACATTCTCCGCCCGCCCCATGCGGCCGAGGCCGGGCCGTACTTTCTCTGCGATCTCGGGCGTCAGCACGGTGGCCGCACGGCCATCGCCGCCCGCCGTGCCGAAGGGATCGTTGCGGCAGGCATCGAGGACGATGAGGCCGATCCTGCCCGTGGCGGCGATGGCGGCGCGCACCTCTTCCAGCCCCAGGCTCGACTGGCGCAAGCTGGCGAGCGAGGAGCCATCGGCATCGGACGGCAGCAGCCGGTTGTCGCCGGAGATCTCGACCCCGTGCCCGGCGAAGAACACCAGCGCCACATCGGCGCCGGCGGCGTCGGCCTGGAAGTCCTCGAGCGCGCGGCGCATGCGCCGCAGGTCGCGATTGGATTCGAGAAAGACCTCGAAGCCCAGGGCGCTCAGCGTCCGGTCGATCGCCTGGGCGTCGTTGACGGCATTGCCGAGGGGGCGCAGCGTCTCGTATCTGTCGATGCCGAAGACGAGCGCGACACGCCGTTCGGCCGATGCCGCGGCTGTCATCACGAGAACGAAGACCGCGGCAATCAGAATGCGCGTCATGAGGTGGGGCCGTCCTTCCCGACCGATCTCAAAAAACTACGGCATTTCTACGGCCCTGTCGTCGCTCCGGCCGGTCGAGGTTCAGCCGAGCAGCCCTTCTTCGAAAATGTAGCGGCAGAGCTGGGTGCGCCGCTTGAGGTTGAGGCTGCGCAAGGCGGCGCTGATATGCGCCTTCACCGTCGTTTCCGATATGTCGGCGAGATAGGCGATTTCCTTGTTGGCGAGGCCGAGGGCGGTGAGCTGGGCGATGAGCAGTTGCTGGCCGGTGAGCTTCGCCGGTGTCGGCCGATAGCCATAGGACCTGATCTCGGCCAGCCTGCCGCGCAGGCGCGGACCCGCCTGGAAGGGCTCGAATGCGACGGGCGCCAGACGGGAGTCCGCCAGTGATTGATCCATGATCGCCTCCTCGTTTTTCATGTTCGCTTGCGCCCTCCAGCCAGGGCAATGACCTTCGTTTCGCCACGCGGCGCGCCCTGCAGGCTGCCGAGCACCAGGCGCTTGTGGATGGCGATGATCTCGTCCGCCGGGAGCCTGCCCTTCGGGCTGTACCAGAAGCACACGCCGGTCAGCATCGAGATGATCGCATTGGTGGCGATGCCGCTGTCGACCGGCGGAAATTCATGCGCCGCGATTCCGGCATCGAGGATCCGGCGCAACTCGCCTTCGTAGCTCTTGCGCAACGCCACGCTGGCGCGGCGCGCATCGGGCGTCAGGCTGCGCAGTTCGAGATTGGCGATCAGCACTTCCTTCTGGCGCTCGAAATGATAGCGGATATGAAATTCGACGAAGCCTTCGAGCCTGGTGCGGGCCTGGGCCTTCTCATCGTCCCAGGCGCGCCACGCAGCGAGCAGCGCCTCCATATGCTCGACCATGATGTCGACGAGCAGCTGGTCCTTGGTGGCGATGTAACGATAGATGGAGCCCGGCTGGAGGCCGACATGTTCGGCGAGGTCGCGAAGCGTCATGGCCTCGAAGCCATGTTTGGCGATGAGCTCGATGGCGGCCTTGCGGATGGCTTTCTCGGTTTCGGCGCCGACCGAGCCTCGGGTCCGTGCCATCTCCCCTCCCATGGTTCGGATCTTATGACCCGCATTCTTGGGTTGAGCATAACACGCATGAGGAAACAAACAAGCGTTTGTTTCTAAAGATACAACGTCTTGCCCGGGCGCGCGGCGGCTTTTACACGGGGGCTCCCACAGGAGGCGCTGATGTTTGGACTGATCGGCAAGATGCGGGCGAAGCCCGGCAAGCGCGACGATCTCCTGGTCATCCTGCTTCGCGGTATCGACTCGATGCCGGGTTGCCTGAATTACATCGTCGCCAGAGACCCTGGCGATGCCGACGTGATCTGGATCACCGAGATCTGGGACAGCGAGGCGAGCCACAAGGCGTCGCTGGCGCTGCCGGTGGTGCGCGCCGCGATCACCGAGGCCATGCCGATCATTGCCGGTTTCGACAGCGCGACGAGGACCGAGCCGGTGGGCGGCGTCGGGCTCCCGCAACAGGGTGCGCGCTGAGCCGTCCATGCTGACAGCTCCTGACCACGTGATCGGCTAGCTTTCTCAAATGCCCGGCGCCGGGGCCGGTGGCATCCCGCAATCCGCTTCTCTCTTGAACAGCTCGCTTGACTCTGAAGGCACGATCTACTATTTAACCGATATGTTAATTAACTTACTGGTTCAATATCTATGACCGACCGTCTCAGCACCGCCTTTGCCGCCCTCGCCGATCCGACAAGGCGCGCGATCCTGGCGCGGCTCGCTCTGGGCGAGGCTTCGGTCACCGAGCTGGCGCAGCCTTTCGACATGAGCCTGCCGGCGATCTCCAAGCATCTCAAAGTGCTGGAACAGGCCGGCATGATCGCCCAGAGCCGCGAGAAGCAGTGGCGTCCTCGCCGCCTCGAGCCCGGACCGCTGAAGGAGGCCGCCGATTGGCTCGAGCATTACCGCCAGTTCTGGGACCAGAGCTTCGACCGCCTCGATGCCTATCTGAAGATGCTGCAGGCGAAGGGGGGCGGCGATGGACCGCAAAACTGACGCCGCCACCCTTGATCTCGGCATCACGCGCGTCTTCGCCGCACCGCGCGAACTCGTCTTCCGGCTGTGGATCGATCCGCGGCACCTCGTCCATTGGTGGGGGCCGCGCGGCTTTATCACATTGTCCTGCGAACTCGATCTGAAGCCCGGCGGCGCCTGGCGCATCCATACGCGCGCCCCCGACGGCATGGAGTTCTCTTCCTACGGTTTCTTCCATGAGATCGTGGCGCCGGAGCGGCTGGTCTATACCCATGGCTTTGACCTGCCGGGAAAACCGTCCGAGCCCTTGACCCTCGTCACCGTGCTGTTCACCGAGGAGAACGGCCGCACGCGGCTCACTTTCCATCAGACCGGCTTCACCACGCAGGATGACCGCGACGGCCACGCCGAGGGCTGGAGCAGCGCCTTCGATCTGATCGACGACTATCTGCGCGAGCGCGCGCTGAAAGGAAAAGCACGATGACGCCCGCGAACGACACCGACTTGAGGCAAGGCAAACTCGAGCTCGTCATCACCCGTGTTCTCGACGCGCCGCCGCTCCTCGTCTTCAAGGCCTGGACCATGCCTGAGCACATGGCGCGCTGGATGGGGCCCAAGGGCTTTACCGCGCCATCGGTGAAGATGGATGTGCGTCCGGGCGGCGCCTATCGCGCGCTGATCCGCTCCAGCGAGGGCAAGGACTACTGGTTCCAGGGCGTCTATCGCGAGGTGGTCGAAGCCGAGCGTCTCGTCTTCACCTTCGCCTGGGAGGAGGATGGCGAGCGCGGCCAGGAGAATCTGGTGACCATCACCTTTGCCGACGAGAACGGCAAGACCCGGATGACGTTCAAGCAGGCGCCGTTCAAGTCGGTCGAGGAACGCGATGGCCATGAGGGCGGCTGGAGCGAGGCCTTCGACAAGCTCGCGGCCTACGCCGCCGGCATGAAGGCCGCCTGATCAAATCCGTGGAGCGTAAGGAGAGTGACAATGTCCGAACATGAGATCGTCAGCCGCGAGCAATGGATCGTCGCCCGCAAGGCCTTTCTCGCCAAGGAGAAGGACCTTACCAGGCAGCGCGACAGGCTCAGCGCGGAACGCCGCGGGCTGCCCTGGGTCAAGGTCGAGAAGAGCTATGTCTTCGACACGCCACAGGGCAAGCGCCGCCTCGCCGACCTGTTCGACGGCAGGAGCCAGCTCATCGTCAAGCATTTCATGCTGGCGCCCGGCCAGGAGGAAGGCTGCGTCGGCTGCTCCTTCGAGGTCGACCATGTCGAGGGCGCGCTCATGCATTTCCGTCACCATGATGTCGCCTATGTCGCGGTGGGGCGCGCGCCACTCGCCGAGATCGAGGCCTATCGCCGGCGCATGGGCTGGGACTTCCCCTTCGTGTCGTCGCATGGCAGCGACTTCAATTACGACTTCAACGTCTCCTTCACGCCGGCCGAGGTCGCGGGCCAGGGCTACTACAATTACGAGATGACCGAAGTCGGCATCGAGGATCTCTCGGGCCTCAGCGTCTTCTACAAGGATGCATCGGGCGACGTCTTCCACACCTATTCCACCTTCGGCCGCGGCGGCGAGGAGACGCTCGGGGCCTACATGTTCCTCGACATGACGCCGAAAGGCCGCAACGAACACGGTCCCAACCACAATCTCACCGACTGGGTGAGATTGCATGACCTCTATGAGGAGCAAGGCCATGTCGACGCGCAGGGCCGCTGGGTTTCGGCCAGCAAGGCCGGCGGCTGCTGCGGATCGGCCGGGCAATGATCCGCCGCGTGCCGGAGGCTTGGGTAAGATGGTGATCGCTTCAGGACAGCAGCGTCAGCATGGCGCGCAGATTGTCGGGACTGTTTCCGGCGAGCGCCGTGTCGAGCGCGGCATGGGTCTTCTTCCAGATCGGCAGCGCCTCGGCGAGGACACGGCTCCCGGCCGCCGTCAGCATGAGGCGCCGGTTGCGCCTGTCCTGCCGGTCGACCGCCACCTTCACGAAGCCGTGGCGTTCCAGGGGCTTGAGATTGGCGGTCAGCGTGGTGCGGTCCATGGCGAGGAAGGCCGAAACCTGGCCGATCGTCGGCGGGTCGGGACGGTTGAGCGACATCAGGAGAGAGAACTGGCCCTGCGTGAGTCCCAGGGGGCGCAGCGCCTCGTCGAAGCGCCGCGCCAGTGCCCGGGCCGCGCGCTGCACATGCAGGCACAGGCAGTGGTCGCGGACATGATGCGTCACTTCGCGGGAAAGAGGCTTCAGGTTTGACATACGACAATACTGTTGATATCAACCTATTTGTCAAGGATGATGACCTGCGCGATCGGGGACGCATCGCCGCATTTGTGAGTTCGAGCGCCCGGCCTGAGCTTAGGCGGGGAACAAGGGAGTTTTGCCATGCCTGAGACATCCGCGACCATGCCGAAGACCGCCTCGCGATCCGATTGGCTCGCCGCCCGCAAGAAGCTGCTCGAAAAGGAGAAGCGGCTGATGCGCGAGCGCGATTCCCACAATGAGGAGCGCCGCCGATTGCCCATGGTCGCGATCGACAAGGACTATGTCTTCGAAGGTCCGCGAGGCCAGGTGAAGCTCATCGACCTGTTCGACGGCCACCGCCAGCTCATCATCTATCATTTCATGTTCGACCCGGCCTGGGAAAAGGCCTGCCCCGGCTGCACCGGCTTCGTGAACGACATCCCCGATCTCGCCCGACTCCACGAGCATGAGACGTCTTTTGCCGTCATCTCGCGCGCCCCGCAGGCGAAGCTCACCGCCTATGCCGTGGCCATGGGCTGGGACATCCCGCTCTATTCGTCCTTCGGCTGCGACTTCAACTATGACTTCCACGTCACGTCCGACGAGAAGGTGGCACCGGCCGAATACAACTACCGGCCGCGCGCCGAGCATCTGAAGAACGGCGAGACCTGGTTCGCCGACGGCGAGCACCATGGCATCAGCGTCTTCCTGCGCGACGGCGAAAGAGTGTTCCACACCTATTCGACCTATGCGCGCGGCGTCGAACCCCTGGTCCCGGTGCTGCATTATCTCGATCTGACGCCCCTCGGGCGCCAGGGCGCCTGACCGGTCGAACGGGACAACGCGTCAATTTTGCCGTTGGGTCAGAAAAATCTTGAAAGATTTTTTGCGAAGCCCTGTCGATTTCGCCGTGCCTCATTCGTCGTGGAGGTAGAGCCCGAGGGCTCCCAACCGAAACAGGAGACTGACCGATGCGTTTCATGATCATCGTCAAGGCCAGCAAGAACTCGGAAGCCGGCGTCATGCCGGGCGAAGACCTGCTCGCCGCGATGGCGACCTATCACGAGGAACTGGCGAAGGCCGGCGTCCTTCTCGATGCCAACGGCCTGCATCCGAGCGCCAAGGGGTTCCGCGTCAGATATGAAGGCGGCAAGCGCCGCGTCATCGACGGCCCCTTCACTGAAACCAAGGAGCTGATTGCGGGTTACACCATTATCCAGGTGAAGTCGCGCGACGAGGCGCTCGAATGGGCCCGCCGGTTCCCCAATCCGCACAATGAGGACGGCGAGATCGAAATCCGCCAACTATTCGAGCTTGAGGACTTCACACAAGGTGAGGCGATCGAGCGCTTCCGCGAGATGGAAGTCGGCGCCGCCAGGAAATGACGACGCTGGCAACTGTTCGCTCAACCAAAGGAGAAGACCATGCAAGTTCAACCCTATCTGTCTTTCGAGGGCCGCGCCGAAGAGGCTCTCGATTTCTACGCCAGGGCGATCGGCGCCAAGGTCGGCGTCAAGATGCGCTTCAAGGAAGCGCCGCCCATGGAAGCCTCCGGCAATGGCTGCGCCGACCTGGGGACACCGCCCGCCCATTCGGCCGAGAAGATCATGCATTCGGAATTCAAGGTCGGCGACTCGCTGATCATGGCGACCGACGGCATGTGCTCGGGCAAGACCAGCTTCACCGGCGTCTCGCTGGCCCTCCAGGTCAAGGACGACAGCGAGGCGAAGAAGGTCTTCGATGCCCTTGCCAGGGAGGGCCAGGTCCAGCAACCGCTGATCAAGACCTTCTTCGCCTCGAGCTTCGGCATGGTCGCCGACAAGTTCGGCGTGGGCTGGATGGTCGTCACCGCCGGGACGCCGTAAGGCATCCGTCACCTCAATCGCGTCTTTTGATTTCTGGAGTCTGTCATGAAAGTCATGGTTATCGTCAAGGCCAGCAAGGAGACGGAGGCGGGCGTCATGCCCTCGACCGAGCTTCTGGCCGCGATGGGCAATTATAATGAGGAACTGGTCAAGGCGGGCATCATGCTCGCGGGCGAAGGCCTGCATCCGAGTTCCAAGGGCAAACGCGTGCGGTTCAGCGCCGGCGCGCCCAAGGTGATCGATGGTCCCTTCGCCGAGACCAAGGAGCTCATCGCGGGCTTCTGGATGTGGAAGGTGGCGTCGATGGCGGAAGCCGTCGAATGGCTGAAGCGCTGCCCGATGGAGGCAGGCGACGAGGTCGAGATCCGCCCGGTCTTCGAGGCCGAGGATTTCGGCGAGGCCTTCACGCCGGAGCTGCGCGAACAG
>CAZICN010000093.1:0-14263 GCA_964537655.1 uncultured Aestuariivirga sp.
TTCCTGCATGCCGCGCATCAGCCGCTCGATCTGGTCGAGCATCTGGTTGAGCGATTGCGCCAGGCGGTCGAGCTCATCGCCCGTGCCCTGAACCGGCATCCGCCCCGAGAGATCGCCCTGCATGATCGAGCGGCTGGCGTCGGTGATGGCATCGACGCGGCGCAGGAAGTTGCGGCTGGTCAGGAGGCCGCCGCCGATGCCGAGCGCCAGCGCGATCAGCGTGCCGGTGATCAGCGTGTTGCGGATGATGGTCGCGAATTGCCGCATGTCCTCGATGTCGCGGCCGACGACAAGCATGTTGCCGCCCGGAAGCTCGGTGTAATAGACGCGGGCGCGGTGCGGCTCCATGCCGGCGCTGGTCTTCACATTGAAGGGAAATTCCGTCCAGCCCGAATCCTCGACGGCGATCTCGTCCGGCACCGAGACCAGGTTGCCCGCCACGCGCACGCCCTCGGGCGTCGTCAGGAGATAGATCGAGCCCGAATCATCGCTGGAGCGGCGGCGCACCGTGTCGAGCACGCCGGCCATGCCCCTGATGCGGTACTGGTCGGCCAGTCCCTGGACCTCGGCGCGGATCGTCTCGTCGGTCTGGCGCTCGAGCAGCCCCGCGGTGTTCCAGTAGACGTAAGCGAGGATCGCCCCTACCGAAAGGATGAAGACGACAAGATAGAGGGCGGACAGCCGGAAGGTCGAAGTGCGGAAGAGTTTCCAGAAGCTATGCCGCACGGAGCATGTATCCGGCCCCGCGGACCGTCTGCAGGATCGGCTCGTCGAATCCCTTGTCGATCTTGGCGCGCAGGCGCGAGACGTGCACGTCGATGACGTTGGTCTGCGGGTCGAAATGATAGTCCCAGACATTTTCGAGAAGCATGGTGCGCGTCACCACGTGGCCGGCATTGCGCATGAGGTATTCGAGCAGCTTGAACTCGCGCGGCTGCAGGATGATCGGGCGGCCGGAGCGCGTCACCGAGCGGGTCAGGAGATCCATTTCGAGGTCGACGGCCTTGAGCTTGGTCTGCTGCGGCCCCTGGTGGCGCCGCCGCGACAGGCCCTCGATGCGGGCGAGCAGCTCGGAGAAGGCATAGGGCTTGGCGAGATAATCGTCGCCGCCGGCCCTCAGGCCCTTGACCCTCTCATCGACATCGCCGAGCGCGCTCAGGATGAGAACCGGCGCGGTCAGGCCCTCGGCGCGCAGGGTCTGGATGATCGAAAGCCCGTCGAGCTTGGGCAGCATGCGATCGACGATCAGCACATCATGGACACGCTCGCGCGCCAAAGCGAGGCCCTCCTCACCGTCGGCGGCGTGATCGGCCACATGTCCGCTCTCGGTCAATCCCTTGAGCAGCCAGGTGGCGGCCTCTCGATCATCCTCGATCACAAGGATGCGCATATGATCCAGATCATGGGCAGGCGCCGCCAGTTTCGTGTTTCCGTTTGCCATAAGTTGCATGACTCTGTCCTCCGGAAAAGCCCTCAAATGTCATCCTTGAAAGAGGCAGGCTGCGGAGACAGATAACCCTGTCTCCGCCGATCACGATCCTTCAGAACCAATCTGAAGGATTGACGTGATCGGCCTCGATAAACTTGGCGCGTGGCCTAACGGAAAACCGGGAAAACCACTTTTCCTGGCCACGCGCCTGGAATGTCACACGGGAGCGGGGGGAGAGAGTGTGACATTCAAGCGTCGCACGAGACGCTAACTCATCCCTCGCCGCCCGGCAGGGCGACGAAGCGCTGATTGTCGCCGGAACGGATCAGCATCACGATCCTCTTGCCGGCGCCTTTGACCTCGCTCAGAGCCTGCTTGACTTCGCTCGGCTCATGGACCGCCCGGCCCGCCACTTCGAGGATCACGTCGCCGGCACGGATGCCGCGGTCCTCGGCGGCGCTGCCCGGCTTCACATCGATCACCTTCACGCCGGCGCCATCTTCGGCGGGCGCCAGGCGCACACCGAGTTCGGCGAGGCTGCTGCGCTCGGGCTGCTGGTCGGGCTGGGCGCTGGCCATCTGGTCGTCGCCAGGCATCTTGCCGAGAGCGACGGGTATGGTGACGGTCTTGCCGTCGCGGACGAGCGTGACGTCGACCGACTTGCCCGGCGCATAACGCGCGACCTTCTTGGCGAGATCGCGCGGATCGCTGATCTCGTCGCTGCCGACCTTGATGATCGTGTCACCGGTCTTGATGCCGGCGGCGAGAGCGGGAGACTTCTCGGTCACATCGGCGACGAGCGCGCCTTTCTTGTCCTTGAGGTTGAGGCCTTCGGCGATGTCGTCGGTCACCGGCTGGATCTGAACGCCGAGCCAGCCGCGGGTCACCGCGCCATTGTCCTTGAGCGAGGTGATGACCTCCTTGGCGGTCGCTGCCGGAATGGCAAAGCCGATGCCGACGCTGCCGCCCGAGGGCGAGTAGATGGCGGTGTTGATGCCAACCACCTCGCCGTCGAGATTGAAGGCGGGGCCGCCGGAATTGCCCTTGTTGATCGAGGCGTCGATCTGCAGGAAGTCGTCATAGGGACCGGAGCCGATATCGCGGCCGCGCGCCGAGATGATGCCGCTCGTCACCGTGCCGCCGAGGCCGAAGGGATTGCCGACCGCCATCACCCAGTCGCCGACGCGCGGATCCTTGTCGGAGAACTTCACATAGCTGAAGTTCTTGCCGCCCTCGATCTTGATCAGGGCGAGGTCGGTCTTGGGATCGGTGCCGATCACCTTCGCATCATATTCCTGGCCGTCGCTGAGCTTGACCTGGACCTTGTCGGCCTTGCCGACGACATGGTTGTTGGTCACGGCATAGCCGTCGGCCGAGATCAGGAAGCCCGAGCCTTGCGCGATGCCGCCATGCGGCCGGCGCGGCGATTGCGGGAGCTGGTCGCGGAACTGCGGGAACTGGTTGAAGAAATCGCGAAACGGGCTGTCCTGCGGCAGGTTGGGCATGCCCTGGCCCTGCCCCATGTCTTCATCGCCGTTGTCGTCCGAATTGTCGGCGACATTGGCGAAATTGACCTCGACGCTGACCACCGCGGGCATCACCTTCGCCGCGAGATCGGCGAAGCCCGCCTGGGGTGCCACCTGCTGGTTGGTTTCGGCGTGCACCGGCAATGACGGAGTCACCAGAAAATTGGCGGTGAGCGCGGTCGTGGCCAGGAGGCCGAAGGCCATCAGGCCGATGACGCGGTTGCGCACTTTTGTGCTTGTTGTCATGGAAAACTCCTATGTCCCAGAGCGGATGATGTGATGCTAAACTTAGGCATCCGCGGCTTACGGCGACCTTTCGGTAATGTGAATCTTCTGTAATGTGGGCGGAAGATCGCCGGATCAGGCGGTCACGTTGCCGTGAGACCGGCGCAAACGCAGGGCCGTCCCTATGAACTGCGATCGAGCGCCCGCTGTAGAGCTGCGCGTTCTTCCGCGTCGAGAGATCGTTCCGCGCCGCCTTCCTGCCTGCGCCGGCGCAGGAAGAGGAAAGCTCCGGCCGCCAGCAATAGTGCGAAGGGGCCGATCCACAGAAGCCAGGTCTCGGGCGTGAAGCGCGGGCGCAGCAGGACAAAATCGCCATAGCGCGCGACGATGAAATCCACCGCCTGGGCATCGCTGTCGCCGGCCTTCAGCCTTTCGCGCAACAGGAGGCGCAGGTCACGGGCGAGCGGCGCGTTCGAATCATCGATCGACTGGTTCTGGCAGACGAGGCAGCGAAGGTCCGCCGACAGGGCGCGGGCACGGCCTTCAAGTACCGGGTCGGACAATATCTCGTCCGGCAGCACGGCCTGCCCCGGCGCGACCGTCGCCAAAAACAGAAACAGCGCGGTGAGGAGCCGCTTCATCCTTTACTCCGCCGCAACAGCTTGCGCCCGGCGCGCGGTCTTGGGGGCGCCGACCCGGAAGCGCCGGTCGGTGAGCGAGATGCAGCCACCCAGGAACATGACGAAGGTGCCGAGCCAGATCAGCGAGATGAGCGGGTTGAAATAGACGCGCATGGCGCGCGCGCCGTCATTCATGCGCTCGCCCATTACCGCGTAGAGGTCACCCGACCAGGCCTGCAGCAGACCGACCTCGGTCGTCTCCCGGTTGCTCGGCTGGAACCGTCGCCGTTCCGAAACCAGGGTCGCAACCTCGCGGTTGCCGTCCATCACCCGGAAGCGGCCGGCATCGCCGGTATAGTTTGGCCCGGTCATCGGCGCCTCGCCCAGATAGGTGACTTCGTAGCCGGCGATGGCGAGCTTGTCGCCCGCCTTCATCGCCACGATGCTCTCTTCACGCCAGGACGTCACCGCGAAGATGCCAATGACCGCGAGGCCAACACCGGCATGGGCCATGGTCATGCCGAGCGACGAACGCGGCAGGCCCTTCAACCGCGCCCACGACACCGGCAAGGGCGATCTGAACAGTGCCGTGCGTTCGGCGAGTTCGACCAACGCGCCAAGGACGAGCCACAGGCCGAGCGCCACGCCGAAAGGTGCAAGCCACGGGCCGCGCCACAGGACGACAAGAATGGTGACGACGACGGCCAAGGTCACGAGCGCCGCCACCCACAGGCGCTGGATCACCGGCCAGGCTTCGGCGCGCTTCCAGGTGAGGAGGGGCCCGACCGGAACGAGAAGCAGCAACGGCAGCATGATGAGGCCGAAGGTCAGGTTGAAATAGGGCGGGCCTACGGAAATTTTCTCGCCCGTCAAGGTCTCGAGCGCCAGCGGATAGAGCGTGCCTATGAGGACCGCGGCGCAGGCGGTGCACAGCAGCAGATTGTTGACGACCAGTCCCCCTTCGCGGCTCATCGGCGCGAACACCCCTCCTGCCTTCAGTGCCGGCGCCCGCCAGGCGAACAGCGTCAGGGCACCGCCAATGAAGACGCACAGGATCAGCAGGATGAAGACGCCGCGCGCCGGATCGGTGGCGAAGGCATGGACCGAGGTCAGGACGCCTGAGCGGACCAGGAAGGCACCGACCAGCGACAGGGAGAAGGCGAGGATGGCGAGCAGGATGGTCCAGACCTTGAGCGCATTGCGCTTCTCGACCACAATCGCCGAATGCAGCAGGGCGGCCGAGACCAGCCAGGGCATGAAGGAGGCGTTCTCGACCGGGTCCCAGAACCAGAAGCCACCCCAACCCAGTTCGTAATAGGCCCACCAGGAACCCATGGCGATGCCGATGGTGAGGAATATCCAGGCGGCGAGCGTCCATGGCCGCACCCAGCGTGCCCAGGCCGCATCCACCTTTCCGTCGATCAGGGCGGCCACGGCAAAGGAGAAGGAGACGGAGAGACCGACATAGCCGGCATAGAGGAAGGGCGGGTGGAAGGCGAGAGCCGGATCCTGCAGCAAGGGATTGAGGCCGTTGCCCTCGATGGGCGGCGGGTCGAGGCGCAGGAACGGATTGGAGGTCGTGACGATGAACAGCAGGAAGGCGGCGCCGATCGAGCCCTGGATGGCGAGCACGCGCGATTTGAGTTCGAGCGGAAGATTGCCGCCGAACAGCGCCACGCCGGAGCCGCACAGCGCCAGGATCAATACCCAGAGCACCATCGAGCCTTCGTGGTTCCCCCACACGCCCGAAATCTTGTAGATGAGCGGTTTCGCCGAATGGGAGTTCTGCCAGACATTCGCAACCGAGAAATCGGACGTGACATAGGCGTGCATCAGGGCGAAGAAGGCGATCACGATGAGCGAGAACTGCGCCAGTGTGGCGGGAGCGGCGACATTCATCAGGCCCCTGTCGCCCCTGGCCGCGCCGTAGAGCGGCACGGCGAACTGGATGAGGGCCGTCGCCAGCGCCAGGATAAGAGCGAAATGGCCTATTTCGGCAATCATGGACCCGCCCCCTTGCCTTCCTTCCACACGCCCTTTTCCTTCAGCCGGTCGGCGACGTCCTTCGGCATATAGGTCTCGTCATGTTTGGCAAGCACGGTATCGGCGATGAATTTCCCCGAGGAATCGAGATTGCCCTCGGTGACGACGCCCTGCCCTTCGCGGAAAAGATCGGGAAGCTGACCGTTATAGTCGACGGAAACCGTCTTGATCGTGTCGGTGACGGCAAAGCGTACGACCATGCCTTCACCCTTGACGATGCTTCCGGTCTCGACGAGCCCGCCCAGGCGGAAGCGCTGACCCGGCTGGACGTTCTTCCCGGCGATCTCGCTCGGCGTGTAGAAGAACACGATCGTGTCATTGAGCGCATAGAGCACGAGACCCAAAGCGACGCCGAGGACCGCAAGGCCCGAGAGAATGAGCGCGGCACGCTTCTGCTTCCTGGTCGTACGCGTGGTCATCATCACCATCTATTCGATATCCAGTTCCCTGGCCGACTGCGCCAGGGCGGCGATCGCCTGGCCATCGGCCTTGAACTGCTCCTTCGCCGCCGTATACGCCGCGCGCGCCTTGTCCATTTCGCCGAGCACGGCGCGCGCCCTGATCAGGCGCTGCCAGCCTTCGAGATCGCCGGGTGTCGATTTAAGCCGCTCCTCAAGGCCGTCAACCATGCCGCGGATCATATTTTCGCGATCTTCGGCGCTCATCTGCTGGGCGGTGGCGACCTGATCGTCCGACAGGACCGGCGCTCCGGGCGATAGCGAGGCGATCTGCGCTTCCAGCACGCTCTTCCAGGTATCGCCTGGTTTGGTATCGGCGAGCAGCGCCTGCCAGATCGTCAGCGCCTCTGCCGTCTTGCCGTCCTGCTTGAGGGCAAGGCCGGCATAGAAGCGGGCTTTCGGCGATCTCATATCGAGCTTCAGGGCCTCGGCAAAGGCCTGCGCCGCCTCCTTGGGCACAAGGCCGGCATTGGCAAAGACCAGCATCTCGCCATAGTCGCCATAGGTTTCGGCATTCGGCCCCTTGAGCCGCAGGATGTTGAGATAGGCCCGGGCGGCGTCCGCATAGCGCTCGCTGCCGCGATAGAGCGGCGCCAGGACTTCCCAGCCCTGCACGTCATCGGGTTTCTCGGCCAAATGCGCCTCGGCTTTCGCCATCAGCGCCGGCATGTCGCTGTTGGCGATCGCATTGTCGAGGCGCTGCTTGAGCGGCATATCCGGCCGGCCCGGCGCCCCGAGGACGAGATAGAGTGCCAGGGACGCCAGCGGGATGAAAACCGCCGCCATCATGATCGCCCATTTGCCGGCGGCGGGGGACGACGCGGCCTTTTCGGAGCGGTCGACCGAAATGAGGCGCCTCGCGATCTCGTTGCGGGCGGCCTCGGCCTCCGCCTTGCCGATCAGACCCCGGGCTTGGTCGCGCTCGAGCTCGGCCAATTGGTCGCGGAAGACCGCCTCGTCATAATCGGCCCGGCCGGGCCCCGCGCCGCGGCCCTTCAGGACGGGCCAGCAGACGCCCAGCACGACGCCGGCCGCAAGTACTGCAAAAACGAGGAAATTCAGCATGATCCCATAGAAGTCCGGTGGTCGGCCGATACTAATGCCCCAGGCTCGCCAAGGGGTCCGTCGCATTGTCGCATGGCAGCAATGGGGCGTCGGAAACCGGTGGAGCCCCTAACCCCCTTTTGATAAAGAGCCAGCTAACCTTTGAGGGGTCGCATGAAGTCCCGCTATTCGATCTTTTCCCTCGCGCGCAACGCGATGAACTACCACAAGGACTGGGAGCGGGCCTGGCGCAGCCCCACGCCCAAATCCGAATATGATGCGGTCATCGTCGGGGCCGGCGGACATGGCCTCGCCACCGCCTACTATCTCGCCAAGAATCACAAGCTCACCAATGTCGCGGTCGTCGAAAAGGGCTGGCTCGGCGGCGGCAATACCGGCCGCAATACCACCATCATCCGGTCGAACTACCTGCAGGATCCCTCGATCGCGATCTATGAGCTCGCCCGCTCGCTCTACGAGGACCTTTCCCGCGACCTCAACTTCAACGTGATGTTCTCGCCGCGCGGCGTGATGATGCTGTGCCAGACCGAGCATGAGTTCAGGGCCTTCAAGCGCACTGCCCATGCCAACCGACTGGCCGGCCTCGACTGCCGGATGATCTCAGCCGAAGAGGTCAAGAAGATCGCGCCCATCATCAACGACGATCCGAATTGCCGCTACCCGATCCTCGGCGCCTATTACCAGCCGAGGGGCGGCACCGGCCGCCACGATGCGGTCGCCTGGGGCTATGCCCGGGGCGCCGACAGCCTCGGCGTCGACATCATCCAGAATTGCGAGGTCCTGTCGATCCGCCGCGATGGCGGCAAGGTCGCCGGCATCGAGACGTCGAAAGGCTTCATCAAGACGAAGAAGATCGGCGTCGTCACCGCGGGCCATGTATCGACCATCGTGCAGACGGCAGGCCTGAGGCTGCCGATCGAAAGCCTGTGCCTGCAGGCGCTCGTGTCGGAGCCGATCAAGCCGGTGCTCGACTGCGTGGTGATGGCCAATACGGTGCACGGCTATCTGAGCCAGTCCGACAAGGGCGAGCTGGTGATCGGCGGCGGCACCGATCCCTACAACAACTATTCGCAGCGCGGCTCCTTCCCGGCGCTCGAGCATACGGTGACGGCGCTGGTCGAAACCTTCCCGATCATCTCGCGGCTCAGAATGCTGCGCATGTGGGGCGGCATCGTCGACATGACCGGCGACCGCTCGCCGATCATCGGCAAGACCGATGTCGAGGGACTCTATGTCAATTGCGGCTGGGGCACCGGCGGCTTCAAGTCCATTCCGGGCTCGGGCTTCGTCTTCGCCGACACGATCGCCAACGACCGGCCGCATCCGGTCGCCGAGCCCTTCGGCCTCAACCGCTTCATCGAGGGCCGCCTGATCGACGAAAGCGTCGCCGCGGCGGTGGCGCACTAATGATGATGGCCCGCAGGAGTTCGCGTTCATGCTGATCGTTCACTGCCCGGTCTGTGGCGCCGAAGGCGACGAGACGGATTTCCACTATGGCGGCGAGGCGCATATCAGGCGCCCGGCCACACATGATCCCGCCAATGTCAGCGATGCCGCCCAGCGCGACTATCTTTTCATGCGGCGTAATCCCAAGGGGCTGCATTTCGAACGCTGGCGCTGCGATCGCGGCTGCGGCAAGTGGTTCCATGCGGTGCGCGACACCGCGACCATGGATTTCAAGGCGACCTACGGCATCATCGAACTGCCACCGCGCGAGCTGATGGAAGCCGCGACCGGTGAATGGGCCGCCTTCTTCAAGGACAAGCTCGCCGCCGCGCCGGCGCCGCGCAAAGGGAAATCGTCATGAGCGGCAAGCCCTATCGTCTTCCCAAGGGCGGGCGCCTGATCGACCGCGCCAAAAAGGTGAGCTTCACCTTCGACGGCCAGAACATGACGGGCTTCGCCGGCGACACGCTCGCCTCGGCCGTCCTCGCCAATGGCCAGCGCGTTTTCGGCCGAAGCTTCAAGTATCACCGCCCGCGCGGCATCGTCGGACTCGGTTCCGAAGAGATGAACGCGCTGGTGGGGATCGGCGAAGGGGCGAGGCACGAGCCCAATCTCAGGGCCACCCAGGTCGAGCTCTATGACGGTCTCGTCGCCCAAAGCCAGAACCGCTGGCCATCGCTCAAACTCGACATCGGCGCCCTCAACAGCAAGATCTCGCGCTTCATCCCAGGCGGCTTCTACTACAAGACCTTCATGTGGCCGCGGGCCTTCTGGAAGCATGTCTATGAGCCGATGATCCGGCGCGCCGCCGGCCTCGGCAAGGCGCCGGAAGGGCGCGACCCCGACAGCTACGAGCACATGCATGCGCATTGCGACGTGCTGGTCATCGGCGCCGGTATCGCCGGGCTTGCCGCCGCCGAAGCCGCGCAGGCCTCGGGTGCACGCGTCATCGTCTGCGATGAGACGCCGCGCTTCGGCGGCCTTGCCGACCTTTCCGAAGGGACGATCGACGGCGGCCCGCAGCTCGACTGGGTGCGCGCCCGCGCCCAGCTCCTCGCCGAAGCCGACAATGTCCATGTGATGACGCGCACCACTGCCGTCGGGCACTGGCACCACAACCATATCATGCTGTTCGAGCGGGTGAGCGACCATGATCCGCAAGGCTTCGCCAAGGGCACGCCGCGGCACCGCCTGTGGAAAGTCAGGGCGAGGCAGGTGATCCTCGCCACCGGCGCTATTGAGCGGCCGATTGCCTTCGCCAACAACGACCGGCCGGGCGTCATGCTGGCCGGCGCGGCACGCGGCCTCGTCAAGCGCTATGGCGTATCGCCCGGGATGAAAGGCGTCGTCTTCACCAACAACGACGATGCCTATCTGACCGCGCTCGCCCTGAAGCGCGCGGGCGCGACGGTCGCTGCCATCATCGATGTGCGCAAGGGAACCGAAGGTGCGGCGGCGCGCGATGCGCGCAATGCCGGGATCGAGATCATTCCGGGTCATGCGATCGCCGGCGTCGAAAGTAGCTATGGCGGCCTCGGCCTCACCGGCGTCAAAATCGCGCCCTGGCGCAAGGGCCAGGGCCGCGTCGTCAATGAAAGCCGCATCGCCTGCGATTTCGTCGCCATGTCCGGCGGCTTCAATCCGGTCGTCAATCTGTGGTGCCACAATGGCGGCAAGCTCACTTTCGACAGCGGGCTTCAAAGCTACAAGCCCGGCAAGCACCACGATGCGATCCAGGCTGCGGGCTCCGCCAACGGCACGATGGATATGGCGGCAAGCCTTGCCGAAGGTTATGCCGCCGGCGAAAAGGCGGCCAAATCCGCGCTGCCGAAGGGAAAGCCCGGCAAGCTCGCACCTTCGAAGGCGGAAGGCGTTGCGCAAAGCGCGCTCGAGCCGATCTGGTTCTCACCCGCCACCGGCAAGTACAATGAAGGCAACAAGCACTTCATCGATTTCCAGAATGACGTGACCGCCGCCGATCTCGAGCTCGCCCAGCGCGAGGGCTACGAATCGGTCGAGCACACGAAGCGCTACACGACCTTCGGCATGGCGACCGACCAAGGCAAGACGTCGAACCTCAATGGTCTTGGCGTGCTGGCCGAAGCGACCGGCAAGTCGATCCCCGAGATCGGGATCACCACCTTCCGACCACCCTATACGCCTTTCTCCTTCGGCTCGATCGCGGGCTCGCTGACCCACAACCTGTTCCTGCCCATCCGCCGTACGCCGGTCTTCCGCTGGCACAAGGCGCAGAACGCGACCTTCGAGCCGGTCGGCCAGTGGCGGCGCGCCTACACTTATCCGCGCGCCGGGGAAGACAAGCACACCGCGATCAACCGCGAGATCCTCGCCGTTCGCCACAAGGTCGGCCTGCTCGATGCCTCGACGCTGGGCAAGATCGAGATCAAAGGGCCGGATGCGGCGGAGTTCCTCGACCGCATGTACACCAACATGTTCTCGAGCCTGAAGGTCGGGCGCTGCCGCTATGGGCTGATGATGAACGAGCTCGGCTTCCTCATCGATGACGGCGTCACGGTCCGCCTCGGCGACGATCATTTCCTGATGCACACGACATCGGGCGGCGCCGACCGGATCGCAGCCTGGCTCGAGGAATGGCTGCAGACGGAATGGACTCAGTACAAGGTGTTCGTGACGCCGGTCACCGAGCACTGGGCGCAGTTCGCCATTGCCGGGCCCAAGGCGCGCGAGGTCCTGTCCAAGCTCGGCCCCGACTTCGACATCTCGGCCGAGGGCTTTCCGCATATGGCGATGAAGGAAGGCCGGCTCGGCGCCTATCCGGTCAGGCTCTATCGCATCAGCTTCTCGGGCGAGCTCTCTTATGAAGTCGCGACACCCGCCAATTTCGGCCGCGGCCTGTGGGACGCGATCCTTGGCGCCGGCGCCGAGTTCGGCATCGAAGCCTATGGCACCGAGGCGCTGCATGTGTTGCGCGCCGAGAAGGGCTATATCGTCATCGGCGATGAGACCGACGGCACGGTGACGCCCTTCGATGTCGGGCTCGACGGGCTCGTCTCGAAGAAGAAGGCGGATTTCATCGGCAAGCGTTCGCTCGAGCAGTCATTCCTCAGAAGCGCCGGGCGCAAGCAGCTGGTCGGGCTCCTGACCGAGGACCCCAAGGATGTGCTGCCGGACGGCGCCTATGCGGTGCGGGCGGTCAAGGACAAGCCGCCGATGGAAATGATCGGCCAGGTTACTTCGACCTACTACTCGCCGACGCTCAACCGCTCGATCGCCATGGCGCTGATCGAGAATGGCCGCAGCCGGATGGGCGAGACCCTCTCCTTCCCGCTCGAGGGCAAGGTGGTTCGCGCCAGGATCACCGATCCGGTCTTCTACGACAAGGAAGGAAGCCGCCAGAATGTCTGACGCCCAGTTCGAAACGGCGCTCCAGCCGCGCGAGGCTCCGGCCGATCTCGCCGTCGGGATCCGCGAACTCGCCAGCCGGGGCATGATCGACCTGAGAGGTCTTGCCGGCGAGCGCAAATTCATGGCCGCCGCCAAGGAGGTTCTGGGCCTCGACCTGCCCACGGCGCCGCGCAGCAGCGCCGCCTGGGGTGACATCCAGGCTCTGTGGCTGTCGCCCGATCAATGGCTTATCCTTTGCCCGCGCGCCAAAACAGCCGATCTCCTCGCCCTCTTGCACAAGACGCTCGAGAGCCTTCATTCCTTGGCCGTCGATGTGTCCGACATGCGCACGATCATCCGGCTGGAGGGCGATGCCGCCCGCTCTATCCTGCTCAAAGGATGCTCGCTCGATCTCATGTCCCAGGACTATGAGGCGGGGACGGTGCGCCGCGTGCGTTTCGCCGAGATCGCCGCCCTTCTCCACGTCGTGAGCGAGCGGCCGGACGTCATCGATCTCTATGTCTTCCGCTCCTATGCCGATTATGCGTGGGAATGGTTCCTCGCCAATGGTCGCGCCGTCGCGGCGGTCCAGCCCTTCGGCCGGCAGGCGGTTCCGGCGGTCTGAGGAAACAGCGCCGGGTTCGAAAAAAATACTGCGCGGCTCCGAAGAGCCGCGCAGCCTACCGTCCCACCTTTGATGCTTAGAGACCCGCGAGCTGGGCGAGGACTCGGCAAACTTGCACTGCATCGCGGCTGTAGCTCGCCGGCGAACTCAGCACGGATCCGCATTTCCGCTTAAGCTGCCGACGTTCGTAGGAGGACAGTCCGGCAATTTCATTGCTGATCCCGCCGGGATTGCCCGGACCACCAGGCCCACCCGGGCCGCCAGGGCCGCCCGGTCCACCAGGGCCACCCGTATTGGGCCCGCCGAGCGAGACATTGACCTTCACGCCAATGCCATTCGTTCCAACCTTGGCGCCGACCTTGGCGTTGAGTCCGTTCGTGCCCAACGCGTTGGCGTTGGCCTTGGCGCTGAGAATATTGCCATTCTCGCCGAGAACCTTGGCGCCGACCTTGGCGTTCACGCCGTTCTTGCCGAGAAGCTGCAGCTTGACCTTCGCCTTGAGGCCCTTCTTGGTGTAGAGGCCGACGCCGACCTTGGCGACGCCAAGGTTCACGCCGATGCCCTTGCCGTTGAAGTTGTTGATGACGCCGCCGCTGCTGCTACTGCCGCCGCTGCCGCCACCACCGAACAAGCCGCCGGATCCGCCACCAAACAGACCACCGCCCGTAGTCGAGCTGGTGCCGCCACCAAACAGGCCGCCACCGGAGCTGCCTCCGCCAGTCAGGCCGCCAACCGCGCCGCCCAGGCCGCCGACGACACCGCCGACCGCGCCGACGGCACCGCCCACAGCTCCACCAATAGCGCCACCCAGGCCACCGTCGCTTTGTCCCGCCTGGGTCGGCACGGCCATACCGGCCAAGACGACAATCGAAACCGCCGCCGCCAATACTTTAATACTTTTTGCCGTATTCATAGTTCACCTCGCCGTTAGAGAGATTAATTCGGTTACGCGGACTCTCGTTTCTTGGTTTCAGTTGCGTGAATACAACTATATGCGCATCCGGCGGGAAAACTATGATTAGGTTAACTTACTATTAACAAATCTATATTTGAGTATATTTGCTTTTTATTTGGAATGTATTGTAGTTAATATTCCCTTAACGAGAGAACGTTCCTCAGTAGGGAAAATTCAATGCTCCAAGGACCATCGCGGTGGTAGAATCTTTCGCTAAGAGGAATCCATACCTTTATTCTGAAATTCCTGATGGCACGCGTGGCCATCATCGTCAGCCGTTTCTGAGATGATGAAACGCGGGCACGCCGGAGGACCGCCAGGCAGGGCGCCAGAACCGGCTCAATCGGTGGATTCGCGCGCCCGGCGTCACAAATTTCTATCCAACAGGTTCATGGCATTGGATAAAATTTCGTCAAACTGTCCGCGACCGAGCCTGGTCCGGGCGAGCGAATTGGCGCCAATTTTAACGAAAGCGTTAAAATGTCACGTGGGTGAAGCGTGCGCT
>CAZICN010000094.1:0-14169 GCA_964537655.1 uncultured Aestuariivirga sp.
GATCGTCGAAAATCCGCTCAGGACTCCCCTGCTCCACCATGCGGCCGTCCTTCATCACCATGATGTGGTCGGCCATGGCGCGCACCACCGCCAGATCATGGCTGATGAACAAGTAGGAGAGATTATTCGCCTTCTGCAGGTCGCGCAGCAATTCGACGATCTGCTTCTGCACCTGGCGGTCGAGGGCCGAGGTCGGCTCGTCCAGCACCACCACCTTGGGCTTGAGGATGATGGCGCGCGCGATGGCGATGCGCTGGCGCTGGCCGCCGGAGAATTCATGCGGATAGCGGTCCATGGTGGAGGGGTCGAGCCCCACTTCGGTGAGTGCGCGGGCGACGATTTCGCGGCGCTGCTCGTAACCGAGGTCGCGGCCCTGAACCGTCAGCCCCTCCTCGACGATCTGCTGGATCGACAGGCGCGGCGACAACGAGCCGTACGGGTCCTGGAACACGATCTGCAGCTGCTTGCGCAAAGGGCGCATCGACTGCGGATCGAGCTTCTCGATGTTGCGGACGTCGAAATGGATGGCGCCCTCGCTCGGCAGAAGCTTGAGAAGGGCGCGCGCCAGGGTCGACTTGCCCGACCCCGATTCGCCGACGATGCCGATGGTCTGGCCGCGCCTCAGCGTCACCGACACGCGATCGACCGCCTTGAGATAGATCGGATCGCCGGCGAGGAAGCCGCCGCCGATCTTGAAGGTGACGCGCATATCGGTGCCGTCGAGCATGGTCGGCGTCGACTTGGGCACCGGGTCCTTGCGGCCGGTCGGCTCGGCGGCGAGCAGCGCCTGGGTATAGGGATGTTTGGGCTTGGCGAAGATCTGGCGCGTCTCGCCCTCCTCCACCACCTCGCCCAGCTTCATCACATAGACGCGGTCGGCGATGCGCCGCACGATGTTGAGGTCATGGGTGATGAAGATCATGCTCATGCCGAGACGCTTGCGCAGATCGGCCATGAGATTGAGGATCTCGGCCTGGATCGTGACGTCGAGCGCCGTGGTCGGCTCATCGGCGATGAGGAGATCGGGATCGTTGGCGATCGCCATGGCGATCATGACGCGCTGGCGCTGGCCGCCCGACATCTCATAGGGATAGGAGCGCATCCGCCGTTCGGGCTCGGGGATGCGCACCAGCTTCAGCATCCGGATCGCTTCCTGGCGCGCCTCCTCCTTGCCGAGATTACGGTGGCGCATGATCGGCTCCATCAGCTGATTGCCGATGGTGTAGAGCGGATCGAGCGAGGTCATCGGCTCCTGGAAGATCATGGTGATCTTGCGGCCCCGCACCTCGTTGAGTTCGGATTTGGACAGGCCGAGGAGATTGGCGCCGCGATAGGCGATGGTGCCGGCGGCCTCGCCGTTGGAGGCGAGGAGCCGCATGGCGGCCATCATGGTCTGGCTTTTGCCCGACCCGGACTCGCCCACCACCGCGATGGTCTCGCCGGCCTTGACATGCATGTTGATGCCCTTGACCGCATCGACCATGCCGTCGAGGGTGCGGAAGCGGACATGAAGGTTCTCAACCGAGAGGATGGTTTCGTCGCCGGCCATCGCGTCACCGATCCTTGGGGTCGAGCGCGTCGCGCAGACCGTCGCCAATGAAGTTCAACGCGAACAGCGTCGAGACGAGGAAGAAGGCGGGGAACAGCAGCAGCCAGTCGGCAGTACCAATATTGCTGGCGCCCTGGGAGATCAGCACGCCCCAGCTGGTCATCGGCTCCTGGACGCCCAGTCCCAGGAACGACAGGAAGCTCTCGAGGATGATGACTTGCGGCACCAGGAGGGTCATATAGATGACCACTGGACCCAAGAGATTGGGGACGATATGGCGGAACAATATGCCGCCGGCGCCGACGCCCAAGGCCTCCGCTGCCTGGACATATTCGTGACGCCGGATCGACAGTGCCTGGCCGCGTACGATTCGCGCCATGTCGAGCCACAGCACCGCGCCCACCGCCAGGAACATCAGCATGAAGTTGCGGCCGAAAAACACGACGAGCATGATTACAAAGAAGATAAAAGGAAGAGCATAGAGAATATCGACGAAGCGCATCATGACTTCATCGGTCTTGCCGCCAAGAAAGCCGGCGGTGGCACCGTAAAGGACACCGATGACGACCGCCACGCAGCCGGCGAGCAGCCCGATGGCGAGCGACACGCGGCCGGCCATCAGGGTGCGGGTCAGCAGGTCGCGCCCGGTATTATCGGTGCCGAAGAAGAAATACTCCTTCTCGACGGTGGCGCTCATGGTGAGCTTCAGGCCGTCGGGCGACTTGCTCTCGATGCGCGCGTCATTGAAGGTGTCGGAGCGGTCGAGATAGCGGGTGACGCGGTCATCGATGGTCTTGGCCGAGGAAACAGTAACGAAGACACGGTTATTCTGCTCATGCCATTCTTCGAGATCGGCGCGCATGCGGCGGACCACATCCTTCAGCGCCGTCTCGACCATCTCGGGCTTGGGATAGGCTGAAAGGCTCGGCGGTGTCCGCACATAGTCCGGATAGATCGTCGTATAGGGATGCGGCAGGAAATTGGGACCCAGAATGCAGACCACGGCCATGAGGGCCAGGTAAAACAGACTCGCCATCGCTGCCTTGTTTGCCTTGAGCCGTGCGAAGGCATCCGCCCACAGGGAACGGCCAACAACCGGAACTCCTGCGGTGGCGTCAGTCATAGCGCACCCTCGGATCGACGACGGCATAGAGAAGATCAACGATGAAGTTGAAGACGATGGTGAAGATGGCGATCACCACCACGGTTCCCATGACCAGCGTATAATCCCGGTTCAGAGCACCGATGACGAAGTGGCGACCAACACCTGGAATGGAAAAGATCGTTTCGACGACTATGGAACCGGTGAGCAGCGCCGCCGCAGCTGGGCCGGCATACGAAACGATCGGCAGGAGCGCGCCGCGCATGGCATGCTTAATGATAATCGAATAATCTGAAAGGCCAAGGGCCCGCGCCGTCCTGATATGGTGCGACCGCAACGCCTCTATCATCGACCCCCGCATCAATCGGGCAACGATGGCGATTTGCGGCAGTGCGAGGGTAAGAACGGGACCGATCTTATTGATCAGGGCGCCGTCGCCCCATCCGCCGACGGGAAGGAGACGCCATGTCAAGCCGAATATCAGTTGGATCAACGGAGCGATAACGAAAGTCGGTATGGTGCTGCCGGCCGTTGCTACTGCGATAACGGAATAGTCGCCGAGCCTATTTTGATTCAGCGCGGCAATGACTCCCAGGATCGAGCCGACGAGGAGAGCGAGCAGCAACGCGCTCGTCCCAAGCTGCACTGAGATCGGCAGCCCCTGTGCGAACAGCTCCGCCACGGTGAAATCCTCCATGACATAGCTTGGGCCGAAATCCCCCTGCACGAGTTTGTTCAAGTAGTTCAGATATTGCCACCAGAGCGGCTGATCGAGGCCGAACTGCTTGTCGAGATTGGCCTTGATGACCGGACTGAGCCCGCGTTCCTGATTGAACGGGCCGCCCGGCGCGACGCGGATCAAGAAAAACGCGATCGTGACGATCATAAAGAGCGTCGGTATGGCAGTGAGCAACCGCCGGAAGACATAGCGCAACATGCGCGCCCCCCTATCTAAAGCAAGGTGCGATCGCCGTTCCCGAGCAGGGGCGGCGATCGCTTACCCCCAGTTATTCCTTGCTGATAAAGCGCGTCGGATGCACGTCCATCACATTGTCCTCGAAACCCTTGAGCTTCGGTGACACGAGATTCTTGTAGCTGTAGTAGAGCAGCGGCATAAGGCCGAGATCGTCGATCATCACCCGCTCCGCCTCGGAAAGCAGCTTCGAACGCTCCGCTGGATTGCCACCGGCGGCAGCTGCCTTGTCCATCAGCTCTTCGAATTTCGGGCTGTTGTAGTTCGAGTAGTTGTTGCCGCTAGCCTTGCGCGTGATGCCGAGGAAGGACTCCGGATCCTTGTAGTCGGCGATCCAGCCAGCGCGCGCCACATCGAAGTCGCCCTTCTTTTCAAGGAACTCATAGTGGGTCTTTCCGTCGGTGTTCACGAGCGTCACTGCGACGCCCAGGGGCTTGAGCTGCTCCTGGATGGCGACCGCCGTGTTCTGGTGGTTCGGCGAGGTATTGAACCGAATTTCCATCTTCAAAGGCTTGTCCGGACCATAGCCGAGTTCGGTCAAGATCTTCTTGGCCTCGTCCTCGCGATCGATTTGCGACATTTCTGCATAATCGGCGAGAGCCGGCTCATAGCCGCTGATGCCGGGTGGCACCATCGAATATCCCGGCAGCATGGTGCCGCCCCAGACCTTCTCAGCCAGGAAGTCGCGGTCGATCGCCATGGAGATGGCGCGACGCACCTTCAGATTTGACCACGGTTCTTTGTCCGTCTTGAACGCATAATAATACGTCCCGAGGTAAGGGCCGATATGCACTTGATTGCCCAACTTCGTCTTTAGGTCCGCTACTTGCTCGGCCGGCAAATCGTCATTCGAGTCCAACTCGCCTGCCTCGAAACGCTTGACGGCGGCTGCGCGATCGGTCGTGGGATAGTAGTTGACTGTATCGATTTTCACATTCGCCGCATCGTGAAACTTGGGATTCTTCACGATCTTGATGCGATCGCCGGAAACAGATTCGGCCAGCGTATAGGCACCGTTCGACACCAGATTTCCGGGCTTGATCCACTCGGCGCCTAGTTTCTCGATCGAACCCTTGTGCACCGGATAGTTCGCCTGGTGAGTCAACATTTCAAGGAAATACGGCGTTGGGTCCTTGAGTGTGACCTCGAAGGTATTGGCATCGATCGCCTTTACGCCAAGCTCCTCGGGTTTCATCTTGCCTTCGTTGATCTCCTTCGCATTCTTCACCACATAGAGCATCGAGGCATATTCAGCGGCGGTTGCCGGATCCTCGAGACGGCGGAAGGAATAGACGAAATCATCGGCGGTAACGGGATCGCCGTTCGACCAGGTAGCGCCCTTGCGCATGGTGAAGGTGTAGACCTTACCGTCATCGGAAATCTTCCAACTCTCGGCGGCGCCGGGAATGAGTTCGGCCTTGGCATCTTGCATGACCAGCCCTTCAAACAGATCACGCAGGATATGGGCCTCGTAGACGGTCGATGTCTTGTGTGGATCGAGCGAAGCGGGCTCTTCGGAATTACCCCGGTTATAGACAACCTCGGCGAAGGCCGCCGAATAGCTTATCGTTACGAGCGCCGTAGCGAGAAGCAGTGAGCGAAGACTTTTTTTCATACAATTCCTCCCGTTTTGACGGCTCCGTTAAGGGCAGAATTGCCAAAAGCCGTCGGTCTAGACGGGCGCACTATACCATCGCCCCGGCTTTTGTCCCATGTCATGTGGCCTCCGCCGAAAGTGCAATATCTCCGCGTCAAACAAACGAATTGCACGGCCTCGACCCCCCGCCTATGTAATCGGCAAATGAGCAATACCGATCACACGCCCCTGCTCGACAGCGTTAACGATCCCGCCGGTCTGCGCCGGCTGGACCCCCGCCAGCTGCGCCAGGTCGCCGAGGAACTCAGGGCGGAAACCATCGCCGCCGCCGCCAAGACCGGCGGCCATTTCGGCGCCGGCCTCGGCGTCGTCGAACTCACGGTGGCGCTCCACTATGTGTTCAACACGCCGGCCGATCGGTTGATCTGGGATGTCAGCCACCAGACTTATCCGCACAAGATCCTGACCGGCCGGCGGGCCCAGATCCGCACCATCCGCCAGCGCGACGGGCTCTATGGCTTCACCAGGCGGTCGGAAAGCGAGTTCGATCCGTTCGGCGCGGCGCACAGCTCGACCTCGATTTCCGCCGGCCTCGGCATGGCCGTGGCGCGCGACCTCAAGCATGAGAGCAACAATGTGGTCTGCGTCATCGGCGATGGCGCGATGAGCGCCGGCATGGCCTACGAGGCGATGAACAATGCCGGCGCCCTCGATACAAGGCTGATCGTCGTCCTCAACGACAATGGCATGTCGATCGCGCCCGCCGTCGGGGCGCTGACCAATTACCTGTCCTGGATCGTCTCGTCGCGGCCCTTCCTATCCCTGCGCGACATCGCCAAGCAGCTCGCCAAGAAGTTCCCGCGCACGCTGCGCACCGCCGCGGAGCGCGCCGATGAATATGCCCGCGGCATGCTGACCGGTGGCACGCTGTTCGAGGAACTCGGTTTCTATTATGTCGGCCCGATCGACGGCCATGATATCGATACGCTGGTTCCCATCCTGCAGAATGTGCGTGATGCGAAGCAGCTCGGCCCCGTCCTCGTCCATGTGGTGACGGAAAAGGGCAAGGGCCATCCCTTCGCCAAGCCCGACCGGGAGAAGTACCACGCCATCTCGAAGTTCAATCCGGCGACGCTCGAAATGGCGGCCAGCACCTCGAACGCGCCGACCTACACCTCGGTTTTCGCCAGGGCGCTGATCGCCGAGGCCGAGAAGGACGAGAAGATCGTCGGCATCACCGCTGCCATGCCGTCCGGAACCGGCCTCGACAAGTTCGCCGGCCGGTTCCCGTCACGCCTGTTCGATGTCGGCATCGCCGAGCAGCATGCCGTCACCTTTGCCGCGGGCCTCGCGGTCGAGGGCTTCAAGCCGTTCTGCGCCATCTATTCGACCTTCCTGCAGCGCGCCTATGACCAGATCGTGCATGACGTGGCGCTGCAGCGCCTGCCGGTGCGCTTCGCCATCGACCGCGCCGGGCTCGTCGGCCAGGACGGACCGACTCATGCCGGAAGCTTCGACATCGGCTACCTCGCCTGCCTGCCGGATTTCGTGGTCATGGCGGCCGCCGACGAGGCGGAGCTCGTCCATATGGTGGCGACCGCCGCCGCGATCGACGACCGGCCGTCCGCCTTCCGCTATCCGCGCGGCGAAGGGGTCGGCGTCGATCTCCCCGACCGGGGCACGCCGCTGGCGATCGGACGCGGCCGGGTGGTGCGCGAAGGCTCGAAGATCGCGCTCCTCTCCTTCGGGGCGAGGCTGCAGGAATGCCTGAAGGCGGCGGACCAGCTGCAGAGCCTCGGCCTGTCCACCACGGTCGCCGACGCGCGTTTCGCCAAGCCTCTCGATGAGGATCTCGTCCGCCGCCTGGTGCAGGGCCACGAGGTGCTGGTCACGATCGAGGAAGGCGCCATTGGCGGCTTCGGCACCCAGGTGCTGCACTATCTGGCGCGCGCCAACCTCTTCGCCACCGGCTGCCGGATCAAGACCATGTATCTGCCCGACCGCTTCGTCTCGCACGGGGCGCCGAAGGAGCAGTATGAGGACGCCGGCCTCAGCGACAAATCGATCGTCGCCGAGGTTCTGGGCGCGCTCGGCGACACCGTCCGCACGCTCGACATCAAGACCCTGGCCTGATCGCTACTCCAGGTCGTCCTCCTGCCGCCGCCTTCGCCGCGGCGCCGTCCAGACGCGCAGCTGCGGCAACAGGATGAAGAGCGCCAGGAGGCTCAGGCCGATCGCGATCAGCAGGAGCATGCCGAACTGCTGGACGGCCGGCAGGGGTGAGAGGACGAGGGGGGCGAAAGCGGCGAGCACCAGGAAGGCCGCGAGAAGCAGGGCGCGGGGCCGCGACGAGACGGTAGGCCACTGGCCGTCCGGCTGGGCGCCGTACCAGCTCTCGGCCAGGATCGAAGCTCCCAGGGTGAAGCCGAGGAGCACGATGAAAATCGCAACGCTTTCCGGATGGAGATGGGCCCCGGTCATGGCGGTGATGCCGAGGCCGAGCAGTGTCGCCGTGGCCGCCGGCAGCAGGATGCGCATCGCCTTGCGCAGGCTGCGGAACAGGAGCAGCGGCAAGAGGAAGGCGAGAAGCAGCCAGCCTCCGGCATAGGCCGGCATCGCCGCCTGCATGACGGCGAGCCGGTCGGCCTCGATCAGGGCGGCGCCGGCGGCGTTGGGCACCACCGAGCGCAGAGCGGCGGCGAAGCCTTCTATATCGTCAGGCCGGCGCGGCTGCACTTCGATGCGCCACAGGCCGGCGCGCGAGACATATTGGCGGTGGATCGCCGGGTCGAGCCGCTCGACGGTCAAAGGATCGAGCCGCGACAGGCGGTCGATGCGGTCGAGAAGCAGTTGCAGCCTGACGAAGAAGGTGCGCTCGAGCTGGCGCAGCACGGAAGGCGCGGCGACGCCGTTGCCGTCGAGCAGCACTAGGCTGCGGCGCAGTTCATTGGCGGCGCGCGCCAGTTCCGGCGTCGCCGCGGGCTCGGCGGCGATGCGGCGCAGGCCATCCTGCAGCTTCACGAATTCGGCGCGCAGCGGATCATCGGGGATATCCTCGACGGCATTGGTGTTGCGCGGAAACACGCCCTGGAGCTTCGCCAGGATGGCGCGCTTCTCGGCTTCGCCGGGCGGCAGGAAGGCCTCGACCCAACGCACGCCCTCGACCTCGGGAAGGGCGGCCAGGCGGCGCACCAGGAGACGGGCCGGATCGCCGGGCTCCGCCAGGATCTGGCCCGACGCCAGAAGCGAGGGTTCGCGCGCCGAAAGCTCGCGGAACAGCCGCTCGGCGGGTGATTTGCCCTCCCGCGTCACCGCGGTCGAACTTTCGAAACGGGCCGCCGGCACCAGCAGGGCGCAGAGGACGGCGACGGCGATCAGCGTGGCGGCCAGCCCGCGGCGCAGCGACCACCAGGTGAAGGTGGCCGGCCTCGACATCACATTGTCGAGCCAGTGCCCGCGGTCATCCTCTTCTTCGTCGGGGTCGGCAGAACGCGGCCGCACCAGCGACAGCAAGGCCGGCAGCAAGGTCATCGCGGCGAGGAAGATGACGCCGCTCATGATCGCGAGCACGATGGCCAGCTTCTGCAGCGCCTGAAACGGGCTGCCATAGAGGACGAGACCGGTCGCCGATATCCCGGCGAGCCAGACGAGAATCGGCAATCCCAGCGCCTGGGCCGGCAGCATCAGGGCGGCGAGCCGCGAGACACCCGAATACTCCGCCTCCTCCATGCGCAGGATCAGGCAGATCATGGTCAGGCCGACAAGGGCCGCAAACAGGACGGGATAGGTCAGGCTCACCCGGTCGAAGGAGCCGATCGCGGCAAGGGCGAGCGCCGTCGTCAGGACGAAGGCCGCCGCCGCCACGGCGAGCGCGATGATCACGGTGGCGAAGCGCGACAAGCCGAAACCGAGGATCACCAGCAGGACGACGCTCGACAGCAGGGACGGCAGAAGCAGGACGCGGTAGTTCAGGGGCGGCGACATGGCGCGCAGGACCGGACGGCCGGTCAGGGCCAGCGAGACGCGTCCGTCAAATTCGGCGGCGACGAGATCGGCCAGGCGGCGCGCCTCCTCGACCGCATGGCGTGTCGGGTCGGCATCGTTGCTCGCCAGGGGGAAGGCCAGGACATACCAGCGCGTGCTCTCGATCTTGACGCCGTGCTCGATCAGCGACAGCCAGTCGAGGTCGCGCCGCTTGCCGGCGAGCTGCGCCTGCACGGTCCGGGCCGCGTCGATGAACAGGGCCGTCACCACTTCGGGCGAGCGGCCCTCGGCCGCGACTTTCGCCACCTGGTCGGCGAGGACGGCAAGCCCGGTCAGATTCGGTGAAATAGAGAGCGCTTGGAACAAGGGGGCCGAGCGTTCGATCCGGCCGACCATGCCGGCGACGTCGGCATCGCTCAGATAGAGCACGCCGATATCGTCGAAGAAACGGCCGGTTCCCGGGGCGAACACATTGCGGAAGACGGTCCCCTGCTCCGACATGCGCGCCGCCATCCGCTCGGCGCCGCTGCGCGCCAGGAACGGATCCTTGCTGTCGATGACGGCGACGATGCTCTCGCTCGGTTCGGAGAATTCGGCGTTGAGCCGGTTCTGCTCGTCGGCCAGCGCCTGATTCATCGTCGCGAGGTGGGCGTCCTGGAGCTCCACCTTCATGGCGATGGTGGTGAAGACCAGAGCCGGGATGGCGAGTGCGATCCAGAGCGCGATGACGATCAGCGGATGGCGGAAGGCGAAGCGCGCCGAGCGCGCGAAAATATTCGGCCGCATCCGCCGCGGCCGCGGTTCAGGCGGGGCCGGAAAGCGTTCTTCCCAGGTCATGAAACGCGGCGCCTCGGCGGGCAAGTTAGGCCATCCCCATGAATAAGTCACATAGCGCGTGCCGCGCCAAACCCAAGTGTCCCATCACGTTTACCACGTCAGGCCGGAACCGGCCCGACGTGAATATGTTTGTGGGCCCTTTTACCCGTTCTGACCGAACCGTGATGATTCGCTCAAAACGGGAAAGGCTCTAAGCCTTTTCCATCCGGATTGGAATCAACCCGTCTGGGATTAAAAGGCTCGACAACCCGTTGCCGAAGCGCTTCCCTTGCGCTCCGGCCCCCCCGGATGGTCCTGTTACAGCTTGCGCAAATTGAGGGCAATTCCATGAACGAGATTACCAACCGGCAACGGGGTGTGCGGACCATCGCCATTCATGCGGGCGAGGGCATCGACCCGGTCAGCCGGGCCTCATCGCCCAATCTGGTCATGTCGTCGACCTTCGCACCCACTGAGGTTGCGGGATTCTCGGCCCGCAATCGCGAGGGCTACGAGGGCTTCGTCTATGCGAGGCTGTCCAATCCCACGGTCAAGCAGCTCGAGGACAAGCTGGCGGCGCTCGAGCAGGCCCAGTCCTGCCAGTGCTACGCCTCCGGCATGGCGGCCTCGAGCGCGCTGATGCTCGGCCGCCTGAGCCAGGGCGATCATCTGGTCATTTCCGACACCAACTATGTCGGCACTGCCGAGCTGGTGCGCGACACCCTGCCCCGCTTCGGCATCGAGGTCACGCCCGTCGACATGTCCGATCTCGACATGGTCGCCCGCGCCATCACGCCCAGGACCCGGATGCTGTGGGTCGAGACGCCGGCCAATCCCATCATGCGGCTCGCCGACATCGAAGCGCTGTCGCGTCTGGCCCGCGACAGGAAGGTGCGCGACGTGGCGGTCGATTCGACCTTCGCCTCGCCGATCGCCACCCGCCCGCTCGCCCTCGGCGCCGATTTCGTCATCCATTCGCTCACGAAATACATTGGCGGCCATGGCGATGCGATGGGCGGCGCCGTTCTCGGCCGCAAGGCCGATCTCGACGCCCTCAATCTCGAGGCGACCGTGCATTTCGGCGGCGTGCTGTCGCCTTTCAATGCCTGGCTCATCCTGCGCGGTGCGGCGACCCTGCCGATCCGCATGCGGGCGCATGAAGAGACCGCCCTCGCCGTGGCGAAGTTCCTCGAAGGCAACCGCAATGTGCGCCGCGTGTTCTATCCCGGCATCGCATCGCATCCGCAACACGCGCTGGCGAAGCGCCAGATGGCGAATTTCTCCGGCATGATGACTTTCCAGGTCGCGGACGGGCCCGCTGTCGCAAGGCGCATGGTCGAGCGGCTGGAGGTCGTCCACTATGCTGTGTCGCTCGGCCATCACCGCAGCCTGATCTACTGGATACCGACCGCCGACCTGATGCGTTCGACCTTCCGGCACCAGGGCGAGCTTCTCCGCCGCTACCGCGACTTCGCCGGCGACGGCGTGTTCCGGTTCTCGGTCGGGCTCGAGGATGCCGAGGACATCTGCGCCGATCTTGACCAGGTGCTGTAGGACCCTGCCCTTGACAGGCCCCGTCGCGGGCGACAACAAGACCGCACATTTCGGGATCAGGGACTATCGATGATGGATCATCTTGTGCTGGAGCAGGCGGCGCTGGCGGTGAAGGCGCGCCGGCGGATCGCAGGCCTCGTCTACGAAACGCCGCTTCTCCCCGCGCGCTCCGGCGCCTCGCTCTTCTTCAAGGCGGAGAATTTCCAGCATACCGGCTCCTTCAAGTTCCGCGGCGCGGCAAGCAAGATGACGGCGATCGGCAAGGGACAAGGCCTGATCACCGCCTCGTCCGGCAATCACGGCATCGCCAGCGCCAAGGCGGCTGCCCTCACCGGCAACCGGCTCACGGTCGTGCTGCCGAAGTCGGTGACCCAAGCGAAGCTCGCCCGCATCGAAGCCTATGGCGTCGAGATCCTGCTCCATGGCGAGGAATCGGGACAGGCGGAAGAGCATGCCCAGAGGACGGCGCAGGCGCGCGGCCTCGCCTATGTCTCGCCCTATAACGATGCCGAGATCATCGCGGGGCAAGGCACGATCGCCCTCGAGCTCATGGAGCAGCGCCCGCGCATCGATGCCGTGTTCGTCGCCATGGGCGGCGGTGGCCTGATTTCGGGCATCGCCTCGGTGTTCAAGAGCCACAGCCCCGCTACCCGGATCATCGGCATCGCCGCCGGGAACTCGGCCGCCCTGGCCGCATCCATGAAGGCCGGCCGGGTCGTCGAGGTCGAGCACCATCCGACTCTCGCCGACGGTGTCGCTGGCGGCATCGACAATGACAGCATGACCCTGCCTCTGGCCAGGGCGACGATCGACGACGTCATTCACTGCAGCGAGGCCGAGATCGCGGCCGCGCTCAAGGACCTCGTCCTCAGGGAGAATCTGATCGTCGAGGGTGCGGCGGGCCTCGCCTATGCCGGGTTCCTCAAGAGCGCGCCGCGCGCGGCGGACGCCGTCAGCGTCGTCGTGCTCTGCGGCGCCAATGTCGATCCGCACAAGATTCTGGCGATCGCCGGAACCTGAACCTGAAGCGAGAAGCCACATGAACCAGCACGCCATGCCGGATCTCGACCGCGCCATTGCCGATCTCCCGCAACAGTTCAAGGGACCGGGCGGCGCCGTCGCCGTCGTCAAGGACGGCGCGGTGATCGCGCGCCATGCCTGGGGCTTCGCCGATCTCGCAAACCATGTCCCCTTCTCGCCCGCGACCCTGTTTCCGATCTGCTCGATCAGCAAGCAGTTCACCTGCGCCCTCCTGCTCGACAGTTTCGCCGATCCGGCCAGTCTCGATGAGGCCTTGCGCGCCCGGCTGCCAAATCTCGGGGAGAGGCCGCCGCGGATCCTCGATCTCTGCCACAACCAGTCGGGCCTGCGCGACTACTGGGCGCTGACGGTGCTCTGCGGCGCGAGGCCCGAGGGACAGTTCCGGCCCGCCGATGCCCAGAATCTCATCGGGCGCACGAGGTCGCTGCATTTTTCGGCCGGAACGCAATACTCCTATTCCAACTGCAATTTCCGCCTGCTGTCCGACCTGATCGAAGCGAAGACGGGCCGCGCGTTCGCAAGCCTTCTCGGCGAGCGGATCCTGAAGCCCGCCGGCATGGAGACGGCAAGCCTCAACCCGGAGACGAGCCGGATCCCCGGCGGCGCGTGGGGCTATGAAGGCGGCAGCGACTTCGGCTTCCTTCCGGCCGTCAACAACATCCACTGGACGGGCGATGCCGGGATCGTGGCGTCGCTCGACGACATGATCGCCTGGGAGCGCTTCATCGACCGCACCCGCACCGACGCGCAGGGACTCTACCGGCGGCTTTCGGCGCGGCCCTTCTTTGCCGATGGGCAGCCGGCAAGCTATGGTTTCGGCCTCACGCATCTCGACAGTCAGGGTGTGGCGCTCACCGGCCATGGCGGCGCCTTGCGCGGCTGGCGCTGCCAGAGGCTCCATGCGGCGAGCGAACGCCTCTCCGTCGTGGTCTTCTTCAATCACGAGGCCAGTGCGCGCGAGGCGGCGCTCAGGGTAATGGCCGCCGCGCTCGACCAGGCCGAGCCGGCGAGGACGGCGGTCGCCTATGATGCGCAATGGACCGGCGCCTATCATGATCCGGAAACCGGCCTCTTGCTCGATGTCGGCGAAGCCTGCGGCCCCAGGGTCTCGGCCCGTTTCGCCACCGATGCCGAGATGCTGGATCTGACAAGCGCGAATGAAGCCGCTTCGCCCGCCATGGCCCTGAGGCGCGACGGCGATGTGATCCATATGTCGCGCAAGGTGGACAATCTTCGCCTGCGGCTGACGCGCCTCGAGGGAGCGGCCGCCACCGACATCACCGGTCGCTTCCACAGTCCCGAGCTCGATTCCTGGCTCGAGATCACAGCGGCGGGGGGTGCCTTCTTCGGCGCCTTCGAAGGCTGTCTCGGGCGCGGCGCGATGCAGCCCCTCTATCCGGCCGGTCCCGATATCTGGCGCCTGCCCTGCCAGCGCGCCATGGACGCCCCCGCGCCCGGCGACTGGACGCTTCAGGTCCATCGCGAGGGCGACGGCGACGTGGCCCGCGTCACGGTCGGCTGCTGGCTCGCCCGGCGGGTGCATTTCGAGAAGC
>CAZICN010000095.1:0-13645 GCA_964537655.1 uncultured Aestuariivirga sp.
TCACAGGCGACCCGGACATGGGCGGGGTTCATGCCCTGGGCGAGGGCTTCCCGGTAGAACAGGTCGACCACTTCGTCCGAGATGCGGTCGCAGACCTTGTCCGGGTGCCCCTCGGACACCGATTCACTGGTGAAAAGATAGTTCTTCCGCGCCATTGTCATCCCATATCAATATCCCCGCGCTCGCCGCGGAAGGCCGGGCGTCTTCTGACAGGCTTGCCAAATGAGGTCAAGCGGGAGGCTGGTATGCGCCGGTCTGCCGGCCTTGTGCCCCGAACAGGCGCACCGGCAAGGAACACCGGCAAAACAATGATTCCAGTGTGCTTTTCGAGCGCGACGTTCCGGAAGGTGCGGGTTGGCCGGAAAGCTAAACCCTAGGGACCCTTGTATTCGGCGAGCAGCTTCACCGCGTTGAGGATCAGCTTGCGCTTGTCCGGATCGGTGGTCTCGCTGAAGATCCGGGCGATCTGCACGCCATCGGGCGACTGAAGCGCTCCTGCGATCGCGTCAGCTCCCTCTGATTCGGCAAAGCCGGAAGGGCTATCGTCACTCTTCAGCTCGTCGAAGAAAAACTGGACAGGCACGCCAAGCACGCGGGAAATCTGGTACAGGCGGCTGGCGCTGACCCTATTCGAGCCTTTCTCGTATTTCTGGACTTGCTGGAAGGTGATCCCCAGTAATTCGCCAAGTTTTTCCTGGCTCATACCGACGAGCAGCCGCCTCATGCGCACCCGATTGCCCACATGACGGTCTACGAAGTTCGGGTCTCTTTTTGTCATTAAAGTACTTTTGTCCGACCACTATTTCCCCCGGTCTGACCAAATGTGCTTTACCGAAATGCGTGAGTCTCCCCATGTCATTTCGGCGGCGTAATGCTTAGTACACCCGTCCCATTATTACAAATGGATTTATACTCGGGTGCAACATTATTGAATTGGTGGATTTCACATTCCCGCGAGCTTACGCAGAGCTATTTTGGCCGCCGCAAACCGATCGCGACCATGCACAGCAGGAGCGCCAGGACCGCGAGTCCATAGTCACCCATGCGCGCATAGACAGTCGACGGCAGCGACGCGGGCAAGCGGCCATCGAGCACGCCTTCGCTGCCGAGCGCGAGCGAACCTTCTATCCGTCCATAGGCATCGATGATCGCCGATATGCCGGTATTGGCGGCGCGCGCCAGAGGCAGGCCCTGTTCGATCGAGCGCAGGCGTGCCTGGGCCAGATGCTGATAGGGCCCGCTCGATTGCCCGAACCATCCGTCATTCGTAACATTGATGATCCATGACGGGCGCTGCGCCGGATCGACGAGGTCATGCGGAAAGATCGCTTCATAGCAAATGAGGACGCTTGCCGGCGGCAGGCCCGGAAGCGAGATATTGCGCGGACCGGGACCTGAGGTGAAGCTTCCCGGCACGGTGACGACCTTCCTGAAGCCCAGAGGCTCGAGAATGGATTCGAAGGGCAGGAATTCGCCGCCTGGCACCAGCCGCCACTTGTCATAACGACCGACGATATTGGCCTCGCCGTCAAAGCCGAGGACGCTGTTATAGACGCGCCGCTCGCCGGCGCCTTCAGCATCGCGGCGCAGGGCGCCCATCACCAGCGACGTACCGGGAGGCAGCATGTCGGCAAGCTCCGCCAGGCCTTGCACGCTCTCATCCATGAAGAAGGAGACCGAGCTCTCCGGCCAGATCACCACGGAAGTATCTGCGAGTCCGCCGGGACGCCCGGCCGTCGCCTCGCCCGACATGCGCTTCATCTTGTCGAAGATCGCGCGCGCATTGTCGCCGCGCCATTTGTCGTCCTGCGCGATATTGGGCTGCACGATGCGCAGGCGCACGCCCTCGACCGGTTTATCGTCCGCGCCGGCGAGCCGATAGGCCCCCCACAGCCAAAGAGCCGGCAGAACCGCGAACAGGAGCATGGCGCCGATCACCTCGCGCCGCCTCAGCGAGGCAAGCCCGAAGAGCGACGGCAGCGCCGACCACAAGACGATGAGAAGCGAGAGCCCGGTCATGCCGATGAGCGAGGCGGCCTGCGCGAGACCGCCCATGCCGGTGGCCGCGAGGCCGGGCGCCGTCCACGGAAAGCCGGTGAGGAGATGGCCTCTCAGCCATTCGGCGATGCCGAGCGAAATCGCCAGCACGATGATGCGCCCCAGCCCCTGCTGGCGGGCGAGAACGGTCGCCAGTGCCGCCAGACCCCAATAGAGCGCCATGCCGCCGGCAAGGGCCCCGACCATGAAGGGCATCATCCACAGATAGGTGGCCGCATCGACCAGGAAGGCGATGCCGATCCAGTAGAAGCAGACGGCGAAGTAGCCGAGACCGAACAGCCAGCCGGTGGCGAAGGCCCGTTTGCCGGAAATGCCGGCAAGCGCCCAGACGAGCACCGGAAAGGCGAGGAACAGCAGTGGCCAGAAATCGAAGGGCGGCATGGCGAGCCCGGCCAGGGCGCCGGCGATGAGCAGGAGCGCCGCCCTGCGCCAGCCGCTGAGCATGCTGACGTTTTCGGCAATTCTCTGGATGCGACTCATGATGCCACTATAGGTGCGGGACCTTTGCTCTGATACACTGGCCGATGCGGCCAAAGGAGGCATTGATGGACCAGAAGGCGCAAGACGGCATGATTCTCCTCGAGCATCTGCCTTTCGCCACCGACCGCGGCATCTCCTCCCGGGCGCGCATCGGCCTCATCGTTCTCGCGACCGACTATACGATCGAGCATGAATGGCGCCGGATCATGTCGGGCCTATCGGGAGTGGCGCTCTATCACAGCCGCATCCTCAACGACGCCCAGATCACGCCCGAGACCCTGCGCGCCATGGAGCCGCGCATCGCCCAATGCGCCGGCATCATGCTGCCCGGCGCCGATCTCGACGTGATCGCCTATGGCTGCACCTCGGCCTCGATGGCGATCGGCGAGGAGAGGGTCTTTGAGCGCATCCGCGAGGCGCGGCCCAATGTCGAATGCACGACGCCGATCACCGCCGCCTTTGCCGCCTTTCATGCCCTGGGCGCGCGGCGCATCGGCGTCCTCACCCCCTATCGCGCCGACGTGAACCGTATTGTCGCACGCTATATCGCCGAGCGCGGTTTCGCCGTGCCGGTCTTCGGTTCCTTCAACGAGGAGGATGACAACACCGTCGCCCGCATCACGCCGAAGTCGATCAAGGACGGCATCCTCGCCATCAGGAAGCGCACCGAGATCGACGCGGTCTTCGTCTCCTGCACCTCGGTCCGCCTCGCCGAAGCCGCGGCCGATATCGAGCGCGAGATCGGCCTGCCCGTCACCTCCTCAAATCATGCCATGGCCTGGCACGCGCTGCGCCTCGCCAAATATGACGAACAGCTCGCCGAATGGGGCAAACTGTTCACGCTGCCGCTGACGACCTGACAGACCTAACGCAGCGCCACCAGCACGATGCCGGCGGTGCACATGACGACGCCGAGCCAGTTCACCGGCGACAGTTTCTCGCCGAGAAAGATCGCGGCGAACACCGCCACCAGCACGATGCTGAGCTTGTCGACGGGCGCCACACGCGCCGCGTCGCCGAGCTTGAGGGCGCGGAAATAGCACAGCCACGAGGCACCGGTGGCAAGGCCCGACAGAGCGAGGAACAGGTAGGTCCGCCCCGATATTTGGGCCGGCGACTGGAACTGCCCGCTTGCCGCCAGGATGAGCGCCAGCACCGCCGCGATGATCAGCGTACGGATAAAGGTCGCGAGATCTGGATTGATGTTTTCGACGCCGACCTTGGCGAAGATCGCCGTCAACGCCGCGAAGCAAGCCGACAGAAGCGCCCAGAACTGCCATGACGAGAGCATCCCTTACCTCCGCTTGGCCACATCCTCCGCCATCGAGCACAGGATCTCGAACATCATCGTGGCCCCGGCATAGGCGGTGACGCCGGACGCATCGAAGGGCGGTGACACCTCGACCACATCGGCGCCGACGATGTGGAGGCCGCGCAGGGCACGCAGCATCTGCTGCGCCTGGAAGGTGGTGAAGCCGCCGATTTCGGGCGTGCCGGTGCCCGGCGCATAGACGGGGTCCAGCATGTCGATATCGAAGCTGACATAGGTGGGCTTGTCTCCGACGATGCGCCGCGCTTCTTCCATGATAGCCTTCGGCCCCTTCTCCATCGCTTCCTCGATGCGGATGATGCGCACGCCCGCCTTCTCGGCATAGGCGACGTCCTCGCGGTCATACATCGAGCCCCTGATGCCGATCTGCACGGTGCGCCTGGGGTCGAGCACGCCCTCCTCGATGGCGCGGCGGAACGGCGTGCCGTGGGTATATTTGAAGCCGCCGAAATACTCGTCATAGAGATCGGTATGGGCGTCGAAATGGACCATGCCGATCGGACCCTTTTCGCCGACGGCCCTGAGAACCGGCAGCGAGCACAGGTGATCGCCGCCCGCCACGAGCGGCCTGATGCCCTTGCCGATCAGCGCCTTGAACCAGGTCTCGATCCTCTTGAGCCCGTCCTGGACATCGGCCGGATTGACCGGGCAGTCGCCGAGATCGGCGCAATTGGCGATGTCGTAAGGCACCGTCCCGGACACCTGGTGCATGCGGCGAACCATCGCGGAATTGTCGCGGATCTGGCGCGGGCCGTGGCGCGGTCCCGGGCGATTGGTGGTGCCAGCATCCCAGGGTATCCCGACGAGACCTATGTCGATGCCTTCCGCCTTGTCGAGCGGCACATGCGGCAGGCGCATGAAGGTGGCGATCCCGCCGAAGCGCGGCGTCACGATGCCGGACACCGGCTGGTTGAACGGGCGCGCTGTCTTCTTCACCATGCGAAAGTCCTCTTGGAACCGTGATCCGGGCGCGACCATGGCACGGCAGGCGGCGGCTTGCAAAACCCGCGTGCGGTCAAGCAAGGCGCAGACCAGCCCTTCACGTTAAGGGGTTCACTCACGCAGCCACATAAGGTAATGGCACCCTTTCGCTTCGTTCCCACGGTTCCCCGATGCCTGACAGAATCCCCATTTTCGACGGCCATAATGATGTGCTCCTGCGCCTTCTGAACAAGAAGAACGACCAGGCGCATGAGCATTTTCTTGCCGGTGACGGCGAGGGTCATATCGACCTGCCGCGGGCGCGGAGCGGGGGGTTCGCCGGCGGCATGTTCGCCGTCTACATCTCCTCCAAGGACGATATCGGCGATGTCGAGGAGATGATGAAGGGATCGTCCTATGACGTTCCCTTGCCGCGGGTGATCTCGTCCACCGAGGCGTTGCCGACCGCCGTGGCGATGATGGCGATCCTGTTCCGCATCGAGCGCGCCTCGAAGGGCCGGGTCAAGGTCTGCCGCACGGCGCAGGAAATCCGCGATGCGATCGCCAAAGGCGTCATGGCAACGGTGCTGCATATCGAAGGCGCCGAGGCCATCGACGAGAAACTGGATTCGCTCGAAGTCTTCCACCAGGCGGGACTGCGCTCGATCGGCCCGGTATGGAGCCGCCCGACCATCTTTGGCCATGGCGTGCCCTTCCGCTATCCGGCCGGCCCCGATACCGGGCCCGGACTTACCGACGCCGGCAAGGCGCTGGTCAAGGCGTGCAACGAGCTCGGCATCGCCATCGATCTTTCCCATCTCAACGAAAAGGGGTTCTGGGATGTCGCGCGCCTGAGCACCGCGCCGCTCATCGCCACCCACTCCAATGTCCACGCCATCTGCCAGCACACGCGCAACCTCACCGACCGCCAGCTCGCGGCCATTCGCGAGTCGGGCGGCATGGTGGGCCTGAATTTCGCCACCTGCTTCCTGCGCGCCGACGGCCAGGTCGATCCGCATACGCCCATCGACCAGATGCTGCGCCATATCGACTATCTGATCCAGCATCTGGGGATCGAAGGCGTCGGCTTCGGCTCCGATTTCGACGGTGCGGTGGTCCCCGCCGAGATCGGTGATGTGGCGGGGCTGGACAGCTTGCGCAATGCCTTGAAGCGGCGCGGCTTCAGTGACGATGTGATGCGAAAGCTCTGCCACGAGAACTGGATCAGGGTGCTCGAGCGCAGCTGGGGCGCCTGATGAAGAACGTCGATATCATCGTCATCGGTGCCGGCATCGCCGGCGCTTCGGTCGCGGCCAACCTCGCGCGCGACCACAAGCTTGCGGTCCTCGAAATGGAAGAGCGCCCCGGCTATCACTCGACGGGCCGGTCGGCCGCGACCTATGAGCCCAACTACGGCCCCGCCCCGATCCGCGCCCTGACGCGCGCCAGCCGCGGCTTCTTCGAGACACCGCCCCAGGGTTTTGCCTCGGCACCGCTGGTTTCGCCGCGCCAGACCGTCTTCGTCGTGCCCGATCACCAGCAGAGCGCGGCCGAACAGCTGCTGAAATCCGGCGTCGATTTCACGGAAATTTCCTTTGCCGAAGCGCGCCGCCAGTTCCCGCCGCTCAGGGAAAGCTATGCCCGGCACGCCATGCTCGATCCGACGACGGCCGATATCGACGTCGACCTTCTGCATCAGGGCTTTCTGCGGCTGATCAAGGCGCAAGGCGGCGAGATCGTCTGCAAGGCGCCGGTCGAGAAGATCGAGCGTCGGGACGGCGCCTGGCAGGCCACGACACCGCAAGGCGCCTTCGCGGCGCCAATCCTCGTCAATGCCGCCGGCGCCTGGGGCGATGTGATCGCCAGGCGCGCTGGCATCGCGCCCAAGGGCCTGCAGCCGAAGCGGCGCAGCATGGCCGTCGTCCCGGTCGCCGCGGACATGAAGGTCATGGACTGGTCCTTTGTCGGCGATGTCGGCGAGACCTGGTATGCGAAGCCCTCCGGCGGCCGGCTGCTGGTATCGCCCGCCGAGGCCGAACCGGTCGAGCCGCATGACGCCTATGCCGATGACATGACACTCGCCGAAGGGATCGCCCGCTTCCAGGAAGCGGTCGATATCGAGGTGACGCGGCTCGAAGGCAGCTGGGGAGGCCTCAGGTCCTTTGCGCCGGACGGCAATCTGGTCCTCGGCTTCGACGACAAGGCCGATGGCTTCTTCTGGCTGATCGGCCAGGGCGGTTATGGCATCCAGACGTCACCGGCTCTGGGCGAACTCGCCGCCGCGATGGTCAAGGCTGGCGCAATGCCGGCATATATAGAGAGAGAAGGCCTCAGCCTTCGGGAGATCTCGCCTGCCCGCTTCAGCTAGATCAAGATGCGGTAGCTACGGCACGCCCAGATTGTAGTTGACGCCGAGGCGCACGATATTGGCCTCGATACCTGCATCCGTGTACTCGAACGGCGCGTTCAAATCGTCTTCGTCGAGATCGACATAGAGATACTCGGCTTTGACCGACAGGCGATCATTCAGCAGGTACTCGGCACCACCGCCGATCGTGTAACCGGACAAAGAGAGATCTGTGCCAGGAGGGTTGCCCAAGCCGAAATAGTCGCTGTCGCCGCCGCCCCAGGCAAAGCCGCCCGTGCCATAGACGAGGAGACTGTCGAAAACGAACCCGGCGCGCGCCCGCAACGTCGCCAGCCAATCGAGATCGACGGTGATCCCTTCGGAATTGCTCGGGATCCTGATGTTGAAGACTTCACCGTCGGCATCGAATCCGGTGATGTCCGCCTCGACACCGATCAGGAACTGCTCGAACTGATAGTTGAAGCCGGCTTGTGCGCCGCCGCCGAAACCATCGATATCCGGATCGATGGCATCGGCGGGCCCCTTGACGGTCGGCTCGCCCCACAGATAGTCGGCATGGACGCCGGCATAGAAGCCCGTCCAATCGGTTTCCTGCGCCTGGGCCACGCCGGCGCTGGAGGCGACGAGTGCTGCCGCGATCAGTCTGGACTGCAGCCGGCAATTGGCCATCAAAACCCCGATTCCCCTGGATAATTTCCTTTCCGTAGCATAGGCCTGCGGAACCCAGCAAGTGACGAGAACTAATGTGAACGAGGCGGCCCTCACCGAGCAGTTGTACAAAAATCTTCTGAAGAGCCAGGCTTTCCCGCGCCAGAAGATCATCGACCACCAGCGCCGGCTCCTCGAGCGCCTGCTGCACCACGCCCGCGCGCATGTCCCGTTCTATCGCGACAGCGGCCGCCTCGACCCGGTTTTCCGCTCCGACGGATCGATCGACTGGTCGCGTTGGGCCGATCTCCCGATCCTGACGCGCCGCGAAGCAAAAGACAATGAAGCCGGCCTCAATGCCGACTGGCTGCCGCCCGAGATGCTCCCTTGCACCGAGGACATGACCTCGGGCTCGACCGGCGTCCCGTTCAGCTTCCGGCGCACGATGCTCAGCCGCATCGCCTCGAGCGCCCTTCTCGGCCGCGCCATCGATTGGCATGACAAGGGCGCCATCGGGACTGTCGCGGTGGTGCGCTCGGCGCCGGCCGATCTCGGCGAAAAGACGACATCGGGCAGCGTCACCATTCCCTTGCATCTGCCGGCCGGAGAACAGATCGCCCTCCTCGAAAAGACGGCCCCTACCCATCTCGTCACCTATCCGAACCAGCTCTTGGCCTGGCTCGATTTCGACACGGCCAAGGCCTTCCGTAATCTGCGCGTCGCGGTCCTGACCGGCGAGGTCATCCATCCCGAAACCCGCGCGCGTCTTGCGCATGAACTCGCCATCAAGCTGATCGAAGCCTATGCGACATCAGAAGCCGGCGCTGTTGCCTTCGAAGACAAGGCCGGCCTGTTGCGTATCTGCGAGGAGAATGTTTTCTTCGAGTGCCTGGGCGAAACGGCCGACCGCCCGGGCCGCGTTGTGCTGACGCCCGTGTATAATCATGCCACGCCTCTTATCCGCTATGCGCCGGGCGATTTCGCCATCATGGATCGCCGGTCCGCGGGCGATGGCCTGCGCGGCATCACGCGGGTGGTCGGGCGCGAGCGCAATCTTTTCCGCAGCCCCGATGGCGACCTCTTCTATCCAAGCGTCGCAGCGAGGCTGTTCGTGCCCATTCTCGACCATCGCGAGTGGCAGCTCATCCAGACGACCCGCGAGGACGCTGTTTTTCGGGTCGTCTGCCCGACACCGCCCAGCGCCGATCAGCTCGCCCGCCTCAAGGAAGCCCTGGGCAAGCTGCTGCACGGCCTTAAATTGAGCATCGCCGTGGTGCCCGAGATCGAGGCCGGCAGGGCCGGTAAATCCTCCGAAAGTATAATACGAAACCCGGGAATAGACTGAGAAATCCCGCCATTCACCCCGTTTAGCCGGTCAGTTCACTTCTGCCGAAAAAGCTGCTTATATGCGCCACGCCTTGAATGAATGAGGCGCTAAACGGACCTACCAGGGAGGACTACATGAAACGAATTACAACGCTGGCATCGGCATTGCTGGTCAGCACGATGCTGGCGGCAGGCGGCGCCCAGGCCAAATCGTTGGTCTATTGCTCGGAAGGCTCGCCGGAAAACTTCACCCCAGCCCTCAACACCACCGGCACCAGCCTCGATGCGGCGCGTCCGGTCTTCAATCAGCTCGTCGAGTTCGAGCGCGGCTCGACCAATGTCGTGCCGTCGCTTGCCGAAGCCTACGAAGTTTCCCCCGATGGCCTCGTGGTCACCTTCAAGCTGCGCAAGGGCGTCAAGTTCCATTCGGGCGTCAACGGCTTCACGCCTTCGCGTGATTTCAATGCCGACGACGTCATCTGGTCGTTCGAACGCCAGTGGAAAGCCGACCATGCCTATAACAAGGTGTCGGGCGGCGCCTTCGACTACTTCAACGACATGGGCATGCCCGATCTCTTGAAGTCGATCGAGAAGATCGACGACCTGACGGTGAAGATGACGCTCAACGAGCCGAATGCGCCGATCCTCGCCAATCTCGCCATGGACTTTGGCACCATCGAATCGGCCGAATATGCCAAGTACCTGCTCGACAAGGGCACACCCGAGCAGTTCGACCAAATCCCGGTCGGCACCGGCCCGTTCCAGTTCGTCGACTACCAGAAGGACGCGGTGATCCGCTTCAAGGCTTTCGACGCCTATTGGGGCGGCAAGGCCAAGATCGACGATCTCATCTATGCCATCACCCCCGATGCGACGGCGCGTTATGCCAAGCTCAAGGCTGGTGAATGCCACGTGATGGGCTATCCGAACCCGGCCGATCTCGAAGCCATGGGCAAGGACGAGAACATCAACCTGATGAACCAGGCCGGCCTCAATATCGGCTATCTCGCTCTGAACGTGACCAAGGCTCCCTTCGACAAGAAGGAAGTCCGCCAGGCGATCAACATGGCCATCGACCGCGACTCGATCCTGAAGGAGGTCTATCAGGGCGCCGGCCAGAAGGCCAAGAACCTGATCCCGCCGACCATCTGGTCGTATGATGACGCGGTGAAGGATTATGAGTACAATCCGGAGAAGGCCAAGGAGATGCTGAAGGCCGCCGGCGTCGAGAACCTGCAGAGCGATCTGTGGTGGATGCCGGTGCAACGCCCGTACAATCCGAATGCCAAGCGCATGGCGGAGATGATGCAGGCGGACCTCGCCAAGGTCGGCATCACGGTCGAGCTCAAGTCCTTTGAGTGGGGCGAATACCGCAAGCGTCTGCAGCAGGGCGAGCACCAGATGGGCCTGCTCGGCTGGACCGGCGACAATGGCGATCCGGACAACTTCTTCTTCCTGCTCGGTTGCGCCGGCGCCCGCGAAGGCGGACAGAACATCTCCAAGTGGTGCGACAAGAACTTCGACGACAAGCTCCTGCAGGCGCGCAAGCTGTCGGAGAAGGCCGACCGCACCAAGATCTATGAGGAGATGCAGGTCTATATGAAGGAAGAGGCGCCGCAGGTTCAGATCGCCCATTCGACGGTCTTCGAGCCGGTGAGCAAGAAGGTGTCTGACTACAAGATCAGCCCCTTCGGGCGCCACGAATTCTACGGCGTCGATATCGCCGAATGACGGAACTGAAGCGGGGCGGCCCACACCGCCCCGCTTCTCCATAGCCAAAAGCCATGATCCGATTTCTTTTGCGCCGCCTGGCGCTCACAGTGCCGACATTCCTGGCGCTGATGTTCGTCACATTCATGATGATCCGCCTCGTGCCGGGCGACCCGATCGAGGTGCGGCGCGGTGAACGCGGCATTTCGCCGGAGCGGCTCGCCGAGCTTCGCCACGAGATGGGCCTCGACCAGCCGATCTGGAAGCAGTTCCTCGACTATATCTGGGGCCTGGCGCACGGCGATTTCGGCGTCTCGATCATCACCAAGAACCCCGTGCTGCAGGAGTTCTTCCATCTGTTTCCGGCCACCGTCGAGCTGTCCTTCTGCGCGCTTCTGTTCGCGACGCTCATCGGCATCCCGGCCGGCGTCATTGCCGCCTCGCGTCGCGGCGGCATCTACGACCAGACCCTGATGGGCCTTGCCCTCACCGGCTATTCCATGCCGATCTTCTGGTGGGGCCTCATCCTCATTCTCATCAGCTCGATCACGCTGGGCCTCACCCCGGTCTCCGGACGCGTCGATCTCATCAAGTATTATTACCCATCGGTCACCGGCTTCATGCTGATCGACAGCCTCATCTCCGGCCAGAAGGGCGCCTTCCTGGATGCGGTGCGCCATCTCATCCTGCCGACCATCGTGCTCGGAACCATCCCGCTCGCCATCATCGCGCGCATGACGCGCTCCTCGATGCTCGAAGTTCTGGAAGAGGATTATGTGCGAACCGCCCGCGCCAAGGGCCTGCCGCCCTATCGCGTGGTCGGCATCCATGCCTTGCGCAACGCGCTCATCCCGGTTGTCACCGTGATCGGGCTTTCGGTCGGCTCGTTGCTCGCGGGCGCCGTCCTTACCGAAACCATTTTCTCGTGGCCTGGCGTCGGCAAATGGCTGATCGAATCGATCGGCCGGCGCGACTATCCGGCCCTGCAGGGCGGCATCATGCTGATCTCGAGCATCGTCATCGTGGTCAATCTGCTGGTCGATCTCACCTATGGCCTCATCAATCCGAGGATCCGCCATGCCCGTTGACGTGACCCTGCCCGCACCGGCGCGCGCCGCGGCGCCCCCCAGCCCGCTCCTCGCCTTCTGGCGGTCCTTCCGCGAGAACCGCGGCGCCGTCATCGGTCTCATCGTCGTGTCGATTGTCATCTTCATCGCCATCTTCGCCAATTTCCTGGCGCCGCATGACCCTCTCGAGCAATATCGCGGCTTCACCAAGCTGCCGCCGGTCTGGGTCGAGGGCGGCAGCTGGACCTATCCCCTGGGCACCGACCCGCTCGGCCGCGACATGCTGTCCCGCCTGATGTATGGCAGCCGCATCTCGCTGTTCATCGGTCTTTCGGTGATGACGGTATCGATGATCATCGGCGTCGCGCTTGGCCTCGCTGCCGCCTGGTTCGGCGGCGTCCTCGACGTGATCATCCTGCGCATCATGGATCTGATCATGTCGATCCCGAGCCTGGTGCTTGCCATCCTGATCGTGGCCATCATCGGCCCCAACCTCACCAACACCATCATTGCGGTGACCATCGTCTATCTGCCGCGTTATGTGCGCCTGGTGCGCGCCTCGGCCTTGAGCGAACTGTCGAAGGACTATGTCACCGCCGCCAAGGTGGCGGGCGTCGGCCCGTTCCGGCTGATGTTCGTGACGGTGCTGCCGAACTGTCTGCCGCCGCTCATCGTGCAGGCGGCGCTTGGTGTCTCGGACGCCATTCTGGAGGCTGCGGGCCTTGGGTTCCTGGGCCTCGGCGCCCAGCCGCCAACCCCCGAATGGGGTACCATGCTGGCCGATGCGCGCGATCTCATCACCTCGCATCCCTGGGTCATGGCGCTGCCCGGCATCGCCATCCTGATCACGGTGCTCGCCATCAATCTCATGGGCGACGGCCTGCGCGACGCGCTCGATCCGCGGCTCAAGCGGAGCTGACGATGTCGGCATGGATCGGCCCCGCCATCATTGCCGCCGTCATTTCATCGATAGCGACGGCGATCGGCTGGTTCATCACCATCCAACGTGACAAACGAAAGGATGCTGAACAACGCACCGAGCGCGTCGAAGATGTCCAGAGAGCTTTGCGGGCGGAGATCCGAAGCAATCACGCGCGTCTCGCCAGCATCGATTTCGACCACTACGCCAAGACAGTCGCAGCTAAAATCCGTGCGTCCAGCAGCAGGACGCCATACACACCATTCGTTCCTCGCGACTCGCATGCTTTGATCTACACTGCGATTGCGAAAGACATCTCCATTCTGCCGGCGAATGTCATCGATCCCGTGGTTCTCTACTATACGCAGGTCACCACAATTGCGCTGTTTGTCGACGATCTGCGCAGCGACCGGTTTCAGGGCTTGGATAAAGATCGTAAAATTCAGATGTACAAGGACTATATCGACTTGAACATCTATGCGCAGAAGCTGGCGAAACGAGCCATGGACGCGATCAACGCGTCCCTGGATCAATAGCTCGGCTTCGGTCCGGTGGGACCGTCAATGGGCTTGAGAGGGTCTATCGGTTTAGGATGCTGTGACATGGTTCTCGTCTCCTCCCCTATTATAGGGAAATGAACATGAAATTCCAATGACTCGCTTACATCCACAGCCTGGGTTAAGAAGCTTAATGATTGAAAAAACAAGATTTTTTCGCGAAGAGTTTATCTCGCTGGGAATGTTGCCATACCGGCGACGCGCGAAAGGTTGACGAGAATGCCCCTGCTCGACATCGAAAACCTCACCGTCGAATTCAAG
>CAZICN010000096.1:0-6268 GCA_964537655.1 uncultured Aestuariivirga sp.
ACATCCTCGAGGAGGACGAGATCATCGACGGGCGCGACGAGCTGGGCGTCCTGCTCTACGGCCACAAGAAGAACGCCTACTGGTATGGCTCGCAGCTCACCATCGAGGAGGCGCGCAAGCTCGCGCCTTACCAGAACGCCACCGGCCTGCAGGTGACGAGTTCCGTCCTTGCCGGCATAGTATGGGCGATCGAGAACCCGAAGGCCGGCGTCGTCGAGACGGACGAGATGGATTTCCGCCGTTGCCTCGATATCCAGCTGCCCTATCTCGGCCAGATGACGGGCGTCTATACCGACTGGACGCCGCTCACCGACCGGCAGACCTTGTTCGAAGAGGACATCGACCGCCGCGATCCCTGGCAATTCGCGAACATCATCGTGAAGTGAATACGACAAGGGCCGCTAGATGCGGCCCTTGCCTTTGTAGAACCAGTCCTTCGGATAGGGATACCACCAGTCCTGCACGGCGGGTTCGTGGTCGATGACCACCATCTTCGAGCGCCGGAAGGCGTCGAGCCCCTGGCGGCCGAGTTCGCGGCCAAGCCCCGACATCTTCCAGCCTCCGAACGGCAAGGCGTCATTGTCGATGAGCGGGTTGTTCACCCAGACCATGCCGGCCTCGAGCGTTTCGGCGGCCTGCATCGCTTCCTTGAGATCGGTGGTGAACACCGAAGCGCCGAGGCCGAAGTCGCTGTCATTGGCCAAAGCCAGCGCCTCGGCAAAGGAGGAGACCTTGCAGATCGCGGCGACGGGGCCGAATATCTCGTCGCGCATCACCGTCATCTCAGGCCTGCAGCCGGTGAGGATGGTCGGCTCATAGAACCAGCCGACATTGCGGCCAGGGGGCACCCTGCCGCCGCAGACGATCTTCGCACCCTGCTCCTGCGCCCCGGCGACGAGACGGATCACCTTGGCGCGCGCCGCTTCCGAAACCAGTGGCCCGATTTCCGTCTCTTCGAGGCCCGGGCCGATCCGCAACCTGCTCGCCATGACGGCCAGGCGATCGACGAATTCATCATGCACCTTCTCATGCACGAAGAAGCGTTCCGACGACGTGCAGATCTGGCCCGACAGATGGAAGGCCGCCATGGTGGCACCGGGCACCGCCACGTCGAGCGGGGCGTGTTCGGAAATGATCATCGGATCATTGCCGCCCGCCTCGATGATGGCCGGCTTGAACCGCTCGGCGCAGGCCATGGCGACGGCCTTGCCGCTCGCGACGCTGCCGGTGAAGGCGACCGCATGGGTATGGCGCGAGCGGATCAGCGCCTGCGCGACATCGGCGCCGCCGGTGAGACAGGACACAAGCCCGGGCGGCAGCACTTTGCGGAAATGCTCCATGAAGGCGAGCGTGCACAGGCTCGTCGCCTCGGCGGGCTTGACGATGCAGGCATTGCCGGCCGCGAGCGAAGCCGCCACCGTCCAGCACATCAGCAGGATCGGGAAATTGAACGGCATGATGTGGACGGAGACGCCATAGGGCTCATAACGCGAGAACTGGAACGAGCCCGCCTGTGTGGTGCCCGCGACCTTGCCCGCCTCATCACGCGCCATCTCGGCGAAATAGCGGAAAGCGGGCGCCACGTTCAGGAGCTCGCCCACCGCTTCCGGATAGGGCTTGCCCATTTCCAGCACCATGAGCCTCGCGACATCGTGCATGTCCGCCTTCGAAATCGAGTCCGCAACCTCATGCAACAACCTTGCCCGCGTCTTGGCGTCGACGCGCTTCCACTGACGCTGCGCCGCCAAGGCTTCGTGCGCCACTTTTTCCACGGTCTCTGGTGTCGTAAGGGCAATCCGACCAGCGATGCTGAGATCTGCGGGGTTGACGATGTCACGGAACCCTGTCCCGGCCGGCGTCACCCACTCATTGGCGCGGAAGATCTGTCCGGCTGACGGCTCGAAGTGCATCCGGGGCGCTACCGGATCATGTAGACTTTACGGATCGTCTCATGCACCCGGCATGTGCCCTTCCAGTCCTGCGGGAAGAACGCCGTGGTGTCGGGACCGATCTCGATGACGTCGCCGCTTTCATGGGTATAGGTGCAGCGGCCCAGGAGGAAGTGGCAGAATTCGTCCTTGGTGACATGGCAGTTCCAGTAGCCCGGCGTGCAGATCCAGATGCCGGTCTCGCTCTGCCCTTCCGGGCCCTTGTGCAGGACGATGCCGGAGGTGCGCGATTGGCCCTCGATCATGGTCGGGATGACGCCCCAGTCCTTGAACGGGCCCGGATAATTCGCCGGATCGACTATATGGGGTGCGGATGAGTTCAGATTGGTCGGCATTCTCTCTCCTAATTCAGCATATAGACATTGCGCATCGTCTCGTGGACCACGCAAATGCCGGTCCAGCCGGCCGGGAACAGCACGGCCGTCCCCGGCACGACCTCGATCGTTTCACCCGATTGATGCGTGTAGGTCGCTCTCCCCGAGACGAAGTAGCACAGTTCATCGCGCGGGATCGACAAGGGCCAGGTTCCCGGCGTGCATTGCCACAGGCCCGCTTCCGGCTGGCCGCCAGGCCCCTTGTGCAAGAGCACGCCGTCACTCTTGGAATTGCCGGCGATCGGATCGGGCTGATGGCCCCAATCCCTGAGCGGCCCGGCATAGCGGGCAGGGTCGGCGACATGCGGCGCCGTAGAATTCAGCCCCTTCGACATCAGGCGGCCTTCTTACGGCGCAGGAGCCCGTCTATGACTTTCGCGGCCTTGGCCGGCCCCTTCTGCTTGCGCATGTCCTTCGACGTCTTCCTGAGTTTCGCCTTCATCTTCTTGTCGGTCAGCATGGTCTTGATGCGGTCAGCCATCTCGTCGTCCGTCCATTCATAACGATCGAGCTTGAAGCCATGGCCCGTTTCCTGAACCCGTGTCGCATTGTCATGGCCGTCCCAGACATAGGGCATGATGATGGCGGGTTTGCCGAAATACAGGCACTCGGTGAACGAGTTGTTGCCGCCGTGATGGATGACCCCGTCGACCAGCGGGATCACCGAAGGCTGCGGATACCATTTGTCGATATGCACATTGGGCGGCATGTCGGCGTACTGGTCCATATAGTCACCGACATTTACCAGGGCTCTCACCGGCAGCTTGCCGATGGTCGCGATGAGCCGCTTCAGGAGATCGACATCACCCGAGCCGAGCGATCCGAAGCTCACATAGAGCAAGGGCTTGTCGTTGTTCTTCCTGAACCTGGGCACCTTGTAGGGCGCGTCCTTGCGCACGCAGCCCTCGAGATACTGGAACTGTTTCGCCGAAAGCTTGTGGCGGCGCTTGAATTTCACGGCCGAGGGATAGAGCAGCAGGTTCATGTGCGGCGAGGCTTCGAAGAATTGTCCGATCGGATATTCCGCTTCGCCGACACTCTTCAGAAACTGGTTGAAGTTGTCATGGATCGGCTTGATGACCGCGTTGAAGCGGTCGCGGTAGCGCGCAAACCCCGTTTTGTCCTTCTCGCCGCAGCCCGACAGATGCGGCGGGATATCCGGATCCTCGATCTCGTTCTCGGAGCAGGATATGACCCTGACCCACGGCTTGCCGTTGTCGCGGGCATAGTGCTTGATCGCCGGGAACAGGATGACATTGTCGACGCAGACGACGTCCGGCTTGATCCTGTCGAGCACGCCCGGCAGATCCTTCTCGGCCCATTTGGCGGTCTCGACGATCATCTCCCAGCAGCCCTTCACGTAATTGTCGATCTGGTCATAGGGGGACTTGCGGAAGTTCGGGATGTGGCCGTTGATGAAGTCGACCCAGAACTTCGCCATTTCCTCGGGCGGCAGCGGCTCCGACAGGTTCACCGGATGGGCCTCGAAGCCATAGCCCTTATAGACATCGAGAAAGCCCGGATCGGACAGGAACACCACCTTGTGGCCGAGCTTCTCCAGGGCCTGGCCGATGCCGACCGAATTGAGCGCCGGCCCGAAAGCCGCCTCCGGGAAGAGCGCGATCACCTTTTTCGGCTGCTTCGACGCCTTGCGCCGAGCGGCCTTCTTCGCCGCCTTTTTGGCCGCCTTCTTCTTCACTGCCTTCTTAGCCATGATGCAATCCCCTTCGCCTCTCCTTTAACAGACTATCACGTGCCCGGCACGCTGCCGCGGTTGAACCGCTGCGCCAGCAGGACCAGGATGAAACTGATGAGCAGCACGATCGTCGCCATCGCGTTGATCTCGGGCGTCACGCCGAAGCGGATCATGGCATAGATCTGCATCGGCAGGGTGGTCGAGCCCTGCCCCGCACCGGCCGTGAAATAGGCGATGATGAATTCATCGATCGACAAAGTGAAAGCCAGAAGTGCTGCCGCGATCACCGCCGGCCAGATCAGCGGGAAAGTGACATGCCGGAAGGTCGCCACCACGCCCGCACCCAGATCGCGCGAAGCTTCGGTCAGCGACCAGTCGAAGCTCTTGAGCCGCGCCCGGACAACCGCGCAGACAAAGGCGATGTTGAAGACGACATGCGCCAGGATGATCGAATGGAGGCCTAGGGTGAATTTCACCAGGGTGAAGAAGGACAGAAGCGCTATGGCCAGCACGATATCGGGAATGATCATCGGGGTGAACAGCAGCGCATCGAGGCCGGCCGAGGCCTTGCGCCGCTCGACGCCCAGCGCCAGGAGCGTGCCGATTGCGGTCGCGATCAGGGTCGAGGCCAATGCCACGACCAGCGAGTTCCTGGCGGCGGCGATGATCCTTGGGCTTTCGACGAGGCGGCCGTACCATTCGGTCGAGAAACCGGTCCAGGCGGTGGGCAGTCCCGCCTTGTTGAAGGACAGGATCATCAGCACGGCGATCGGCGTGTAAAGGAAGACATAGACGACGACGAGGTAGGCCCTACGCATGGGCGTGCCCCTCCCCGCGCGCCCGGTTGGCGGCGAGCGCCTGGGCGAAGAGCAAGAGCAGCATGACGGCGATCAGGATGACGGAGAGGGCGGACCCGAAAGGCCAGTCGCGCGCCGTCAGGAACTGGTCATAGATGAGATTGCCGACCATCTGCAACTTGCCGCCGCCCAGGAGGTCCGGGGTGATGAAATTGCCGATCGAGAGAACGAAGACGAAGACAGCGCCTGCCGCCACGCCGGGCGCGGTCAGGGGCAGCGTGATCCGCCAGAAGGTTGTCGCCGCACTGGCGCCGAGATCGCGCGAGGCTTCGGCATAGGACGGATCGAGGCGCTGCAGGGCCGAATAGACGGCGAGGATGACGAAGGGCACATAGTTGTAGACGAGCCCCAGGATCACCGCGAACTCGTTGTAGAGGATGGGCAGCGGCGCATCCGTCAACCCGGTCCACTGGAGGAAATTGTTGATGAGCCCGGTCGGGTTGAGCAGCACGATCCAGGCATAGGTGCGGATCAGATAGTTGGTCCAGAAAGGCAGCATGGCGAGGAACAGCAGCGCCGTCTGGTGGCGAGGCGCCGATTTCGCGATGGCGTAGGCCGCCGGATAGCCGATCAGCAGCGCGAAGAAGGCCGCAAGCGCGGCGATACGTGACGAATCGAGAAAGATCGACAGGTAGAGCCATTCGCCAGCGCGTACGAAATTGGCGAAGGTGAAGACCGACCAGTCGACCCCGCCATAGGTGCCGCGCTCATAGAAAGCGGTGACCAGGATGATGGCGCATGGCACCACCATGAGGATGCCGAGCCAAACCAGGCCGGGAAGCATCAATAACCAGGAAGCCAGTCTTTGCGGCATGACACCGGTGAAGCGGAGCGATCGGGAAACGATCCCGACCGCTCGGCCAGGTAGCGTTATTTCGCCGACAGGATTTCGGTGACGACCTTGGAGAAGTTCTTCATGCCGTCACCCAGGTCGCGCAGCTGCTCATATTTGAGAAGGTCCGCCGGCGCGATGGCCATGTTCGGATATTTCTCCAGCATGGTCTTGTCGATCGCTTCCATGCCCGCCTTGTTCGGTGTCTTATACATGATGTTCTCGACCACCCATTTGCCGGTGTCGGCCTTCAGGATGTAGTCGAGGAACTTATAGGCGGCTTCCTTGTTCTTCGAGCCTTCGACGACGACCATCGTGTCGACCCACAGATCGGAGCCTTCCTTGGGGATCACGTACTTGATCTCGGGCTTCTCGGCGATGCCGTAGTTGCACCAGCCGTCCCAGGCCTGGACCAGCGAGGCTTCACCTGAAACGAGCTTCGAATAGAAGGTCGTGTCGTCATAGGCGAGCAGCGTCTTCTTGGTCTCGATGAGTTGCGCCTTCACCTGGTCGAGCTTGGCCGGATCGGTTTCGTTGACCGACATGCCCATAGCGAGCTC
>CAZICN010000096.1:6368-10180 GCA_964537655.1 uncultured Aestuariivirga sp.
GGCGATGAAACAAAGAGCACGTCATAGCCCTCGCCCTTCGACGCCACGACCTTGCCCATGATTTCTTCATTGGTCGCATGCACCGCGACCTCGACCTCGATGCCGGTCTCGGCCTTGAACTTTTCGGGCAGATCCTTGGGCATATAGCCATCCCAGTTCGAGATGACGATCTTCTCGGCGGCCGAGGCCAGGCCCGCCGCCAGCAGCATCGCGGCACCGGCCGTGCATGCAGCAGACATCCATTTCGCCGTTTTCATTGTTATCCTCCCTCAGGCTTCTTGTCGGAACACGACTGTGCCATGCCCGGCTTTCGGCCTGCAAGGGGGGCTAATGTGCGTCCTTCAGTTGCGGGCCGAGAGCAGCGTCTGGTTGATCGTCTCGACCTGGCCTCTCGCCGGCTCATCATTGAGCGCCGCGACCGGGACCGTCTGGCGCAGCTTGTCGTGATAGTCGCGCACGCCGGCTTCGAGATCGGACAGGATCATGCTCGAGAAGCCCGAGGACTGCATCGATTCCCACGACCATTTGATGAGCTGCGCGTCCTCCGCGCCGGTCACGCGGTCGATGCGATGCGCCAGATAGCGCGCCACCTTCGCCTCGCGGCCGTCCTTCTGCGGCGCGTAATAGGCCATGCGCTGCACGGTCTTGCCCACTTCGATCGGCAACTCCTGATAGAAGCCGATGAGGTCGGGATAGAGCATGATCACCAGGTTGGGGAACATGCCGAGATAGACCCAGCGTCCCTTCGCCTCTTCCGGCAGATGCTCCATGTCCGGGCGGTGCTTCACATAGTTGCGCACGCTCCAGAACCGCGGCGACACGCCGCTGATGCGGCCCTCCGAGCGCGAAATCCCCTTATGCGGCCGCCCATCGTGATAGTCCTGGCCATAGAGGTCGTAGAGCGCCGGATGGGCGATCGGCACATGATAGCCCTCATTGTCCACATCTCGGACGGCTTTCCAGTTCACCTCCAGGATGTCGCGGGTCTGCGGCGCATAAGGCCTGATGTCGGTGAGCTTGTAGCCCGATGCCTCCGCTTCATGCGCCGCCATGTGCTCGGCGACCGACCCCTGCGGGCCCGGCTTGAAGCGCACAAAGACGAAGCCATGCCAGATCTCATGTTCGAGCGGCACGAGGCCATGCGTGACGGGATCGAGCTTGGGGAAGGTCTTGGCCTTGGGCACGGCGCGCAGCGTGCCGTCGAGATTGTAGGACCAGCCGTGGAACGGGCAGACCATGGCGCTCTTGCAGCGCCCACTCTCGCCCGCCACCACGCGCGATCCGCGATGACGGCAGACATTGTGGAAGGCGCGCACGACATTGTCCTTGCCGCGCACGATGAGGGCGCGTTCACCGGCGATATCGAAGGTGGTCCAGTCGCCATCCCTGGGGACATCGCTCACATGGCAGGCGAGCTGCCAGTGGCGGCGGAAGAGCTCATCCTGCTCGACCTGGAAGAGTTCCTTGTTGAAATAGGTCCAGGGCGGAAGGCCGCCACGCTCTTCGTCCGTCAGACGGTTCGGCGTCACGAGGTCGATCGCGTTCATTGTGGCCCTCCTTTTCTAATTGAACGTTCAATCAATATACCTTGCTCAAACCCAAAAAAGCAATAGGAAGAGACTGCTGTGAACGGTCCGAAAAAGCCGAGACTTGACGGGCTGTTACGGGCATGGCACGCATGCGGTTCGCGGTGTTTCGATGCCATGAGGCTAGAAACCGAACAGGGAACACGGTGCGGATGACCCAATCGGGGCCAAAACCGTGACTGCCCCCGCAACTGTGAGCGGTGAGGACGTACGCAGAATTGGCCACTGGGCAACCGGGAAGGCCGCGTGCATCCGCCCAAGCCGCAAGTCAGGAGACCTGCCGCGTCCACCGAGGGCCCTGCCCTCATCTTGATGTTGAGCACACGGAGGGTGTTACGCTCATGACTACGGATCGTCTTTCCACTTCCCTGACCATTTCACAGCGTGTGGCCGCCGGCTTGAGCGTGATGGCGTTCGGCTTGCTGCTGGTTTTCGGCGTTGGGCTCGCCCAGGCCGACAATCTGCACAATGCGGCGCATGACACGCGTCACTCCATCGGCTTTCCCTGCCACTAAGCAGGTATCAACATGATCGGGCGAGTGATCCTCGCCGCGCTCCTTGCAGGGATCGCGGCTGGCTTGTTCTATGGTGCGGTCCAGCATGTGCGGCTCACGCCATTGATTCTCGAAGCTGAAAAATATGAGACTGCCGGCGATGGTCATTCACATGACCATGGCGCCGCGGCGGCAACCACCATGACCGGCGAATCGGCACAGACTCCCGCTGCCGAAGCGCCGGCCGAAGACACGTCCTGGGCGCCCGGCGATGGCACGGAACGTACCTTCTACACCTTCCTCACCAGCATCATCGCCGGGGCCGGCTTTGCCGCCATGCTGGCCGGCATAAGCCTGCTGTCAGGCATCAGGATCACGCCGCGCAACGGCCTGCTCTGGGGCCTTGCCGGCTTCCTCGCGGTGCATCTGGCGCCTGCGGCCAGCCTGCCGCCCGAACTTCCCGGCATGCCAGCGGGCGATCTCCTGACGCGCCAGGTCTGGTGGGTCGGCACCATCATTGCCACCGGCATCGCGATCTGGCTGTTCACCCAGCGCCGGGAGATGTGGGCAAAGGTGGTGGCGGTCGTGCTCGTCGCCCTGCCCCACATCATCGGCGCGCCGATGCCGCCCACCCATGAAAGCGCGGTGCCGGCCGTCATCTCGGCGGCCTTTGCCGCCAACACGCTGGCGGTGGCGGCCCTCATGTGGCTGGCGATCGGCGGCTTCCTCGGTCTCGCCATGGACCGCTTCGTCAAGGAGGCCTGACGATGTCATTGCAGAAAATCCCGGCCACCGTCATCACCGGCTTTCTCGGCGCCGGCAAGACGACCCTGATCCGCCATCTCCTGCAGAACGCCAAGGGGCGGCGGATCGCCCTTGTCATCAACGAGTTCGGCGATATCGGCGTCGACGGCGAAATCCTCAAAGGCTGCGGCGACGATGTCTGTCGCGAGGAGGACGTCGTCGAGCTCGCCAATGGCTGTATCTGCTGCACGGTCGCGGATGACTTCGTGCCGACGATGAAGAAACTCCTCGACCGCGACAGGCCGCCCGAGCATATCGTCATCGAGACATCGGGCCTCGCTCTGCCGCAGCCGCTGGTGCGCGCCTTCAACTGGCCGGAGATCAAATCGCGCGTCACCGTCGACGGCGTCGTCACCGTCGTCGACGCCAAGGCGCTGGCCGAAGGTCGCTTCGCCGACGACGAGGACGCGGTGGCGGCGCAGCGTGCCGCCGATCCCAATCTCGACCACGAAAACCCGATCGAGGAACTGTTCGAGGATCAGCTCAACTGCGCCGACATGATCGTGCTGAACAAGACCGATCTTCTCGCGGCGCATGAGACCGAGAAGCTCTCGGGCGACCTCAAGGGCCAGATCCGCAAGGGCACCAAGCTCGTTCCCGCCCAGCATGGCGCTCTCGATGCCGCGGCCCTTCTCGGCATCGCCTCGGCCGCCGAGGACGACATGCATAACCGTCTTTCGCATCACGAGATGGAAGGCGAAGTCCAGCACGACCATGACGACTTCGTCACCTTCGTCATTTCGCTCGGCGAAGTCGCCGGCCGCGACGGGCTCCTGGGACGCATCCGGGATCTGATCGCCGACCACGACATCCTGAGACTCAAGGGTTTTGCCGCCGCCAAGGATGCGCCGGGGCGGCTCCTGATCCAGGCCGTGGGCCCGAGGCTCAACAGCTATTTCGACCGCCCCTGGCGGGCGGATGAACGGCG
>CAZICN010000096.1:10280-13599 GCA_964537655.1 uncultured Aestuariivirga sp.
GCCTCCCAGACGGGTGTCATTGACGGCGCGGCCGAGGCCGTGGACCTTGCCCAGACATCGGGAGATATCGTCGTGCTTTCCGCCGCCGACAGCGAGCTTGCCGCCCTGGCGCTCGCCTGGGGAGAGATCGCGAGCGGTGATACGACGCTCCGCCTCGCCAATCTGCTTCAGCTTCAACACAACCTCTCGGTCGATCTCTATATCGAGAAGACGCTTCATCAGGCGAAGCTCATCGTCCTTCGCCTGCTCGGCGGGGCGCAATACTGGGCCTATGGCCTGGCCGAGATCGAGGCCTTGGCGCGTGATCGCGATATTGCTCTCGTGATCCTGCCCGGCGACAGCAATCCCGATCCCGAACTCACAGCGCATTCGACCCTGCCGGCCGCCGATTGCGAAAGGCTCAGGCAGTATCTCATTGCCGGCGGCCAGCCGAATGCGCAGGGCTTCCTGCGTTTGTGCCTGCACTTTCTCGGGCGCGGCGAAGCCCCCGCCAACCCTGGCCCCCTCGCCAAGGCCGGTCACTATGGCGGCGAGCGGGATTCTCGCGAGAAAGCGGGAACCGCCTTTCCCAATCCCGCGCGAGCGGCGCTGATATTCTACCGCTCGGTGCTGGAAGGGGCCCAGACGGCGCCGGTCGATGCGCTCATCGACGCCCTGGCGGACCGCCAGATCACGGCGCTGCCCGTCTATGTGACGAGCCTCAAGGATGAAGAGAGCGCCAAATTCATCAGGACCGCGCTGGACGAGGCACGGCCCGACATCATCCTGAACGCCACCGCCTTCGCCGTCTCATCCGGCAGCACGGCGATCGAAACGCCCTTCACACCCTATGACTGTCCGGTGCTCCAGGTCGTCTTCTCGGGCTCGAGCGAAACGGCATGGCGCGACAGCCCTCAGGGCCTCAATGCCCGCGACCTCGCGATGAATGTCGTCCTGCCCGAGCTCGATGGCCGCATACTTTCGCGCGCCGTCTCCTTCAAGGCGGATGATCATTGGGATGAGCCGACGCAATGCCGGATCGTCACTTACCGGCCGGTCGCCGACCGCATCGCCTTCGTCGCCGATCTCGCATCCGCGTGGATCGCGTTGCGCCGCACCGCGCCGGCCGACCGGCGCATCGCCCTGATCCTCGCCAACTATCCCAACAAGGATGGGCGCATCGCCAATGGTGTCGGCTATGACACGCCGGCGAGCTCGATCGCAATTCTCCGGGCGCTGAGAGACGAAGGATATCGGATCGGCGAGATTCCCGAAGACGGCAACGCGCTGATCGAAATCCTGCGGCGCGGCCGCACCAACGCCCACAGGCATGCCGGCGCGGCCAGGCTCCCGGTCGGCGACTATGCGGCGCACTTCGCTGCCCTGCCCGAAACCGTGCGGCGCCAGATCACCACGCGCTGGGGCGCGCCCGAGCAGGACCCCTTCTTCTCGGCCGGCGCTTTCGAACTGCCCGTCCTGCTCCTCGGCCATGCCGCCGTCGCGATCCAGCCGGCGCGGGGCTACAATATCGATCCCAAGGCCACCTATCATGACCCGGCGCTGGTGCCACCGCATGGCTATCTCGCGACCTATTTCTGGCTGCGCCATCATTTCAGGGCCCAGGCCGTCATCCATAACGGCAAACACGGCAATCTCGAATGGCTGCCGGGCAAGGCCGCGGCGCTGTCGTCGTCCTGCTATCCTGAAATCGCCTTCGGTCCGCTGCCGCATCTCTATCCCTTCATCGTCAATGATCCGGGCGAAGGCACGCAAGCCAAGCGTCGCGCGCAAGCCGTCATCATCGATCACCTCACTCCGCCCCTGACTCGCGCCGAGACCTACGGGCCGCTCAAGGATCTCGAAGCCCTCGTCGATGAGTACTATCTCGCTTCCGGCCTCGACCGCCGCCGCCTCGATGCCCTGAAGCGCGATATCCTCGACCTCACCAGAAGCCAGAGGCTCGATATCGATGCCGGCTTTACCGGCGACGAGACGACCGATCTTCAGAAGCTCGATGCCTATTTATGCGATCTCAAGGAAGCGCAGATCCGCGACGGGCTCCATGTACTGGGCACCTCTCCGCAAGGGCGGCTCGAGACCGACCTCCTTGTCGCGCTAACCCGCGTGCCGCGCGGGCTCGGCGAAGACGCGGACCAGTCGCTGATCCGCGCTCTGGCACACGACCTGGGGCTTGGCGCGTTCGATCCGCTCACCTGCGCCATGGGCGATGACTGGACTGGCCCCCGCCCCGGCCGGCTTGCCGGCCTTTCCGGCGATCCCTGGCGGACCTGTGGCGACACGGTCGAGCGCCTCGAAATCCTGGCGGCTGCCTGTGTCGATGCCCTCGCCGGCATTGGTTCGCAATCGGACAAGGTGATCGGCGGGATCGGCGCCAGCATCCGGCCGCGTCTGCGGGCTTCGGGCGGCCGCGAGATCGCCGCGGTCCTGCAGGGCCTCGCCGGCCGCTTCGTGGCGCCCGGCCCCTCGGGCGCACCGACACGCGGCAGGCTCGATGTGCTTCCTACCGGGCGCAACTTCTATTCCCTCGACAACCGCACGGTGCCGACCCCCACCGCCTGGACGCTCGGGCAGAAATCGGCGGAAGATCTCCTCGCCCGTCATTTCCAGGATTTCGGCCGCTACCCGCAAGCGCTCGGCCTCTCGGCCTGGGGCACGTCCAATATGCGCACCGGCGGCGATGACATCGCGCAGGCCCTGGCCCTCATCGGCGTCAAGCCGCAATGGGAACCGTCGAGCTGGCGCGTGACCGGTTATGAGGTGATCCCGCTTCCGAAGCTCGGCCGGCCGCGGATCGATGTCACCTTGCGCATCTCGGGCTTCTTCCGCGACGCCTTCCCGGCGCAGATCGAGCTTCTGGACAAGGCCATTCGCGCCGTGGGCAGCCTCGACGAACCGGCGGAGGACAACCCGGTCGCGGAGCGCATGCGCGGCGAAGCGCATGCGCTCGAAGCAGCCGGCATATCCGCGGCTGATGCCGCACATGCGGCCGGCTTTCGCATCTTCGGATCGAAGCCCGGAGCCTATGGCGCCGGCCTGCAGGCAATGATCGACGAGCGACTGTGGAGCGAGCGCGCCGACCTCGCCCGGGCCTATGTCGCCTGGGGTGCCTACGCCTATGGCGCCCGCGATGCCGGCGCCCATGACGAGCGCGCCTTCGCCGAGCGCCTCAAACGCATCGAGGCGGTCGTCCACAACCAGGACAACCGCGAGCATGACCTCCTCGATTCCGACGACTACTACCAGTTCGAGGGCGGCATGAGCGCTGCCGTGGAAGAGATGTCAGGCCAAAGGCCACGGGTCTATCACAATGATCATTCGC
>CAZICN010000097.1:0-7300 GCA_964537655.1 uncultured Aestuariivirga sp.
CCGTGACATCGCCATTTCGCGGGCATTCCTGCCGCGGACTTTGCTTCGCTAGCGCGGGATGCGAAAAAGTGGATACCGGTTTTTCGCGAAAATTCCCGCGCTAATCTAAAGAATCGATCACGTTTATGAGCTTGGATCGATTCGATCCAAACTCATCGTGATCTAGCGCGCATCCCGGCGAAGTGGAATCACTTCGCCGAAAAGGATTCGGCGCCAAATCAATATCTTGGCGCAAGTCCTTGTCGCCAAAGTCTTCAACTTTGGCGGGATTCGCTCTAACAATGCCGGTGCAATAGAGTCCCTGCTCACCGTCCCCTGATCCTTGGATCGAGCGCATCGCGCAGACCATCGCCGATGTAGTTCACGCTGAGAACGGTCAGTGAGATGGCGAGCCCCGGCCAGAGCACGCGCTCGGGATAGAGCTGCATGTACTCCACCCCCTCGAACAGGAGCCGCCCCCAGGTCGGAAAATCGGGCGGGAAACCGAGGCCGAGGAAGCTGAGCGCCGATTCGGTGATGATGGCGCCGGCGATGCCCAGGGTCGCCGCGACCATCACCGGCGAGATCACGTTGGGCAGGATATGCCGCAGGATCATGCGATGCGGCGGCGTGCCGATGGAGCGCGCCGCCAGCACGAATTCCCGCTCCTTCAGAGCCAGCACCTCGCCGCGGACGATCCGCGCCGCCTGCATCCAGGAGGTCATGCCGATGGCGCCGACGATCAGGACGAAGGTCCCGGTCTCGGTCCCGAGCGCCCGGCCCAGCGCATCGCGAAAGAGGAAGACCATGACGAGGAGCAGCGGCAGGAGCGGCAAGGCGAGAACCATGTCGGTGAGCCGCATCAAGGGTCCGTCGAGCCGTTTGAAGAGGCCCGCCAGCACGCCGACGGTGGTGCCGAGAACGATGGCGATCGACATGGCGACGAGGCCCACGGCTATCGAGACCTGGCCGCCCGCCATCATCCGCGCCAGCATGTCGCGTCCAAGCTGGTCGGTACCGAGCGGCCATTCGAACGAGGGCGGCTTGTTCCGTGTCATGATCATCTTGGCGGCATCGGGGTTGACATAGGTCGGATCGACCGTCCAGACGAGCGGCCCCAAGGCCACGAAGGCGATCAGCGCGAGGAAGACGAACATCCCGCCGAGCGCGCCGCCGTGGGTCTTGAACTGCATCCAGACGTCGCGCCAATGGCTGCGCGGTTTTTCGATGAGGGTGGCGGCGGCATCAGTCATAGCGAATCCTCGGGTCAAGGATGCCGTAGAGGATGTCGGCAACCAGATTGAAGAACACGATCAGCACGGCGAAGATGAAAGTAAGCGTCTGGACCGTGGGCAGGTCGCTGGCGTTGATCGCGCCGATCAGCGCGGTGCCGAGCCCGTTCACCTTGAACACTTGTTCGGCAATGATGGCGCCGCCGAAGATCGTCGGAATGCCCAGCGCGATCACCGTCACCACCGGGATGAGGCTGTTTCTGAGTACATGCTTCAGCACCACCACGCGCTCGTTCAGCCCCTTGGCGCGCGCGGTGCGGACGTAATCCTGCCCGAGGTTCTCAAGCATGGAAGAGCGCATGTAGCGGCTGATCTCCGTGGCATTGTGAAGTGCCAGCACGGCGACCGGCAGGACCATCTGCATGACCTGCGTCTTGAAGGAAGCCCAGTCGGTCACCTGCAGCGTCGTGTCGTAGATCGAGGGGAACCAGCCGAGATTGACCGAGAAGACAATGATGAAAAGCACTCCGGTAAAGAATGTCGGAACCGAAGAGCCCACCATCGCGACGAAGGTGCCGAGCTGGTCGAACCAGGAATATTGCCGGTAGGCCGAATAGATGCCGATGGGAAGTGCTATGAGGGCGCCGACGAGATAGGCGGTGCCGATCACCGTCATGGTCTGGGGCAGGCGCTGGCCGATGAGATCGAAGACCGGCGTGCGGCTCTGCCAGGAAAGGACGCGCTGGGCGTTGCCGGCGAGTTCCGTCCCCAGCCAACCGTCGATGATATAAGCGGGCTCGATCAGGAAGAATTGTCTGAGCCAGAGGAGATAGCGTACGACAACAGGCTCGTTCGCGCCCATGGCGTCCATCATCCTTTCGCGCACCTCGGGCGGCACGGTCCGCGGGATTTCCGACATGGGGCTGCCGGGAGCCAGATCGACCAGGAGGAAGATCACCAGGCTGACGAGCAGAAGCGTCGGGATGGCAAACAACAGCCTGCGGATCACAAATGTCAACATAGTCGTCAGCAGTCCAGGGGGTGCGGAAGTCCGGGTACCTTCGATCACGATGAGTTTGGATTGAATCAATCCAAACTCATGAACGTGATCGATTCCAATATTTCAGCGCGGGATTGTTGCGAAAGACCGGTGGCCACTTATTCGCATCCCGCGCTAGCGGGGCGGGACCGTCCGGCCCCGCCCCGCTTGTCACATCACTTGACGCGATACCAGTCGGACGCGTTCCACAGCTCGCTGTCCCAGGCGTTGAGGACCACGCCGCCCAGCGTCTTGGACTTGGCCGAAAGGCGGGCGCGATCAACGAGCGGTATGCTCACATAGCCGTCCTTGGTCAGCATATCGTTCATGCTGATAATGACCTTGGCACGCGCGTTGATGTCGCTGGTCTTCGACAGTTCCGCCAGCAACTCCTCATAGCGCGGGTCGCAGACGCGGTTGATGTTCGTGCCGCGCCAGCCGTTGCCCGGTCCCGGGACATTGGCGCAGACATATTGCGCCAGATAGGCTTCGGGATCGGTGCCGTCATAGTCGAGCGTATCCAATTGGGCCTCGGCATAGAACCTCTGATACGTGTCGGGCGTGCCGGGATCGCCGCCGAAGAAGACGCTGGGCTCGACGGCCTTCAGCTCCGTCTCGACTCCGATCTGGGTCCACCACCCCTTGACCAGCGCCTGGAAGTCCTGGCGCACCGCATTGACCGAGGTCTGGAACAGAAGCGAGAGCTTCTTGCCGCCCTTGTCGCGGATACCGTCGCCGTCGCTGTCCTTCCAGCCGGCCTCATCGAGCAGCGCCTTGGCGCCCTCGACGTCCTGCGCGAGGCAATCGGTGTTGGGGCTGTTATAGATCGCGGGCGCGGGGATCACGTTGCAGGTCGGTCGGCCCGCGGCGCCATAGCCGATTTCGACCAGGACCTTGCGGTCGAGGGCCATGGAAAGCGCCTTGCGCACGCGAACATCCGAGAGGATCGGATGCGGGTTCTTGAGCTGGGAGCGCTCGCCCTCGGGCAGGTCCGGCGAGGGATCGGTCAGGTTCAGCTCGATCCGCTCGACATTGTTGCTGAACGCCGAAATCAACTCGCCCTTGCCGCCCTTGACCATCTGGGCCTGGAACTCGGGGTTGATCTGGGTATTCCAGGCATAGTCGAACTCGCCGGTCTCCATCACCGCGCGGGCCGACGCCCTGGCATCGCCGCCGCCCTTGAGCGTCACCGTGGCGAAGGCGGGCTTCGCCGGATCGCGGTAGTTCGGGTTGGCGGCCAGTTGCACGACGTCGTTCACCTTGAAATCGGTAACGGTGAAGGGGCCGGTGCCGATGGGCTTGGTATTCTGCGCCGTGCAGGCCTGGGCCGCAGCACCCAGGCAAGCCGCGAACTGCGCCTTCTGCAGGACGGGCGTGGCCGCGCCGACAAAGGCGTTGAAGGGATTGGGCTTCGGCGCGGTGAAGGTAATCTTGATCGTCTGCGGGTCGACGGCTTCGACGGCCTTGATCCCCTGGAAGCGCGCCGCCTGGGAGCAGCCCATGTCGGCGTTGGTGCAGTATTCATAGGTGAAGACCGCGTCAGCGGCGGTAACGGGTGTGCCGTCGGACCACTTAAGACCCGGGATCAGCTTCCAGGTGATGGTGGTGAGGTCCTTCGAAATGCCGCCGTTCTCGACCGAGGGGATCTCGCTCACCAGGCGCGGGATCAGATCACCCTTTTCGTTGAAGCCGGCGAGCGGCTCGATGACGAGGCTCGATCCGTGGACATCCTTGGTGCCCGATGACATGTAGGGGTTCATCACCGAAACGGCCTGGAAGTAGAGAATCTTCACATTGCCGTCGGCGGCGCGCTGGGCAAAGGCTGAGGGCGCGAGGCCGATGACGGCTATCGCCGCGGCCGTGGTCCCGAGTAGTGCCGTTCTGAAGCTCATTCGTTTTCTCCCTGTTGGTTGTGCTCGTTGGCCTTGGTCGCGCCGGTTGATCCGGCGGATTTCGTTACGCGGTGGCAGGCGACGAAACGCCCGGGCGCCACCTCCGAGAGCCGGGGCGCGATGCTGTGGCAACGCTCCTGTGCTTCGGGACAGCGGGTGCAGAAGTTGCAGCCCTTCGGCGGATTGGCGGGTGAAGGGACATCGCCCTTCAGGATGATGCGCTGGCGGGTGCTCTCGCGGCTCGGGTCGGGCTCGGGCACGGCGGAGAGTAGCGCCTTGGCATAGGGGTGCAGCGGCTCGGCATAGAGCGCGTCGCGCGGCGAAAGCTCGGCGATCTGGCCGAGATACATCACCGCCACCCGGTCGGCGATGTGACGCACCATCGACAGATCGTGACTGATGAACAGATAGGTGAGCCCGAACTTGTCCTGCAGGTCCTCAAGGAGATTCACCACCTGCGCCTGGATCGAGACGTCGAGTGCTGCGATCGGTTCGTCGCAGACAATGAACTTCGGATTGAGCGCCAGCGCCCTGGCAATGCCGATCCTTTGCCGCTGTCCGCCCGAGAATTCATGCGGATAACGGTTGGCGAAGCGTCGGTTGAGGCCCACGGCATCCATCAGCTCATAGATGCGGGCAAGTTTCTCGTCGCGGCTCAGCGTCGTATGCTCGTCCAGCGGCTCGCCGATGATGGCGGCGACAGTCATGCGCGGGTTGAGGCTCGCCTGCGGGTCCTGGAAGACCATCTGCATCAAGGGCCGGGCCTTGCGCAGTTCCGAAGGCGAAAGAGTGGCCACATCCATGCCGCCGATGGTCACGTGGCCGCTGGTGATCTCGCAAAGCCGCAGGAGCGCGCGCCCCACGGTGGATTTGCCGCAGCCCGATTCCCCGACAAGGCCGAGCGTCTCCCCCTCCATGATGTCGAAGGAAATGCCGTCCACCGCCTTCACATCGCCCGTGTGGCGGCGGAAGACGCCGGTGTGGATCGGGAAGTACATCTTCAGATCGCGGACCTGGACCAGGGGCTTCGCCGCGGGGCCGGGCGCATCAAGCATCGGCAGATTCCGGAGTCCAGTGGCAAGCGACGTCATGGCCGTGATCAAGCGGCCTGTCGTCGAGCGCGCGGCGAACTGGATTTTCCTTCTCGCAGCGGCTGAATGCATGAGGGCAGCGGCTGCGGAAGGGACAGGCCGCGGGGGCGGCGCCAAGCATCGGCGGCTGCCCTTCGATCACCTGGAGTCGCCCCGCGCGTTCGCCTGAAAGTCTGGGAACGGCCTTCAGGAGTGCTCGCGTATAGGGATGGCGTGGATTGCCGAAAAGTTCCTTGACCGGCGCCTGTTCCACCACTTGCCCGCCATACATGACCATCACCCGGTCGGCGATGCCGGCGATGACGCCGAGATCATGAGTGATCCAGACGATGGCCATGCCGAGCTTCCGGCGCAGCTCCTTTACCAGTTCGATGATCTGCGCCTGGATGGTGACATCGAGCGCCGTCGTCGGCTCGTCGGCGATCAGCACCTCCGGGTCGCAGGCAAGCGCCATGGCAATCATCACCCGCTGACGCATCCCGCCCGAGAACTGGTGCGGATAGTTCTTCAGCCGCCTCTCGGCATCCGGGATGCCGACGAGCGCCAGGAGTTCGGCCGCGCGCCTTCTCGCCTCGGCCTTGCCCATTCCCAAATGGCGACGCAGGGGCTCCATGATCTGGTCGCCCACCGTCAAGACCGGGTTGAGACTGGTCATCGGGTCCTGGAAGACGAAACCCACCCGGGCGCCCCGCACGCGCCGCAGTTCGGCGGGCGAAAGCTTCAGGACATCCTTTCCGCCGAGCAGAACCTCGCCCGAGCGCACCTCGGCCGGAGGCGAGGGCAGAAGCCCGATCAGCGACATCATCGAGACCGACTTGCCCGAACCGCTTTCCCCGACAACGCCCAGGAGCTCACCGGGCTCCAGATGAAAGCTGATCTTGTTGACGGCATGGATTTCTCCGCCTCTTGCGCAAAAGACGGTCTCGAGCCCCCGAACATCGAGGACGGCCTGCGCCCCATCGGGCATACGCTATTCCCCCAAGTACTTTTGTTATTGATGCAGTTCGTTCGCCCTGTGCGATCGTCGGATCGCCAGGTGCGCGCTGCTCTTCGGGATTTCTTAGCTGTTTTCACTCCAACACGATCAACAAATGATCGTGAAGAGATTCACCTGAATTCTGCCGAACTGAAGTGGCGGGACTGTCCCCATAAGGCGCCCTCGATGAGGATCGCCTTCAAGAATCCGTGAACGGAACGGTGGAGACCAAGCCGACCTTCCGTTGCGGGGAATGGTTGTTCGAGGGCCAATTGATCGCCGTGATTTCGGCGTCACGGCTTCTTCGATCCGCCCACGCATGATCTGACGCGCCCTTCCACGGTTCAAGGCCCATGACGATGCAGGTATCCGCGCCAATGTCTCGAGAACGGGCATGAACGTCCACGCTTGATGCCTAGCCCGATGCCAGAGAAGTGATCCCTCCTCACTTTCAGAAGATGCTCGATTTCGGCCCGCCAATGCCGGCCGCCGCCCATGCCGACTATTGCCAATCCACCTTGGCGTCACTGCATGGCAAGGCCGGCCAGCTCAATTTCATGGTCGCGCCGTCGGCCCGCGACGCGATCATGCTCCAGGCATGCCAAGCGCTTGCCGTGGAGATGGGCGTGCCGCTGCACCCATGTCCTCGAAACCAAGACCGTGACTTGCCTCGCGGTCGTCGGCAGGAGCCCACCCGCCCGATATGAGCGACCTTGGCGTATTGTCGCGCCATACGACGATCGTTCATTCCGTCTGGGTGAGCCGGAAGGAAGAGCCGCAGATGTGCAGACGCCTGATCCGCAACGCGGCGCGGCCAATCCAAAGGTGTCGGAACGAGGGAATTGGCCACGGTCCCGAAGCGTAGCGCTTGCGGCCGAAAGATTCTATTGACAGTTTGCGCCCCTTTCGGCCTCACTCTCCGCCCGCATGTCCTCCTTCTGGAAGAGATTCAGCAAAGACCGGGTCGCGCTGTTCGGCCTCGTCGTCATCGCCTTCATGGTCGCCGCCGCCCTCCTGGCGCCGGTGCTGGCGCCCTATGATCCGGCCGAGCAGTTCTTCGACGGCCTGACTCTCGAAGGCTCGCCCCTGCC
>CAZICN010000097.1:7310-13543 GCA_964537655.1 uncultured Aestuariivirga sp.
AGCGCTTCTGGTTCGGCACCGACACCAACGGCCGCGACCAGCTCTCGCGCCTTCTCTATGGCGCGCGCACCTCGCTGCTGATCGGCCTCGTCGCCAACGGTATCGCTGTGATGATCGGCACGATCCTCGGCGTGACCGCCGGCTATGCGCGCGGCTTCCTGGGCGCGGCCATCATGCGCTTCACCGACCTGATGATGGCCTTCCCGCCCTTGCTTCTCGCCATCGCGCTCGCCGCCATCCTGAAGCCCGGCCTGGTGATCATCATTGTCGTGATCGCGCTGGTCAACTGGGTGCAGATCGCCCGCGTCATCTATACCGAGACCACGTCGCTGGCCGAGCGCGAATATATCGAGGCGGCGCGCGCCCTCGGCGCCTCGACGCCGCGCATCCTGTTGCGCCATCTCATTCCGCATCTCGTGCCCACCATCATCGTCTATGCGACGCTCGGCATCGCCACCACGGTGCTGCTCGAGGCGATGCTGTCCTTCCTCGGCCGCGGCGTGCAGCCGCCCACCCCGGCCTGGGGCATGATGATCTTCGAAAGCCAGTCCTATTTCCTCAACGCGCCGTGGCTCGTCTTCATACCGGGGGCGGCGATCCTGATCGTGGCGCTCGCCTTCAACCTGGCGGGCGACGGCCTGCGCGATGCGCTCGACCCGACGCAGCGGGGGCGGCGCTGATGCTGTTCTATCTCGCCAGGCGGCTGTCGGCCTCCGCCCTCATCCTGGTCGGCGTGACGCTCGTCACCTTCTGCCTCACCTTCATCATCCCGGCCGATCCGGTGGCGATGATCGCCGGGCGCAACTCTACGCCCGAGATGCGCGAGCAGATCCGCGACCAGCTCGGCCTCAACAAGCCGCTGGCCGAACAGTACCTGACCTATATTGGGCGCCTGTCGCGCGGCGATTTCGGCATCTCCTATGCGCGGAAAAGCGAGGTCGGCCCGCTCATCGCCTCCCGGCTGCCGGCGACGCTGCTCCTGATGCTGGGCGCCATCATCGCCGAGCTCATGATCGGCATCCCGGCCGGCCTCTATGCCGCGGCGCGGCGCGGCGGAACCGGCGACAAGGTGGCGATGACGCTCTCCTTCCTCACCGTGTCGACGCCGCAATTCGTGCTCGGCCTCAGCCTTCTCTATTTCTTCGCCTATCTGCTCGGCTGGTTCCCGCTGAGCGGCTATGGCACGCTCGGCCATCTCATCCTGCCCGCCGTCACCTTGGGCCTCGCCGGCGGCGGCTGGTATTCGCGCATGATGCGCTCCTCGATGATCGAGATCCTGCGCCAGGACTATATCCGCACCGCCAGGGCCAAGGGCATGAGCGAGAGACGCCTCATGCTCGTCCATGCCCTGCGCAACGCCATCCTGCCGGTCATCGCCATGGTCGGCCTCGATGTCGGGATTTTCATGTCGGGCGTGGTGGTGGTGGAGAATGTCTTCGGCTGGCCGGGCATCGGACAACTCATGTGGCAGGCCATCCAGTCGCTCGACATCCCGATCATCATGGGGGTGACCACGGTCGCCGCCCTGTTCATCGTCGCCGGCAACCTCATCGCCGACCTTATCGCCCCCCTCATTGACCCGCGCATCCGCTTGCGCTGATATGCGGTTTGGAATTAGTTCATAAGTAAAATAACAGGGAGAAACAGACCATGCGCGCCTTCCTCATATCGACCGCCGCTGCCCTAGCCCTCCTCGCCTCAGCCCCCGCCGCCCTGGCGCAAAGCCCGAAACAGGGCGGGGCCGCCGTCGTCACCTTCAACAACGACCTCACCACGCTCGACCCGCAGGTCGGCTATGACTGGCAGAACTGGTCGGTGATCAAGTCGATCTTCGACGGGCTGATGGACTACAAGCCCGGGACGACCGAACTCGAGCCCGACCTCGCCGAGAGCTATACGGTGTCCGATGACGGCCTGACCTACACCTTCAAGCTCAGGGACGGCCTCAAATTCCACAATGGCCGGGCGGTGACGCCGGCGGACGTGAAATACTCGCTCGAGCGCGCCGTCAATCCGGCGACGCAGAGCCCGGGCGGCGGCTATTTCAGCGCCATCGACGGCTATGACGCGCTGGCCGGCGGCAAGGCGAGCGAGCTTTCCGGCATCCGCGTCATCGACGACAAGACCGTCTCCATCACCCTGACGCGGCCCGACGCCACCTTCCTGCACCTGATGGCGATCAACTTCGCCTATATCGTGCCCAAGGAGGAAATCGAGAAGGCCGGCGCCGACTGGGGCAAGAAGCCGGTGGGCACCGGCGGCTTCAAATTCGTCGAATGGACGCCCGGCCAGCGCATCGTGCTCGAGCGCAACAAGGACTATTTCCGCCAGGGCGTGCCCTATCTCGACAAGCTCACCTTTGAATTCGGCCAGGACCCGACGGTCGCCATCCTGCGGCTCAAGAACGGCGAGGTCGACATCGTCGGCGACGGCATCCCGCCGGCGCAGTTCACCGAGATCATGGCCGATCCCGCCAGCAAGGACCTCGTCGCCATCGGCGATCAGCTGCAGACCGGCTATGTGACGATGAACGTCACCCAGCCGCCCTTCGACAATCTCAAGATCCGCCAGGCGGTCAACATGGCGATCAACAAGGACCGCATCGTGCGGCTGATCAACAACCGCGCGGTGCCGGCCAGCCAGGCGCTGCCGCCGGCGATGCCGGGCTACAACACCGACAACAAGGGCTACGCCTTTGATCCGGACGGCGCCAAGAAGCTTCTCGCCGAAGCCGGGCAGGCGGAAGGCTTCACCACCGAGCTCTATGCGATGAATGTCGATCCCAATCCGCGCATCGCTCAGGCGATCCAGCAGGATCTGGCGGCGGTCGGCATCAAGGCCGAGATCCGCTCGCTGGCGCAGGCCGAGGTGATCGCGGCCGGCGGCTCCGGCAAGGCGCCGATGATCTGGTCGGGCGGCATGGCGTGGATCGCCGACTTCCCGGATCCGGCCAACTTCTATTACGGCATCCTCGGCTGCGCCGGGGCGGTCGATGGCGGCTGGAACTGGTCGAAATACTGCAATAAGGATCTCGACGCGCGCGCCCAGAATGCCGATGCGATGGTGAAGGCCGACGAGGGCGCCAAGCGCATCGGCGAATGGAAGAGCGTGTTCGACGACGTGCTCAAGGACGCGCCGTGGGCGCCGATCTTCAACGAGAAGCGCTTCACCTATCATTCGACGCGGCTCGGCGGCGATCCCTCGCTGTTCACCGACCCGATCCACATCCCGGTGAACTACGACTACATCTTCGCCAAGGACTCGCAGTAGTCTCTGATCTTCCCCCTCTCCCGTTGCCAGGCAATGGGAGAGGGCGGCCGAAGGCCGGGGGAGGGCTCTTTGCCAGCAGGCCGCCCGCAATAACGAGATCATCCCGCATGAAGCACAACCACACCATCCATCAGCATCAATGCCATTTCGGCTGGTCGAACGCCAACCCGCCGGCGGTGAAGATCGCGCCCGGCGAAACGATCGAATTCCATCCGGTCGATTCCTCCGGCGGCCAGATCACCGCCGGATCGACGCTCGCCGATCTGGGACATCTCGATTTCGGCAAGGTCAATCCGGTGGCGGGCCCCGTATATGTCGACGGCGCCGAGCCTGGCGATGCGATCAAGGTGACGCTGCTCTCCTTCGCGCCATCGGGCTGGGGCTGGACCGCCAATATCCCGGGCTTCGGCCTGCTCGCCGACCAGTTCAAGGATCCGGCCCTGCATATCTGGAAATACGATGCGGCGACGCTTCAGCCGGCGATGTACGGGCCGGGCGGGCGCGTGCCGCTGAAGCCCTTCTGCGGCACGATCGGCCTGGCGCCGGCCGAGCCCGGCACGCATTCGATCGTGCCGCCGCGGCGCATGGGCGGCAACATGGACATCCGCGATATGAGCAGCGGAACCGAGCTCTATCTGCCGGTCGAGGTGAAGGGCGGCCTGTTCAGCGTCGGCGACACCCATGCCACGCAAGGCGACGGCGAGGTCTGCGGCACGGCCATCGAAAGCCCCTGCTCGCTCGCGGCGAAGTTCGAGTTGATCAAGGGCGCCAACCTCGCCTTCCCGCGCTTCACCACGCCGGGCCCGGTGTCGCGGCATTTCGACCAGAAGGGTTACGAGGCCACGACCGGCATCGGCCCCGACCTGTTCGAGGCCGCCCGCCAGGCGGTGATGGGCATGATCGACCTCTTGACCAGGCGCCACAAGATGAGCGCGGTCGAGGCCTATATGCTGTGCTCGGTCTGCGCCGATCTGCGCATCAGCGAGATCGTCGACATGCCGAACTGGGTCGTCTCGCTCTATTTCCCGCGCGTCGTGTTCGAATGACGCGGGCATAGCGGTCGCCGATTCGCGCCAGGACATTGCGACACATGGAAAACAAGCACCTCCTCTCCGTCGAGGGCCTGAGCATCGGCTTCATGACGGAAGAGGGTCCGATCCGGGTGGTGGAGGATGTCTCCTTCACCGTCGCCGCCGGCGAGACGCTGGGGCTGGTCGGCGAATCGGGCTGCGGCAAGAGCGTCACGGCGCAAACCCTCATGCGGCTCCTGCCCTCGCCGCCGTCGCGCATCGAGGCCGGGCGCATCCGCTTCGGCGATGCCGATCTGGCGCGCACCGATGAGGCGCAGATGCGTCGGATCAGGGGCGACAAGATCGCCATGATCTTCCAGGAGCCGATGACGAGCCTCAACCCGACCATGACGATCGGCGCGCAGATCGCCGAGGCGCTCTTGCTGCATCGCGGGCTGAACCACGGCGCGGCGCGGCCGCAGGTCCTCGACATGCTGAAGCAGGTCGGCATCGGGCGGCCGGAAAAACGCTTCGCGCAATATCCGCATGAATTGTCGGGGGGCCTGAGGCAGCGCGTGATGATCGCCATGGCGCTCATCTGCAATCCCGAGCTCCTCATCGCCGACGAGCCGACCACCGCCCTCGATGTCACGATCCAGGCGCAAATCCTCGAACTGATGAAGGCGCTGCAGCGCGAGCGCGGCATCGCCATCCTCCTGATCACCCATGATCTCGGCGTGGTCGAGGAGATGTGCAACCATGTTGTCGTCATGTATGCCGGGCGCATCGCCGAAAAGGCCCCGGCGAAAGAGCTCTTCGCCAGGCCGCGCCATCCCTACACGGCGGGCCTTCTCGCCGCGTCGCCGCGCAAGGCGCGGCGCGGCGAGACGCTCACCACCATTCCCGGCGCCGTGCCGCCGCCCGGCAGGCGCGGTGCCGGCTGCAGCTTCGCCGATCGCTGCGCCAGGGCGCTGCCGCGCTGCCGCCAGGAAGTGCCGCCGCTCGCCGGCGATGACCATCTCGCCGCCTGCTGGAATCCCGTGCCATGACCCTAACCGCGAGCACCCTGCGCCACCTCTCCCTCCGCCGCCGAAGGCGGGGAGGGTGGCGCGCGGAACGCGCGACGGGTGGGGTGTTCGCGCAAGGAATCGGTGAGCACTTGCCGGCGGAAAAACCCCACCCGTCCGCCCTGCGGGCGTCCACCCTCCCCGCGCTTCGCGCGGTGGAGGGCGATTTCGCCCATATGAGTCGCGCCCGCGCGGCGGAAGAGAGGGCGGCGCCATGAGCGCTCCGCTTCTCGTCGCCAGCAATCTGGTCAAGCACTACGCCTCGCGCGACGGAAAGGGTGTGGCGCGCGCCGTCGACGGCGTCAGCCTGGAGTTGCGCAAAGCCGAGACGCTCGGCATCGTCGGGGAATCGGGCTGCGGCAAGTCCACTTTGGCGCGGCTCGTCCTTCGCCTCATCGAACCGACATCGGGCAGGATCACGCTCGCGGGCGAAGACCTTCTCGCGCTCAAGCCCGGGCCCTTGCGGCGGCGGCGGCGCGACATGCAGATCGTCTTCCAGGATCCCTTCGCCTCGCTCGACCCGCGCATGACCATCGCCCAGATCATCGCAGAGCCGCTCGACATCCATGGGCTCGGCACGCAAGCCGAGCGCCGCGGCAAGGTCGAGGACCTCCTGCTGATGGTCGGCCTCGACCGCTCGGCCCTCGGCCGCTACCCGCATGAATTCTCCGGCGGCCAGCGCCAGCGCATCGGCATTGCGCGCGCCATCGCGCTCGAGCCCAAGCTGCTCGTCCTCGACGAGCCGGTCTCGGCGCTCGACGTCTCGATCCAGGCGCAGATCCTCAATCTGCTGGTCGACCTCAAGGCGCGGCTCGATCTCTCTTATATCTTCATCTCGCATGATCTCTCGGTGGTCGAACATGTGAGCGACCGGGTCGCCGTCATG
>CAZICN010000098.1:0-13458 GCA_964537655.1 uncultured Aestuariivirga sp.
TGCTTGGTCGTGTTGGTGGTCTGGTCGCACAACATGTCGACCTGGCCGCCAAGGAGGTCGGTCATCGCCGGACCCGTTCCCTTGTAGGGAACCGTGACCAGCGGCGTCTGGATGGCGCTCATGAACATCATGCCGCACAGATGCGAAGCGGCGCCGATGCCGGCATTCGCCAGCGTCACCTTGTCCTTGTTGGCTTTCACATAGTCGAGCAGGCTTTTGATGTCGCCGGGCTCGAAATCCTTACGCGCGACGATGGTCATCGGCACATCGGTCACGAGACCGACATAGTCGAAGGCCTCCAGCGTCTGGTAGGGAAGCTTGCGGTAGAGCGTGGCGCTGGTCGCCATGCCGATATGGTGAAGGAGCAGCGTATAACCGTCGGGCTCCGCCTTGGCGACGCGGGCAGCACCCAGCGTGCCTCCGGCGCCGCCGACATTCTCGACCACGATCTGCTGGCCGAGGTCCTTCGACATCGCCTCGGCGACGAGCCGGGTCACCGTGTCGGTGGGGCCACCGGCGGCAAAGGGCACCACCATCGTGATGGTGCGATCGGGATAGGTTTGCGCTCCCGCCCCACCCGTCAAAGCGAGCATGGTGGCGGCGGCGAGCGCAGCAAGAAGCTTTCTCATGAAGTCCTCCCATTAGAAGCGGTTGTTCTATGATCCGGTGCTCGACTGGCGGTTCGACCCGGACATAACCGCGCATTAGACTCCCGCCGCCGCCGATTGCAATCGCTGAGCGCCCGCAAGAGGGACGCGACGCATGTTTTTGATCGCGGATGGGTGGAAATCGTAACATCGGCCCCCGAGCCTGTGTGGCTTTCCACCCATCACCTCAGGACTCGTCGGGCTCGGCGTCGCCGGGGGCATGTTTGTCGAGCCCGTATTTCTGCATCTTTTCATAGAGTGTCTTGCGTGAGATGCCGAGCGACTCATAGACGGGCTTCAGGTTGCCGCCGCTCGCCACCAGGGCGCCGGCAATGATGCCGCGCTCGAACTGGGCGACACGGTCAGTCAGCCGCGAAGAGTGCAGGGGGGCGGCATCGTCCTCGGTCGGGGCAATGCCGAGGCCCAGCACGAAGCGGTCGGCGGCATTGCGCAGTTCCCGCACATTGCCCGGCCAGTCGCGGCGCGCGAGGTCGGCGAGCATTTGCGGGGGAACCTCGATATCGTCGCGGCGATAACGTGCCGCCGCCTCGCTGACGAGTTGCAGGAAGAGGAGGGGCACATCGGCACGCCGCGCCGACAGGGCTGGCAGGCGCAGCGTCACCACATTGAGGCGATAGAGAAGATCGGCACGGAACCCGCCGGCCGCCACTTCCGCCTCGAGATCGGACTTGCTGGTGGCGATGAAGCGCACATCGAGCGGCACGGCCTCGTTGGAGCCGAGCCGGGTGATGACGCGTTCCTGGATGACGCGCAGGAGCTTGGCCTGGAGGTCGAGCGGCATCGAGCCAATTTCATCGAGCAGCACGGTTCCGCCGCGCGCATGCTCGAACTTGCCGTAGCGGGCCCTGAGAGCGCCGGGAAAGGAGCCGGCTTCATGGCCGAAAAGCTCGCTCTCGATGAGATTGGCGGGCAGGGCCGCGCAGTTGATGGCGACGAAGGGCTTTGTCGCGCGTCCGCTGAGATCATGCAGCGCGCGCGCCGCGACCTCCTTGCCGGTGCCGGTATCGCCGATGAAAAGCACGTCGGCGTCGGTCGGCGCCACGGCCCTGAGGCGATAGCGCAGATCGATCATCGCCTGGGTGCGGCCGGGCAACCTTGCCTCGATGTCATCGCGCTTGCCGGCGACGGCGCGCAGGCGCCGGTTCTCGAGCACCAGCCGCCGGCGATCGATGGCGCGGGCGGTGACATCGGCGAGCACCTGGCTGTTGAAGGGTTTTTCGATGAAGTCGTAGGCCCCTTCGCGCATCGCCTTGACGGCGAGCTGGACATCGCCATGTCCGGTGGCGAGGATCACCGGAATATCGGGATCGATCTCGCGCACCCGGCTCATCAGGCTCATGCCGTCCATGCCCGGCATGCGAATGTCGGTGATGAGGACGCCGTTGAAGCCCTGGGTGACGAGATCGAGCGCCCGGTCCGCGCCGCCGAAATCACGCACCGAGAAGCCGGCGAGGTCGAGCGACTGGGCGGTCGAACGGCGCAGTTCCTCCTCGTCATCCACGAGAAGCACGACGGCCGGCTTCATTCGGCCGCCTCGCGCCGGGGTGCCGGGACGCTGTCGAGGGTGATCGTGAAGAGGGCGCCGCCGCCAGGTTGATTCATCACCGAAAGATTTCCGCCAAAATCCTTGATGATATTGTAGGAAATGGAAAGGCCGAGACCCAGGCCCTTGCCCACGCCCTTGGTGGTGAAGAAAGGATCGAAGATGCGCGGCGCAATCGCATCGGGGATGCCGGGACCGTTATCCGCGATCGTGATCCGGACCTTGCCCTGGACCCGGCGCGCCTTGAGCTCGATGCGCCTGTCCGCCTGGCCCTCGATCGCGTCCGCCGCATTGGAGATGAGATTGACCAGCACCTGCTGCAGCCGGACCTGTCCGCCCTGGACGGTGATGGGCTCGCGACCCAGATCGACGACGACTTCCGCTCTGGCGGCCTTGAGCCGCCAGGCGACGATCTCGAGCGTGTCCTTCACGGCATCGGCGAGCGCCACGGGGCCCAGCTGTTCGTTGGGCTTGCGCGCGAAATTGCGCAAATGCCGGCTGATCGAGGCCATGCGGTCGGCAAGGCTCGAAATGCGCGAGACATTGTCGCGCGCTTCCTGGACCCGGTTGCGCTCGATGAGGATCGCCGCGTTGTCGGCATAGGTTTTCACCGCCGTCAGCGGCTGGTTGAACTCATGCGACAGCGCCGCCGACATCTGGCCGAGGGCCGCGAGCTTGCCCGCCTGGATCAGCTCCGACTGAGTCTGGCGCAGCTGCTGCTCGGTGGCCCGGCGTTCGCCCACTTCGGTTTCGAGTTGTCGGTTGACGAGCGCCAGATCGGCGGTCCGCAGCGCCACCCGCTGCTCGAGCTCGGCCTGGGCGCTGCGTTGCATGTCGAGCCGCTCCCTGAGCCGGGCGCGGCGCTGCAGCAGGACTGCGCCGGCCAGGACGGCGAGGCCGAGGAGCAGGAGTGCGGCGGCGATGCTGGTGACGGCCTGCGCCCGCGCCGGCGCCGTGTCGAGCAGCACGTTCACCGTCCAGCCCGCTTCCGGCATCGGCTCGGTGAGCACCAGATATTCGCGGGGGCTCTCGCCCGAAACGACGGTCATCAGCCGATGGCCGCCGCTGAAACTCGCCTGGGTGATGAGCAGCTCGCGCAATGTGGCATTGGCGTAGCGGCGCGATGCCTCGGTGCGTGCCAGCCGGTCGGCGGTCAGCGGCAGCAGGCCGGCATAGAGCCAGTCGGGCCGATCGGTCATGAAGATGATGCCTTCGGGATCGGAGACGAGGATCTCGTAGTCGTCGCTCCGCCAAGAGGCTTCGATCGCATCGATATCGACCTTGAAGACGACGACGCCCTTTATCTGACCTGCCACGGTGACGGGCGAGGAAAAATAATAGCCGCGCTTGAGCGACGTCGTGCCGAGGGCGAAGAAACGTCCCTGCCGGCCCTGGATCGCGTCCTGGTAGTAGGGCCGGTAGCTGAAATTCTCGCCGACGAAGCTCACCGGCCCGTCAAAATTGCTGGCGGCGATGGTCTCGCCACCGGGCCTGATGACATAGATGTCGGAGGAGGCGAGGAGGCCGTTGATTTCCTTGAGATAGGCATCAGCTCTGCCGCGCAGTTGCGCGTTGTCGGGATCGGCGAGCAGCGCCTGGATGTCGTAGTGATCGGCGATCAAGGCGGGCAGCGACTGGTAGCGGCTCATCTGGCCGCGCAGCACGGCGACCGCCAGCCGTAGCGTCGTCTGGCCACGCGAAGCCGCCTGGTCGAGATAGGCACGGGTCGCGAAGGCGCCGCCATAAACGACGATCGCAACGGTCGCCAGGGCAAGCAGGAACGTCGCCCATGCCGCGGGGCGCGCGAAAAGACGCTTCGTCAAGTGCCCTCAAGGCGCATGGCGCCTTCCTCCCATGCTTTGTCCTACACCGCGTGATGTGGGCCGCACAACAGGCGGGCGTTCCGGTCCCGCGCCCTCTATGCCCTTGCGATACATGCATTCAAGGTTACCTGGTTACACACAAGTTATTGTAAAATATGTATTTTTTACCTTTTAAGGACCCGCGACGAATCCCATATGAGCGGGGATGCGAATGCAGGAGAGGTGGATGAAGGGGCTCAGCATACTGACGGTCGCGGTCATGTTCGTTCTGACGGGCGCCCAGGCGCAGGAAGTGTCGGACGATGCGGCCGAGAACCTGCAGCTTTCCTGCGGTGCCGCGCGCAACCTGCTGGTGCGCGAGGGCTATCGGGACATCATCGTGCGGAGCTGCTTCACTAATGACTATGCCTTCACCGCCAATCGCGACGGCAAGCCGCGCAAGGTCTATGTCGATCCGCAGAACGGCCGGGTTTGGGAGGGCTGATCGTTTCCCACGGCTAAATCAAGAAAATAGCGGTATTTCAAAGCATTGAGGAAATCGGACGATAGTCCGGTCGAGCTTGCCGCCCAGGCAAGCTTTACAAAGCGCGCCTGTGGCTTAAATCAGCGGCCCCAGCAGGCGAGGAGCGAGTCACATGGCGAAGATCAGGATCGGTGTTATCGGGGCTTCGGGCTATACCGGTTCCGATCTGGTGCGCCTGGCCGCCTGTCATCCCGGCATGGAGATCGCGGTGCTCACCGCCAATTCGCATGCCGGCAAGGCGATGGCGGAAGTGTTTCCGCATCTCAGTCATCTGAAACTGCCGACCCTCATCAAAAACGAGGAAGCGGACTGGGGGAAGGTCGAGGCGGTGTTCTGCGGCCTGCCGCATGCGACGAGCCAGGCCGTCATCAAGGATCTGCCGAAACACCTCAAGGTTATCGACATGTCGGCCGACTTCCGGCTGCGCGATCCGGCCGTCTATGAGAAGTGGTATGGCGGCCCGCATCAGGCGCTCGATCTGCAGAAGGATGCGGTCTATGGCCTCACCGAGCATTATCGCGCCGACATCAGGAAGGCGCGCCTCGTCGCCTGCCCGGGCTGCTATCCGACCGCTGCACTCCTCATGCTGCTGCCTTTGGTCAAGGCCGGGCTCATCGACGCCTCGGATCTCATCATCGACGCGAAATCGGGCGTTTCGGGCGCCGGCCGGTCGCTCAAGCAGAATGTCCTGTTCTGCGAGGCGGGCGAGGGGCTCTCGCCCTATGGCGTGGCGAGCCATCGGCATGCGCCGGAGATCGAGCAGGAAATCGGCCGCGCCGCGGGCCAAGCGGTGATCGTCAATTTCACCCCGCATCTCATTCCGATGAGCCGCGGCGAGCTCTGCACCACCTATGCGCGGCTCGCCGGCAAGGCGACGGCGGCGGACTGCGCTGCCGCTCTGACGGCGCATTACAAGGATGAGTCTTTCGTGTTCATGGCGCCGAAGGGCGTCATGCCCTCGACGCAGTTCGTCCGTGGCTCCAACAATGTCATGCTCGGCGTCTATGCCGATCGGGTTCCCGGCCGCGTCATCCTCGTCTCGACGCTCGACAATCTGGTCAAGGGCTCGGCCGGACAGGCCATCCAGAACTTCAATCTGATGTTCGGCCTGCCGGAGGCGCAGGGGCTGGAACAGGTGGCGCTGTTCCCCTAAACATCGATCCGATGTCGAACTCCCTGACGCCCAATGGTTCGGCGCCGCCATTTCTGGGTGTCGCGCGCTCGGTGACCGGCAGATTCTGGCGCCCGCGTTCCTTCGCGAGCCGTGATGCGCAGGCGATCGCCGAGAAGAACGACCTGCCGGAATTGCTCGGCCGCGTCCTGGCGGCGCGCGGCGTCGGCCTCGACGATGTCGAGAACTATCTCAATCCCACCCTGCGGCGCTTCATGCCGCAGCCCCAGGCCCTCATCGACATGGAGAAGGGGGCGGCGCGTCTCGCCGAGGCGATCATGCGTGGCGAGCGCATCGGCACGATCAGCGACTACGATGTCGACGGCGTCTCCTCCGCTGCTCTCGTGACCCGCTTCCTGGCGAGCGTCGGCGCCGGCAATATCGTGCACATCCCCGACCGTCTCACCGAGGGCTACGGCCCGAGCCGGGCCGCGGTTCAATCATTGAAGGAACGCGGCACCGAGCTTCTCCTGACGCTCGATTGCGGCGTGCTGGCGCATGATCCCCTGGCCGAGGCCAAGGCGCTCGGCATGGATGTGATCATCGTCGATCATCATCAGGCCGGGCTCGATCTTCCCGATGCGACGGCCGTCATCAACCCGAACCGCCAGGACGACATATCGGGCTTCGGCTATCTCTGCGCCTGTGGCGTCGCCATGATCCTGGTGAGTGTCGTCAACCGCCTGCTGCGCCAGCGCGGCTGGTACACGCCAGAGCGTCCCGAACCCAACATGCTGCAATGGCTCGAGCTGGTGGCGCTCGCCACGGTCTGCGATGTCGTGCCGCTCTCGGGCCTCAACCGCGCCTATGTCACACAGGGTCTGAGGATCATGGCGCGCCGCGAGAATCCGGGACTGGCCGCGCTCGCCGACGCCGCCCGTCTCAAGCGCCGGCCCGACGCCTATGCGCTGGCATTCCTCCTGGGGCCGCGCCTCAATGCGGCCGGCCGCATCGGTCATGCCAATCTCGCTTTCGAGCTGTTGACCAGCCAGGAGAGGGGGCGCTGCTCGATCATTGCCGCGGAGCTCGAGCGCCTCAACCGCGAACGCCAGTCGATCGAGCTCAATGTCCTCGACCAGGCCCTGCGCGAGGCGGAGGCGGCGCTGGGAACGGATCGCAAGAGCCCGGCCATCGTGGTCGCGGGCGAAGGCTGGCATCCGGGCGTTCTCGGTCTTGCGGCGTCGCGCCTCAAGGACCGCTTCAACCTGCCGAGCATCGTTCTGGGTTTCGAGAAGGGGGCGCCACAAGCAAGCGGGTCGGGCCGGTCGATCTCCGGCGTCGATCTGGGGCAGGCCGTGCGCGCGGCACTCGATGCCGGCATCCTCCTCAAGGGTGGCGGCCACGCCATGGCGGCGGGCCTCACCATCGAGCGCGCCCGTCTGGGCGATTTCCGCGCCTTTATCGAGACGCATCTGGCCTATGCGCTCAAGCTCACCGGCGAGCGCTATCTCGATGTGGATGGCGCGCTCACCGCCTCCGGGGCGACGCTCGACATGATCGAGCTCGTCGAGCAGGCTGGACCTTATGGGGCCGGCAATCCGGCACCGGTCTTCGTGCTTCCGGCGCATCGCGTCGTCTATGCCGATAGCGCCGGCAGCGACCATGTCCGCCTGACGCTGGCAGCTTCGGATGGAACGCGCATCAAGGCCATTGCCTTCCGGGCATTGGGCACCGAACTGGGCGAATTGCTGCTGACCGAACGCCAGCACCCGCTTCATGTTGCCGGGCGTCTGGTGGTCGACGACTGGGGCCGCGAGCGTGTCGCCTCGCTCCATGTCGAAGACGTCGCACGCGTCGGCTAGGCCTCCCGTCGTCGCGGCCGGGACAAGAGAGCACATTGATTTTTATGGAGAATTTCTTGCCTTGCGCTTCCGGACGAAGCCCCTTATAGAGCCGCCATCTCGCGCGCCCTTCGTCTATCGGTTAGGACGACAGCCTTTCACGTTGTAAAGACGGGTTCGATTCCCGTAGGGCGCGCCATTTCCTCAGTTTTCTTTTCATGAAGTGACTTGTCCGGGGCGTACTGCTCCGTGTTCGCGCGCCGCTGCTCCGCATGTTCATTTTTGCAACATGAAGCACCTGGAACAGTACAGGTCAGGGAATGAAGAGATCGAAGCGGAATTTCTTCAGCCGGTATAAGGTGCCAAGCAATATTGCATGCTGCATTTGCATAGTTTTACTTCCGGATACTGACTAACTGGCAAGTAGTGGGCTGCGAGTTCCTGCGCTTTGTTTCTTGAGTGAAATAATTTGCCGCTCCGCAAGATTCATTTTGCCTTGCATGCGGAAATATCATAGAAGGCTGCGCGCTCGGTCCGTCGGGGGCCCCGCCAACAAACAATACAAGATCATATAGCGTAAGTCGGATCAGCGATTTGGATCATGCGGCGTGTCGCGACGCGCCGTTTCGGGAGGGCTGCTTGTATAATAGATTTGTTCTGGGCTTGACGCTCGGAGCGGCTTTGGGCGGGCTCACGGGAACTTTCATATTGACGCCGCCCGTCGGCATCCTCATTGGTGCGATCATCGGGCTGTCCTGCGGCCTGATCCTGCACGTATGGCTGATGTAGGCCATCTCTTGCCCGGGTCACTTCCTCACCCCGGCGGAATGCGCTTCTGATATTCGGCGCTCACGCGGTCATGCATCGTCCAGAAGGGACGAGCGCCGCGTCCGTTCATGACGTCGTCGAGAATGCCCAGATGCGCGTGCCAGCCGCCCGCGACACTCACCATCTCTTCGCGGCTGGCGAGGCGGCGATGCGTGAGCCGGAGACGAACGCGCTCGCCATTGTCCGAAAGCTCGAAAGTCACTTCCGAATGGCTGCCGTTCGCCTCGCTCCAGGCGAGGACGAGGAGATGCGGTGGCTCGCATCGGATCACCCGCCCGACCTCGATGCCTTCGTATTTCCTGTAGGCCTCGGGTGTCGGCTCCGCTGAAAGCTCCGAATGCTTGAACTTGAGCTCCATGCGCCCGCCGGCCTTGAGTTCCATCTCGCCGGCGGCGAGCCATTTGCCGCGTTTGTCGCTTTCGGTGAGATAGGCCCAGACGCGCTCGATCGGACCGGGCAACAGTCTCTCGAGGCGCACCGTTCCGGGTGCGGTCACGACGCCATAATCATCCATGTCGGTATCCACTTCTCCTGATCATGCACCATTGTCCGCCTCGAGGGCGTTCTCCAGATCATCGAGACGCGCCATCCAGAAATGCTCGTAGAAACGCAGCCAGTCCTGGATCCGGGCGAGGGGATCGGGCGCCAGCCGGCAGATATGGGTGCGTCCGGCCACCGTGCGGTGGACGAGACCGGCCCGCTCGAGGGCCTTGACGTGTTTGGATGCTGCGGCAAGCGACATCGCATAGGGGGCCGCGAGTTCGCTGACGCTGGCCTCATGTGCGGCGAGGCGCGCCAGCATGCCGCGCCGGGTCGCATCGGACAAAGCGTGGAAGACTGAATCGAGATTTTGCTCAACCATATGGTTGAATATAGCAAAACGAGGATATTAGTCAACCAAATGGTTGAGTATTCCGCCGATTTACTTGGACGTTCCCGCCGCATAAGAGGCGGATGCCCTCAGCCAGCCCAAGGAAACCCCGTGTTCAGCGACCTCAAGAACAAGCGCATTGTCATCACTGGCGGCGTCACCGGCATTGGCGGAGCGGCGACGTTGGCGCTGGCGCAGATGGGAGCCAAGCTCCTTGTCCAGTATTTGGGGGGCGAGGCGCAAGCCCTGGAGTTCGAGAAGAAGGGGATCGCCACCATCAAGCTCGATCTCGTCGAGCGCAAGGCGCCGTGGAAGCTCATCGAGGAGGCGAGGAAGCGTCTCGGCGGCATCGATGTTCTGATCAACAATGCCGGCGGGATGATCGAGCGCCGCCTGATCTCCGAATTCGACGATGCGCTTTATGACCGCGTGCTGGAACTCAATGTGCGCCAGCTCGTCGATTGCTGCCGCGCCGCGATTCCGCTTTTCGAGGCGCAGCGCTCCGGCAACATCATCAATGTCTCATCGATTGCCGCGCGCTCGGGCGGGGCGGCGGGATCCGGCATCTATGCGGGCACCAAAGGCTTCGTGTCGGCGGTGACGAAGTCGATGGCGAAGGAGTTGGCGCCGAGCAACATCAGGGTCAATGCGGTGTCGCCGGGCACCATCCACACGGCCTTTCACGATCGCCACTCGACACCGGAGAAGCTCGAAGCGACCCGCAAGCTGGTGCCCCTCGGCCGCCTGGGCACGGCTGAGGATTGCGCCGGCACTTTCGTCTATCTCGCGAGCGACGATGCCTCGGGCTATGTCACCGGCCAGATCATCGAGGTGAATGGCGGACTGCTGATGCCGTGACCGCGCCCTTCACCAGCTGCCGGTATTGGCCATCGAGGCCCAGGGCTCGGCAGCGGGCAAGGCGCCGCCCTTGTTCAGGATCTCGATCGAGATGCCGTCCGGCGTCTTGATGAAGGCCATGCGGCCGTCGCGCGGCGGGCGGTTGATGGTGATGCCCTGCTTCTGCAGCTTCTCGCAGTAGCTGTAGACATTGTCGACTTCGATGGCGAGGTGGCCGAAATTGCGCCCGCCGCCATAGACCTCCGGATCCCAGTTGTAGGTGAGTTCGACCGGCGCATCGGGGCTCTCGGGTGCTGCGACGAACACCAGCGTGAAGCGGCCCTTTTCGTTCTCGTAGCGGCGCTGCTCGACAAAGCCCAGTTTCTTGATGAAGAAATCGAGCGATTGGTCCAGATTGGACACGCGGATCATGGTGTGGAGATATTTCACGCAAAGTCTCCCTTTGCTCGCGGACTGACAATGGCTGATGACATAGACGAGCTTGTCGAAATGATCCAGTCTGCCCGGCGTGCGGTCGTCTTTACCGGCGCCGGCATCTCGACCGAATGCGGCATTCCCGATTTCCGTTCGCCGGGCGGGTTCTGGACCAGATACAAGCCGATCGAGTTCAGCGCCTATCTCGCTTCGGAAGAAACGCGCCTCGAAGCCTGGCGCCGCTATTTCATGATTTATGATGCCGTATCGCATGCGACGCCGGGGCGCGGCCACGAGGTCGTTGCCAGGCTCTATCACTCGGGCAAAGTCAGCCACGTCATCACCCAGAACATCGATGACCTGCATCGGGCCTCGGGCGTGCCCTCCGATGCGATCATCGAGCTTCACGGCAACGGGTCCTATGCCAAGTGCCTCGACTGCGGCGAACGTTACGAGCTTGCCTGGGCGCGCGCGCGGATCGAGAGCGAGAGCCGGCCACCTTACTGTCCCGCCTGTTCCGGCATCGTCAAGACGGCGACCATTTCATTCGGCCAGGCCATGCCCGAGATGGAGATGGCGCAGGCGCGGGCCGCGACATTCGACGCCGATCTCTTCCTCGCTTTGGGCTCTTCGCTCCAGGTTTTTCCCGCCGCGAGCTTCCCGGTCATGGCCAAGAGCAATCGCGCCAGGCTCGTCATCGTCAACCGTGAGCCGACGGGCCTCGATGAGCTTGCCGACCTGGTGATAGCGGGCGAACTCGGCGATGTTCTGGGCGCGGTTGCCGGCCGGCTTTGGCCCGAAAAGCGAATCAGTTGAGCGCATCTTGCGCAATCCGGCGAGTTTTATGCCGCGCGCACGCGCATGCTGTAGTCGCGCGCGGCAATAACAGCTTCGATCGCCGCTATCACGCGCGCGCTTTCGATCGCCGATAGTGAAGAACGAATCAGCCTTTGTTTTCAGTGCTTTTTTGCATCGCGGAAGCCGTTCAATCGTGCGGCATGCGCAAAGACTCAAGATCATTCTTGCGTTTTCCACATCTCTTGCACGGGCGCGCTCTGTACAATTGCAAAAGAGTCGCCCAATCTAAGTTATTGGCAGCAGGGGATGAGCTGAGGCTGCCACCAGTTCGGGTATGCGGTCATGGCGGTTAGCGGGCCCTTCGAGGCAGATAGGGAGCTTGAGCACCAAGCTCCCGACGTGAATGTAAAAATCTTCCAGATCAGCGGTTTCGTGAAGTGGTTTGACGTCGGCAGGGGATATGGCTTCATCATCCCCGACAACGGCATGCCGGATGTTCTGCTGCATCTGAGTTGCCTCAAGCGCGACGGTTTCGACGCGCCGCTCGAGGGAACGCGCGTCTTCTGCGAAGCGGTCGAGCGCCAGAAGGGCTATCAGGCGTTGCGTGTTCTCAATGTCGATACCTCGACCGCAATCCACCCGGTCGAGCGGCCGAGCCGGACGCATGTGAATGTGTCAGCCTCCAGCGGCTGGGTCAGGGCGCGGGTGAAGTGGTTCAACCGGGCGCGCGGCTTCGGTTTCGTGAGCGAGGGCGACGGAGCTCCCGATATCTTCATTCACATGGAGACACTGCGCAAGACGGCCATTGCCGAGCTGCATCCCGACCAGTGGATCTATGTGCGCTTCGGCAGCGGGCCCAAGGGCAACATGGCGGCCGAAGTCCGTCTCACGCTTGACAACGGGCCGCGCCACACCAACTAGTGGCATGATGCGCGCCACATTCCTGGCATTACTGTTCCTGATCGCAGCGGTCCCTGCCGCTGCGACCGAGGCGGCTACGGGCATGCCGCTCATCGCGCTGACGATCGAGAGCAATGCCGGCGCCACCCGGACCGATATCACGGCCGAGCTTGCAGCGACGCCCGAACACCGCGCCAAGGGCCTGATGTTCCGCACCGAGCTTGCCGACAATCGCGGCATGCTGTTCGATTTCAAGCAGACCCGCAGCGTGTCCATGTGGATGAAGAACACGCCGCTGTCGCTCGACATGATATTCTCGGATGACCGCGGCAACGTGCTTTATGTGGCCCGCAACACGGTTCCCTATTCGGAAGAGATCATCACGCCCGGCATGCCGGTCTATGCCGTCCTCGAGGTCAAGGCGGGCACCGCCTATCGCTTGAACATCAGGCCCGGTGACCGCCTGATCACGACGATTTTCGGCGCCGGTGGCTGATGAGAGAGCCGGCCGGGCGCGTCAGTTTTGCCCCCTTTGTTCTGGTTTCCGGCCTTGACCGGAGCATCCGAAACCGCGAAAAGCCCTGTGTTTGCGGAGACGGGGTGTAGCGCAGTCTGGTAGCGCACCTGCCTTGGGCGCAGGGGGTCGTCAGTTCAAATCTGGCCACCCCGACCATCCGCCAGCATCGGGTTGCACGATATCCGGTGTTCAAGCTAGGGATAAAGGTGACGGCATGACCGCCAAGATCTACAAGCCTGCCCGCAATGCCATGCAGTCCGGCAAAGGCAAGGGTGATACGTGGCTGCTGGAGTATGAGCCGGAGCTGCGCCAGACCGCCGACCCGCTGATGGGCTGGACATCGTCGGCCGACATGAAGCAGCAGTTGCGCCTCACTTTCGAGACGAAGGATGAGGCGGTCGCCTATGCGGAGCGCAACGGCATCGCCTATTGGGTCGAGCCGGAGGCGCAGTCACGCCCGCAGCGCAAGTCCTATGCCGACAATTTCAAATGGGGCCGCGCCGAAAATTGGACGCACTGAACGGCTGGATTTGCCGAACCGCGAGGTGTCCTCTATACAGCCTCCGACGGCTCTGGCCGAGCCGCCGCGGCCAGCCGCGACTTGTCAGTGTTTGTAAGGGCTTGGCCCCGTAGCTCAGTTGGATAGAGCAACAGCCTTCTAAGCTGTGGGTCAGAGGTTCGAATCCTCTCGGGGTCGCCACTCTGCCGATGTCCGGTCTGAAGACATAGGTAACAGAACGTACCTAAGACATGGGTGACAGCC
>CAZICN010000099.1:0-13422 GCA_964537655.1 uncultured Aestuariivirga sp.
GAATTTCGAACCAAGGTCGCAGGCGTGCTGGCAAAGCGGGCTGCAAAAATCGCGTATCAGCGCGCAGGAGGCAAATAATATGGCTGGCATACATGTTTCAACAACGATCAACGGCGATGCGGTAGACTTCGTCTGCGATGCCGACGAGCCGCTGCTCGATGTGCTGCGCAACCGCTTGGGCCTCACCGGCGCCAAGGAAGGCTGCGGCACCGGCGACTGCGGCGCCTGCAGCGTCATGGTCGATGACCGGCTCGTCTGTTCCTGCCTGGTGCTCGGCGCCGAGGTCGGCGGCAGCAAGATCGAGACCATCGAAGGCATGGCGGACGGCGACAAGCTGCATCCGCTGCAGCGCAAGTTCATCGAACATGCCGCTCTTCAGTGTGGCATCTGCACGCCGGGCTTTCTGATTGCGGCGCGCGCCCTGCTCAAGAAGAACAAGAACCCGACCGAGGAAGAGATCCGCTTCGGTCTCGCCGGCAATCTCTGCCGCTGCACCGGTTATGACAAGATCGTGCGCGCCGTCCAGGACGCCGCCGCTGAGATGAGAGGAGCCTGAGCCATGGCTTACGACACCAACTACACCGGCCAGAAATTCAAGGTCGTCGGCACGAGGCCGCTGCGCCCCGACGGCGTCGACAAGGTGACGGGCCGTGCGCGCTATGGCGCGGATGCTTCAGCACCGGGCCAGCTCGTCGGGCGCGTGCTGCGCTCGCCGCATGCGCATGCCAGGATCGTCAGGATCGACACGGCGAAGGCCGAGAAGCTTCCGGGCGTGAAAGCGGTCATCACCAGCGCCGACTTGCCCGACCTCACCAATGGCGATGCCGGCATGTACGACATCCTGGTCAACTGCATGGCGCGCGAGAAGGCGCTCTATGACGGCCACGCGGTGGCGGCGGTCGCGGCCATCGACGCGACTACGGCGAGGAAGGCGCTGAAGCTCATCAATGTCGAATATAAGGTCCTGCCGCATGTGACCGATGTCGATGAGGCGATCAAGCCGTCCGCGCCGGTTCTCCATGCCAACATGTTCACCGAGGGCGTCGAACCCAAGCCGACGAAGGCGTCCAATGTCGCCAAACGCTCGGAATTCGGCCATGGCGATGCCGAGCAGGGCTTCAAGGAAGCCGATGTCATCATCGAACGCAGCTTCAAGACCGAGCAGACGCATCAGGGCTATATCGAGCCGCATGCCTGCCTCGCCAATGTGGGGCCGGACGGGCAGGGCGAGATGTGGGTCTGCACCCAGGGCCATTTCGTCTACCGCAATCACTGCGCCCAGCTTCTCGGCATGGATGCGGCGAAACTGCGCGTCACGGCCTCCGAGATCGGCGGCGGCTTCGGCGGCAAGACCCATGTCTGGGCCGAGCCGCTGGCGCTGGCGCTGTCGCGCAAGGCCAACCGGCCGGTGAAGCTGGTGATGACGCGGGACGAGGTGTTCAAGGCCTCGGGTCCCACGAGCTCGACCTCGATCGACGTCAAGATCGGCGCCACCAGGGATGGCAGGATCACCGCGGCCACGGCGACCCTGCGCTATCAGGGCGGCCCGTTCCTCGGCATGTGGGCCGAACTCGGCGCCATGACGTCTTATGCCTGCTACGATCTCAAGAACGTGAAGACGGTCGGCTATGAAGTGGTCGTCAACCGGCCGAAGGTCGCCGCCTATCGAGCACCCTCCGCGCCGATGGCCGCCTTCGCGGTCGAAAGCGTGGTCGATGAGCTCGCGGCCAAGATCGGCATGGACGCGGTCGAATTCCGCATCAAGAATGCGGCCAAGGAAGGCACCAAATCTTCCTACGGCCCGACCTATGGCCCGATCGGCATCGGGCCGACGCTCGAGGCGGCGAAAAGCCACCCGCATATGCGCGCACCCCTCGGCAAGAACCAGGGACGCGGCATGGCCTGCGGCTTCTGGTTCAATTTCGGCGGCCAGACCTGCACGTCGCTCAACGTCAATCCTGACGGGTCGGTGACGGTGGCGGTCGGCACCATCGATGTCGGCGGCTCGCGCGCTTCCATGGCATTGATCGCCGCGGAAGAACTCGGCGTGGCCTATGAGAATGTGCGCTGTGTCGTGGCGGACACGAGTTCGCTCGGCCACAACGACATGAGCGATGGCAGCCGCGTCACCTTCTCCTCCGGCATGAACACCGTCATCGCCGCGCGCAACGCCAAGAAAGTGCTCATCCAGCGCGCCGCCAAGATGTGGGATATCCCGGAAGACGCGGTGACCTGGGAGGATGGTCATGCGAAGCCCGCCGGCACCAATGCCGGCAACTTCCCGCCGCTCTCGCTCAAGGAGATCGCGGCCGCCGCCGCCAATACCGGCGGACCGATCGCCGGGCACAACGAGTTCGTCGCCGATGGCGCGGGCGTCAGCTTCGCCACCCATATCTGCGACGTCGAACTCGACCGGGAAACCGGCGCCACCAAGGTGATCCGCTATACGGTCATCCAGGACGCCGGCAAGGCGATCCATCCCTCCTATGTCGAGGGCCAGTATCAGGGTGGCGCGGCACAGGGCATCGGCTGGGCGCTCAATGAGGAATATGTCTACGGCAAGGACGGGCGGCTGCAGAATGCCGGCTTCCTCGATTATCGCATCCCGGTCTGCTCGGACCTGCCGATGATCGATACGGTGATCATGGAGATCCCCAATCCGAACCATCCCTATGGCGTGCGCGGTGTCGGCGAGACGTCGATCGTTCCGCCGCTGGCGGCCATCGCCAATGCCGTGTCGAACGCGGCGGGCGTGCGCATGACGCATATTCCGATGTCGCCGCCGCGCATCCTGAAAGCCCTGGACGAAAAGGCGCAGAGGAAAGCGAAAGCGGCCTGATGGTCAATGTCGTGCTCTGGGGAGCACTCAAGTCGGCCGCCGGTGGCACGGCGGCCGTCGACATAGAGGCGCGCGACATCAGGGATCTGTTCGGCAAGCTCGAGGCCGAATATCCCGGCCTCAAGCCGCATATCGAACGCGGCATCGCGGTCTCGATCAATGGACGCATTTTCCGGGATTCGTGGGGCGAGCGGATCCCGGACAATGCCGAAGTCTATCTGCTGCCGCGCATCGCCGGCGGGTGAGCGCCCGGCGGTTGCGCGCGCGACACCAAACGTTCATCATTCTCCTCCAGGCGGGCCCGAGTTCGTGGCGCGCGAAAGGTGATTCGTGAGCGACAGTCCTGCGCGATCGTCAACACGGCCACGGGTTGTCATCCTTGGCGCCGGCTTCGGCGGGCTGACGGCCGCCAAGACGCTTAAGAACGCATCCATCGATGTGACGTTGCTCGACCGGCGCAATTACCACCTGTTCCAGCCGCTGCTCTATCAGGTGGCGACTGCCGGCCTGTCGCCGGCCCAGATCGCATCGCCCATAAGGCGGATCGTGTCGCGGCAGCGCAACGTCACCGTGCTGATGGAAAAGGTGGTCGCGGTCGACAGGGAGCGGCGCGAGGTGGTGACCCCGGGGCGCCGGATTCCCTTCGACTACCTGATCATCGCGACCGGCGCCCGACATGCCTATTTCGGCAATGACCATTGGGAGGCGTTCGCGCCCGGCCTGAAGAAGATCGACGAGGCGACTGAAATCCGGCGCCGCATCCTGCTCGCCTTCGAGAAGGCCGAGGCGACGGAAGACGAGAACGAGAGACGGCGCCTGCTGACCTTTGTCGTGGTCGGCGGCGGCCCCACCGGTGTCGAGATGGCGGGCGCGATCGCCGAACTCGCGCATCGCACCATCGTCGCGGACTTTCGCCACATCAATTCGACCCAGGCCAGGATCATCCTGGTGGAGGCGGGGACGCGGATCCTGACCTCATTTCCCGAGCACCTGTCAGCATCGGCGGAGCGTCAGCTTGCAAAGCTCGGCGTGACCGTGATGACCGATGCCGCCGTCACTTCCTGCGACGACCAGGGCATCGGGCTGCACAGCGGCCAGCGCATCGAGGCGGCGACGATCATCTGGGCGGCCGGCGTCACGGCGTCGCCGGCCGGGAAATGGCTCGATGTCCCTTGCGACCGCGCCGGGCGCGTCGTCGTCGATACGACCTTGCGTCCGCCCGGCTGCGACAACATCTTCGTCATCGGCGATACAGCGGCGGTCACCGATGCAAATGGCGTCGTCGTTCCGGGTATCGCGCCGGCGGCCAAGCAGATGGGACGTTTCGCGGCCCTGTCCATTCTGGCGCTCGCCAACAACAAGCCGCCTGGACAGTTCAAGTATCGCAATTACGGGAATCTCGCGACCATCGGCCGCAAAGCGGCAGTGGCGGATTTCGGCCGCTTCACGCTTTCGGGTTTTCCCGCCTGGCTGATCTGGGGTTTCGCCCATATCTGGTTCCTCATCGGCTTTCGCAACCGACTCGTCGTGTTCCTCGATTGGATCGCCGCCTATCTCACCTTCGCGCGCGGCGCGCGCCTCATCACCGGCGGTGAAAACTGAGTGCACGCCCCGCTCTTGCGGAAGACGGGGAATTGAACTCCGGCCAAGAGTGAAATTGAACTAAAAACTAACCTAAATCCGTCGCGGCGAGTGCTCCGTGCTTGACCAAGTTCCCTGTCGTTGCGACAACGGTCGCACAGGGGAGCGCGGGGACAGGCGGCAAATGAGCTGTAGCAGCAAGGCTCGGGCGCTCGCGTTTCTGAGATTCCGCGCGGATGAGAGCAACGAGGTTGTCCATGCAATCGCGGGCTGATGATGCGCTCTCGGTCACGTTCTGGGGCGTGCGCGGGAGCATCCCGACAGCCGGCCGGAACTACCTGGCGACCGGAGGCAACACGGCATGCGTCGAGATGCGCTGTGGTCAACATGTGCTCTTGTTCGATGCCGGAACGGGACTCAGGGAAGCGGGCGTTGCGCTGGCGCGCGAAGGGATCAAGACCTTCAACATTTTTCTCTCCCACAGTCATTATGATCATGTGATCGGCCTGCCGTTCTTCCCGCCTTTGTTCGATCCGCAGGCGCGTTGCGCGATCTGGTCGGGCCATGCGGCAGGTGTCAGCGCGACGCGCGAGATCGTCGACGGGCTCCTCAAGCCGCCCTTCTTCCCGGCCGGACCGACAATGTTTCGCGCGTGTACCAGCTATGAGGATTTCAAGGCCGGCGACATGATCCGGCCGGCCAGCGGCATAGCGATCGCCACCGCGCAGCTCGATCATCCGGGCGGCGTCATCGGCTATCGCGTCGAGTTCAATGGCCACATTGTCGCCTATCTGACGGATACCGGCACCGGATCGGACAATGCGAACAAGGCCGCCCTCAGGCTCGCCGACAAAGCCGACATGGTCATCTATGACTGCATGTATACCGAAGAGGAGGCGTCGGAGCGGAAGGAGTTCGGGCATTCCACCTGGATGGAGGGCGCCGATCTCTGCAAGAGGGCCAAGGCCAGGCGGCTCGCCATGTTCCATCACGCGCCCAGCAGGTGCGATGCCGAGGTGAGCGCGCTCGAAGCCGCGGCGCGCAGCATGTTTGCCGGCGCCTTTGCCGCGCGCGAGGGCATGGTGCTCGACTTCTGAGCGAAAGAACCTACGATGCGGACCTGGCCGATATGCCGAAAGGCCCTGCCGGTATGCCTGATATGCGCGCAGTCCGGGTGTCGGGCGGCCGCCAGGCGGTAAGATCACCGGCGCAAGTTTCGAAATGTCCGATCATCCTTCTGGGGAAAAAAGCATGACAGGCGATGAACTTTCCTTCGCGTCGGCCGGCAGCATCGCGGATGCCATCAAAACCAGGAAGCTGTCGCCGGTCGAGGTCGTCGATCATTTCATCAGGCGCATCGAAGAGCGCAATCCGAGCCTCAATGCCGTGGTTCATCTCGCGGCCGAGGAGGGGCGCAAGGCGGCAAAGGCCGCCGAGAAGGCGGTGATGGCGGGCGAGAAGCTCGGGCCGCTGCATGGCGTGCCGGTGGCGATCAAGGATCTGTTCGATTTCAAGCCGGGCTGGCCGGCGACGCTTGGTGGGATCCGGGCGCTCAAGGACTTTACGCCGAACCTCACCTGCCCCTTCGCCGAGCGCATCGAGCAGCGCGGCGGCGCCATCATCATCGGCAAAACCAACAGCCCGATCATGGGCTTTCGCGGCATCACCGACAACTATCTGTTCGGGCCGACCGGCAATCCTTTCGACACGCGGAAAAACCCCGGAGGCTCGTCGGGCGGCAGTGCGGCGGCGGTGGCCGATGGATTGCTACCGCTGGCGGAAGGCACCGATGGCGGCGGCTCGATCCGTATTCCGGCTTCGTGGTGCGGCGTCTATGGCTACAAGGCCGCCTTCGGCCGCGTGCCGCAATGGGCGAGACCCAATGCCTTCCAGGCGGAGACGCCCTTCATCTTCGAAGGTCCCATCACCCGCACGGTGAGGGACGCCGCCCTGGCGCTCACCGCGCTCGCCGGTTACGACCGGCGTGATCCTTTCGCGCTCGACGACACGGTCGATTTCCTCGGCGCGCTCGATCGCCCGATCAAGGGCATGCGCATCGCCTACAGTCCCAATTTCGACGTGTTCCCGGTCGAGCCGGAAGTCGCCGAGACGGTGCGCAAGGCGGTGGATGCGCTGCGCGAAGCCGGCGCCACCGTCACCGAGGTCAGGCTCGGCATCAAGCGTTCGCATATGGAACTCGCCGATCTGTGGTGCAAGATCATCATGCCGCTCAATGTCGCCGGTATTGCCGGCCTGAAGGCGGCAGGCATCGACCTGATCGGCAAGCACCGCGACGACCTGCCGCCCGAATATCTCTACTGGTATGACCGCTACAAGGACATGACCGCGGCCGAGCTCTACCAGGCGCAAGCGGTGCGCACCGAGATCTATGATGCGGTGCAAGGCGCTTTCGCCGACCACGACATCCTGATCTCGCCGACACTGGGCTGCCTGCCGGTCGAGAACGCGGCCAATGGCAACACGCTGGGGCCCGAGATGGTGGCGGGCGAGAAGGTCAACCGGCTGATCGGCTGGTGTCTCACCTTCCCGATGAATTTCAGCGGCAATCCGGCGGCTTCCATCCCGGCGGGCCTTGCCAAGGGCATGCCGGTCGGCATGCAGATCATCGGCAAGCGTTATGCCGACTGGGACGTGCTGGCGGTGAGCGCCGCCTTCGAGCGCCTCAGGCCCTGGCAGCAGACTTATGATATTTGCCGCAAGCGCAAACTGTCATAATCTCTCCGCATGATTCAATCGAGTGCGCACTGCCATGTGAGCGCATTCCCTCTGTTCCGGAGAGCATCATGAGCTGGCTGCCGACAAGCGATCCCATCCTTGGCGATGTGAAATCCTGCAACGCGCTCGACCTCGTCATCGTGCCCCGGGTGCGCGACCTGGGCGGCGGCTTCAATGTGCGCCGGGCGCTGCCGCATGGCCGGCGCCAGATGGTGGGGCCGTTCATCTTCTTCGACCATTTCGGTCCGGTGCAGTTCATCGCCGGGCAGGGCATGGATGTGCGCCCGCATCCCCATATCGGGCTCGCGACCGTCACCTATCTCTTCGACGGCGCCATCCTGCATCGCGATAGCGAGGGTAACATTCAGGAAATCGTGCCAGGGGCGATGAACCTGATGACGGCGGGCCGCGGCATTGCCCATTCGGAGCGCACGCCGGATACGCCGCGGCAGACCGGCAGCAGCATGCTGGGCCTGCAAAGTTGGATCGCGCTGCCCGCCGACAAGGAGGAGATCGAACCTTCCTTCCAGCATTTCGACGTGGCGACGCTGCCCGTCATCGCCGACAAAGGGGTCAAGGCGCGCGTCATCGCCGGCAAGGCCTTCGGCGCCGCGGCGCCGGTCGCCATGGTGTCGGACTGGTTCTATGTCGAGGTGACGGCCGATGCGGGCATGTCCGTGCCGCTCGATCCTGCCTATGAAGAGCGCGCCGTCTATCTGGTCGAAGGCGAAGTCGACATTGCCGGAGAGAAGTTCGCGGCCCCGCAAATGCTGATCTTCCGCCCCGGCGACCAGATCACCATCAAGACCTCGGCCAAGACGCGCATGATGTTCCTGGGCGGCACCGCCATGGAAGGCCCGCGCCATATCTGGTGGAACTTCGTCTCCTCGCGCAAGGAGCGCATCGAGGCGGCGAAGGAGGACTGGAAGACCGGGCGCTTCGGGCCGGTGCCGGAAGAGACGGAGTTCATTCCGCTGCCGGCCTCTTGAGGCGAGAGATCTGCTGCCGCCAGTCAGCTATGCCGCCTCATGGTGCGGCTCTATGCGCTCCAGCTCTTTGCCCAGCTTCGCGGCCGCCATGCGCAATTCATAGTCTGTTTGAAGGTTGAGCCAGAATTGCGGCGTGGTTCCGAAATAGCGACCGAGCCGGTGAGCGGTGTCGGCCGTGATAGCGGTTTCTTCCCGTCCGATGCGCTCGATACGCGTGCGGGGCACGCCCAGAGATTGAGCCAGCTTATAGGCTGTCAAGCCGAGAGGTTCCATGAACTCCTCGCGCAGGACTTCGCCTGGATGCATGGGCGGCAGTTTCTTGGTCATTGGTTCGGCCCTCCATGGCCTAATGGTAATCACAGATCTCCACGTCTTCGACGCCGCCGGCCGACCACCTGAAACAGACGCGGAACTGATCATTGATCCTGATCGAATGCTGCCCTTTTCGCGAGCCCTGCAGGAACTCCAGCCGATTGCCGGGCGGCGATCTCCGGCGGCGTGACGGTGTCGAACCCCAGACGAGGCCCAGTCGCGATTCCGTATGACCATGGAATGAAGGGCGCGCCTCGATGCCGTTCTATGCTGCGCGAGCGCCTGCCGCCGGTTCGGCAAAAATGCCCAGCTACAGGTTTTGTACTCCGCAAACTCAATATTGCAACGCGTCATTGACGCGGCCTTAAAGTATTTGACCGGCTCGATCCAGTATCAGTAGTATTGTTTTGCTTTTCCACGCCTGCTGTATTTGAGTTGACTTGGTTTCAAGTCTCGTTCTGCTGTGTTTCCGAAGTTTCGTGGATGCGACTTTAGCCGTGCATGGATTTTGCTTTTGCTCGCCGATGGTGAAACAATGTCCAAGAATATTGTCCTTCTGTCGGATGGCACCGGCAATTCCGCTTCAAAAGTCTGGCGAACCAATGTCTGGCGCCTGTTCAAGGCATTGGATCTGACGACGCCCGACCAGGTGGCCTGCTATGACGATGGCGTAGGGACGTCGGCCTTCAAGCCGCTGGCGATTCTCGGCGGTGCGTTCGGCTGGGGGCTCAAGCGCAATGTCATCGATCTCTACAAGTTCCTGTGCCGAAACTATGATGAAAGTGAATCCCATATCTATGGTTTCGGATTCAGCCGCGGGGCTTTCACCATCCGGGTGTTGATGGGCCTTGTCGGTCATCAGGGCATCGTCAAATTCGACACCGAGGCCGAGCTCGATCGCAAGGCGAAGGCGGCCTATCGCGCCTACCGGGCTGCGCGTTATCATTCATTCCTGAAAATCGAGCGGCCCTTCCGCTGGTTGCGTAATGGCGCTCTGGCGGCGTGGGACAAGGTCCGCGGCCGAAAGTCCTATGATCCCGCAGAAAACAAGGTGGTCGAGGACATCCGTTTTGTCGGTCTCTGGGATACGGTCGCGGCCTATGGACTGCCGATCGACGAGATGACCCGTGGTGTCAGCCAATGGCTATGGCCGCTCGAACTGCCCGATCGCGTGTTGAGCGGAAAGGTGAAGCGCGCCTGTCATGCCCTTGCCCTCGATGACGAGCGCACCACCTTCCATCCCGTCCTGTGGACGGAAGCCGGCGAAAAGTCACCGGTAGCCGGTCCCGACGGTCCCAGCATAGATAACGAGCGCCTAACGCAGGTCTGGTTTCCCGGCGTGCATTCGAATGTCGGGGGCGGATATCCGGACGATTCGCTGGCGCATATTCCGCTGTACTGGATGGTGGAGCAGGCCAAGCGGGCGCAGCTCAGATTCAGAGGCGCGCCCGACTATCCGGACGCGATTGCGGAGATCAAATCGGCAAGGGACAAGGATGGGAGGCTCTATGATCCCCGCCAGGGGACCGGCGGCTACTATCGCTATGGTCCGCGCAAGATCGCCGACCTATGCCACACGACGGGAGACGATGGTGTCGAGATCGCGCTTCCGAAGATTCACGAATCGGCATTCCAGCGCATAAGGGATGGATCGCAGATCTATGCGCCCATCGGACTGCCGGCGAACTATGCGGTGCTCCAGGATAACGGCCGGTTGCTTGCCGGACCCACCAACCCTTACGAGACGCCGAAGCGCGCAACGGGAAGAGCTGCGGCGCAGGAGTATGTGTGGAACGATGTCTGGGCGCGCCGGGTCGTGTATTTCCTGACTCTCGCGGCATCGTTTCACCTGATCCTGTTTCCCCTGACCTATTCGACAGACAAGTCGGCCGAATTCTCGGACCCGCTGCGGCTTGTTTCGGAAACACTGAGACTGGCGGCGGCATTCCTTCCGAATCTCTTCGACTGGTGGATCGACTCATTCGCGGCGAGGCCTGGACGTTTCCTACTGGGTGCGCTGGTTCTGATCGGACTCATCAGCTATGGAAGCCGGCTCGGGACCAGGATCACCGATCAGATGAATGCCTTTTGGGATGCGGGCGCAAGTCTTCCCCAATGGCCGAAGAATCCTGTCTACAAGCTCAGGACCGCGGGCCCCTATCAATGGATCATTCGCACGATGAAGCGGCGGATCGTGCCGTTCCTCTCGGCGGTGCTCATCGTCTATCTGGGTGTGGCCGTCGTGAGCCGTCTCGCCTTCAATATCGAAGATACCGCCGGGGTCTACTGCAAGAAATCGCCCGGTCCCTCGGCAGCGAGCGACGTGCAAGGCGTGACCACAGTGATGCTGCCGGCCGACAGTATCTGTCAGGCCACCGGCGTTCATCTCAAGCGCGGGAACCGCTATGACGTCAAGGTGACGATTGCACAGATCGAGCAATGGAGGAACGGAGGCTATGAGCCGGGTCTCGGCGGGCTGGGCACGTCCGGATTTCCGACCTTTGCCGACCGCGCGATGATGTTCCTCGCCGCGCCGTTTCGCAGAGTCTTCCGACTGCCGTGGTACCAGACAATTGCCCGCGTCGGGGAAATGGGGGGCGATGAGTACTTCTTCGATCCTGATGAAGGGCCTGAGCCGCGGCCGAAGCTGCTGGTGATGCATCAGGTCCTGGTGCCCAGGCGGGACGGCGAGCTTTTTCTCTATACCAATGACGCCGTCCTGGGCTTTCCGCCGCTGGCCGATATGTTCTACCGCAACAATTCCGGAGAGGCGCAGCTGACCGTAGAGCCTCTGATCCAGTAAGAATCTTGCATGGTTTCCGAGGGAACCGTGCCTCGATCAGGTCGTGCGCCAGTCATGTTGCGGGCTGTAGCCCAGCATGGCTTTCGCCTTCTCGATCGAGATCAGCGATTCATGCGGCTTGAGCGGCCGCTTGCGCCTCGTGCCCGGGAATACTTCATCGAGCAGCTTGTCATTGGTCTCGGTCATGACCGAATCGCTGTTGGCGATACCGAAAATGTGGGCACCCGTGAGCTTCACCTCGAGCGACAGGCGGATGGCCTGGGCCGCGTCGCGAGCGTCGATGTATGTCCACAGATTGAAATGACGCGCGCGCGGATCCTTATGATAGTCGGGGAAGTTCGCATAGTCCTGCGGCTCCTGGACGTTGGAGAAGCGCAGGCCGATGATTTTTGCTTTCGCGTCCCAGCGGGCGAACTGCTCGGCCATCTTCTCGCCCATGAGCTTGGAGAGCGAATAGGACCATTGCGGCAGCTCGATCTCCTCATCGACGGGCACATATTGCGGCCCGCCGGGATAGGGAATGCCGTACACGGTCTCACTCGACGCCCACACCACATTGCGGATGCCAAGCCGGCGCGCCGCCTCGAAGACATTGTATGTCGAGACCGTGTTGACCTCGAAGATCACATGGTCGGCGGCTTCGCCCGGCGAGGCGATGGCGCCCAGATGGACGATGCCGGTGATCGGCTCCTCGACGCGGCCATTGATGCCCGAGAAGGCGGCCATCACCTCACCGAAATCGGTGATGTCGGCGCGGGTGAAATTGACGTCCGTCGGCTTGGGCGGGTTGGACAGGCCGGCAGGGCGCGCCATATCGATGGAAGCGACCTTATAGCCGTGCTCCATGAGATCCTTGACGCAGGCGCGTCCGACCTTGCCGCTGCCGCCGGTGACGATGATCATGCGTTTCATCCCGATGAGCGATGGAGGAAGCAATTGTTTAGCGGGTCACGCCACGGGGAATCAATGATGAAACCGCCACGGCAATTTGGCCCTTTAGTCCGCATTGACAGCCGCGTTGAGACCATGCTTGCTGTCGGGTGAAGTGACGGTAGGGGGATATGCCTGCCTTCTTTGATGACTTCTTTGTCGCCACGGCCATCACGGTTGGTGTGCTGGTTGCAGCCGACTGGGCGATTGGGCCGGATTTGCGGGAGCGAATTCGTCAAAAGGCAGGTGATTTCTGGACCAACCTACAGTACTCGCCAATCGACCAAATGGTGCACGCGACTTTGGGCTATGTCACCAGAAGACTCCAGCCGGTATTCGGCAGAGGAGATACATCAAGAGCGTTGGTGGCTTCAGCGGCGATAGTCAATTGTTCTTTGCTGATACTGTGGTTCGTCTTTTTATCCGGGAGCGACACGATCTTCGGTAGCAAGCAGATCGTCGAAATCGAGAACAGGTATCCCCGGTTTTTCTATTCAATAGCTTTGATCTTTCTCTACCTAGTGCTTCTGCTTGGATGGTTGCCTTACAAATTTTCGATGAGATGCCTGGCCAGCATTTCGAGTGCTGAGCCGACCTGGGCGAGATACCTGTCGTCTTTTGCCATTCTTGCAATGAAGTCCATATTGTTCGTGGCAGTCTATCTATTCAGTTTGATCTTCTTCGTGGAGGTATTCCTTGGTCCTTTGGTGGCGGCCTTGGTCCCACCCATCGAGTCCGAATGCCTTGATGGCTATCCGAACAGCTGGGCATGCCAGATGGATGAGGGGTGGCGCGGGTTGGCCCTGGAGTTCATGATCTTTTCCGCATTGTTCTTTAGCGCGGTGGCCTGTCTGACGGCAGGATTGTTTCCCGTACTCCTTACTGGCGTCCTGCTCGTATCGATTGCAGTGTTGAAAGCGGCCAGACGGCCACTTCAAGCCATAGCAACAGTTGTCTTGCAACGACTATATGAAAGCAAACAAGGAATACTGACCCAGATTGCATTGGGAATTGGCTTTGTTGCAAAGCTTGTGCAAGAGGTCGCAAAATATCTCTATTCATCGTAGTTCAGCTTCCCATTACGCGTTGTCGATCGTCCGGCTGAAACTGACTATCAAGGAGCGACGTCCAGGCCGCGCGGCTTGCGGAACCAATCAGCAGATACCCTCGAGATCGCACAAGAGTTCCGACACGCATTTCCGTTTAGCGACATCGTAATAGGCGGTTTCGTC
>CAZICN010000100.1:0-13372 GCA_964537655.1 uncultured Aestuariivirga sp.
GGGACCGCATCATCCACTCCAAGGCGTTCCGCCGCCTCAAGCACAAGACCCAGGTCTTCGTCTATCACGAGGGCGACCACTACCGCACCCGGCTGACCCATTCGATCGAAGTGGCGCAGATAGCGCGTTCGATCGCGCGGGCCCTCAGGCTGGACGAGGATCTGACCGAAGCCCTGGCGCTCGCCCATGACCTCGGCCACACACCCTTCGGCCATGCCGGCGAGCGCGAGCTCGACAGGCTGATGCGCGATCATGGTGGTTTCGACCACAATGCCCAGAGCCTGCGCATCGTGACGAGGCTGGAGCGCCGCTATGCCGCCTTTGACGGCCTCAACCTGACCTGGGAGACGCTCGAGGGACTGGTCAAGCACAATGGCCCCCTCATCGACGGGGAAGGCCACGCGCTCGGGCCCTATCGAGAGACTGGCCTGCCCGCCGCCATCATCGATTACGCCGAGGCGCATGACCTGATGCTGGCTTCCTTCGCTTCCGCCGAAGCGCAGGCCGCCGCCATCGCCGACGACATCGCCTACAACGCCCATGACATCGATGACGGTCTGAGGGCAGGGCTTTTCGACGTGATCGATCTCGGCGATGATCCGCTGGTCGGCGCGGCCCTGGCCCAGGTCCTGAAAGCCTATCCGAAGCTCGAAAGGCCGCGCATGATCCATGAGACGGTGCGCCGGCTGATATCCGCCATGGTCGCCGACGTGCTCGCCGAAAGCGGCAAGCAGCTCCGGGCCTTCAAGCCGGCCTCGGCCGAGGATATCCGCGTGCTTCGCACGCCGATGATCGCCTTCAGCGCGCAAATGAGGGAGAAGAACCGCGTTCTGCAGGGATTCCTGTCGCACCGCATGTATCGTCATGAGCGTGTGCTCGCCATCATGGAGCGGGCCCAGCGCGTCATTCGCGATCTCTTCGAGGCCTATATGAACAAGCCCGAGCTGATGCCGGTGGACTGGCGGGAGGATTCCTTCACTGACGACAGGAGCGGATTCGCCCGCCAGGTTTGCGATTTCATTGCCGGCATGACCGACCGCTATGCGCTGGACCAGCACAAGAAGCTGTTCGATCTCGACCCGCTGTTCCGCTGATCACCAGCGCGGGATGGCGCCCGGCGCCGAACTCCGTTAGACTTTTCCGCCAGAGGCGCGCGGAGACAGAGCCATGGCCGACATCGTCCTCATCAATCCGAGATTCGAGATCTCCTTCTGGGGCCTTGAGCACGCGCTGCCGCTTCTCGGCAAGCGCGCCAACATGCCCGTGGCGGCGCTGCCGCTGATAGCGGCGCTGACGCCGGCACCGCACCGCATCACGCTTATCGACGAGAATGTCGAAGCGATCGATTTCGAGCGCTGCGCCAGGGCCGATATCGTCGCCGTTACCGGCATGATCGTGCAGCGCCATCGCATGCGCGAGATCCTCGGCGAACTGAAGCGCCGCAACGCCTATACGGTAGTGGGTGGTCCTTGGGTTTCGGTGAAGGAAGATTATTTCGGCGCCCTGGCCGATGTGATCTTCATCGGCGAGGCGGAAGAGACCTGGCCTCAATTCCTGGAGGACTGGCAAGTGGGCGCGGTCAAGCCGCGCTACGAGCAGGCGGAGAAGACCGATCTCACCAAAATCCCGGTCCCCCGCCTCGATCTCCTCAAGATGAACCGTTATGCCTTCGGTTCGGTCCAGTTCTCGCGCGGCTGCCCGTTCACTTGCGAGTTCTGCGACATCATCGTGATCTTCGGCCGCCGTCCGCGTCTCAAGACCTCTGACCAGGTACTGGCCGAACTCGACGCCCTGCGCGCCCAGAAACTGTCGCTGGTCTTCATCGTCGACGACAACCTCATCGGCAACAAGAAGGCGATCAAGGACGTGCTCGCGAGCGTCATCGACTGGCAGCGCCGCCACGGTTATCCGCTGATGTTCGTGACCGAGGCCTCGATCGATCTCGCCGACGACGAGGAGCTCATGCAGCTCATGGTGGACGCCAATATCGGCGCCGTCTTCGTCGGTATCGAGACGCCGAACGAAGAATCGCTGAAAGAGGCGAAGAAGCTGCAGAATCTGAGGAAGGGCGGAAGCCTCGCCGACAAGGTGCGGCGCATCCAGGATCATGGCATGGAGGTCTGGGCCGGGATGATCCTCGGCTTCGACAATGACGATGAGACCATCTTTTCCGCGCAGGAGCGTTTCCTGCGCGAGGCGCGCATCTCGACCGCCATGGTGGGCATGTTGTCGGCCATTCCGAGGACGCCGCTCTATGACCGTCTCAAGCAAGCGGGCCGGCTCGACGAGAATGACGATCCGGCACATGGCACCAATGTGCTGCCCGTCAACATGTCGCGCGCGGCGCTGAGCGAGGGCTATGTCAAGCTGATGGCCGGGCTCTACGAGCCCGAGGCCTATTTCGACCGTGTCGATGATCTCTATCGGGACGGCGGCATCGTCATAGATCGCGCCTGGAAGGACTATGCCCATAAGCACCCGTGGGCGCACCGGGCGCACCAGGCGCGCCTGTGGGCCGAATCGATCGGGCTCTTCCTCAGGGTTCTCGCCAAGGTTCCCGACCATTCGCTGCGCCACGTCTACCGGCAGCGTTTCTGGTCGTTCATGAAGGCACGGCCGGAACCCTCGGTGCTGCGAATCTACGCGCTGAAATGCGCCATCCACTGGCACATGCACAAGTTCATCCGCAGGCTGATGACCACGGAGAAGCCCGTGGTCAATACCTATTGAGGTCCGGCTCCGTCAGGGGCAGGGGAAGCCCGGCGCGATCCGGCATTGCTTCTTCGGTGGACGCGGCTTGGGCGGCCTGGGACGGTGCGGGCGATTCGGGCGCCAGTGATGCGGGCGGTAATAGTGCCCTGGGCTGATGTAGATTTCCGGGCGCAGCACGATGACATTGGTGGGGTCCTCGCCGCGGGCGAGGTAGTTGGACGACACCCAGCCGCGCAAGCCCCGGCCGCGGACCAGGCACCAGCCGTCATCGCAGTCGATGACATCGACGCCGGTATCGGCGGGCAGAGTTCCGATCCGGTCGAACTGGGTTCCCGGCCCCGTGCGCACATTGAGATCGGTGGCCGTGTAGGCTTCCGCGGCCAAGGCCGCATTCGCCGTGATGAGGCCTAGGCCCAAGGCCAATGCCCCGAGGGACGACTTGAGATTGAACAAACGCATGCAAAGCTCCCGGAATCAAATGACGATGATCTGGTATCATCCGGCCTTTGTGCGGTCACGATGTACCCGCAACTTATCGCTGATTCTTTTCCTTCATCGTAAATGACGAAACGTCAGGCAGGTCCGAATGTCCGCAACAGCGTTTGACGCACCCGACGTCATCCGGTAGGGCAGAGCCGGACAGAAAAGCCAAGCCATTCCCAGAGTTACATGAACCTCTTCGCCCATTTCCAGCAGATCGTCCGCGCCGAAGTCGCGGCGCTGTCGCAATCCGGCAAACTTCCGCAGGGGCTCGATGCGAGCCGCGTGGCGGTCGAGCCGCCGCGCGAGGCGGCGCATGGCGACCTCGCCACCAACGCCGCCATGGTGCTCGCCAAAGGAGCCGGCATGCCGCCCCGGGCGATCGCCGAGCTGCTCGCCTCGCGCCTCGCGGCTGATCCTGATATTCAGTCAACGGATATTGCCGGGCCGGGCTTCATCAACATCAGATTGAAGCCCTCCTTCTGGCCGAAGCTCTTGACCTCGGCGCTGGCGCTCGGCGCGAAATACGGCGGCTCCGCTCTGGGCGCCGGCGACAAGGTTAATGTCGAATATGTTTCGGCCAATCCGACCGGGCCGCTCCATGTCGGCCATTGCCGCGGTGCCGTCTTCGGCGATGCGCTGGCCGAGCTTCTGAGTACCGCCGGCTTCGCCGTCACGCGCGAATATTACATCAACGATGCGGGCGCCCAGGTCGACGTCCTCGCCCGCTCGGCCTATCTGCGCTACCGGGAGGCCCTCGGCGAGACGATCGGCGAGATTCCCCCGGGCCTCTATCCGGGCGACTACCTGAAGCCGGTCGGGCAGGCGCTCGCCTATGATCACGACAAGGCGCTGCTCGACATGCCGGAGGAGGCATGGCTCCCGATCGTGCGCGACAGGGCGCTCGCCATGATGATGGATCTCATTCGCGAGGATCTCGCGGCGCTGAACATCCGCCAGGAAGTGTTCATGTCGGAGAAGTCCCTGCACGAAACGGGCGAGGTCGATCGCACCGTCGAGGATCTGCGTGCCCGCGGGCTCATCTATGAAGGCCGCCTGCCGCCGCCCAAGGGCGAATTGCCGGAGGATTGGGAGGACCGCGAGCAGACGCTGTTCCGCGCCACCCAGTTCGGCGACGACATCGACCGGCCGCTGATCAAGTCGGATGGGTCCTATACTTATTTCGCTTCCGACATCGCCTATTCGCGCCACAAGATCATCCGCGACTTCAAGGAACTGGTCTATGTGCTGGGCGCCGATCACTCTGGCTATGTGAAGCGGCTCGAGGCAATCGGCGCCGCCAACGCCGGCAATCGCGACGTGAAGGTCATCGTGCGCCTGTGCCAGCTTGTGAAGCTGTTCCGGGCCGGCGAGCCGGTTCGGATGTCGAAGCGGGCAGGCGAGTTCGTGACCTTGCGTGACGTCGTCGAGGAAGTCGGCCCGGATGTGGTGCGCTTCATGATGCTCTACCGCAAGAACGAGGCCCCGCTCGACTTCGACTTCAAGAAGGTCACTGAGCAGTCGAAGGAGAACCCGGTTTTCTATGTGCAGTACGCACATGCACGGATCTGCTCGGTCTTCCGCAATGCCGGCGCCGCCGCCGAAAGCACGGCGGAACCGGATTTTTCAAGGCTTTCCGACGAGGCCGAGCTTCAGCTCATCCGCCGCATCGGCGAATATCCGCGCGTCGTGGAGGCTGCCGCCACGGCTCACGAACCTCACAGAATAGCCTTTTATCTGTATGATCTTGCTAGCGATTTCCATGCGCTTTGGAACAAGGGCAAAGAGTCGCCGCAATTAAGATTTATTTTGGGTTCCGACATGCAAACTACACTTGCACGGCTCGCTTTATTGCGCGTGATTCGCTATGTTCTGGCCAACGGCCTAGGAATCCTCGGAGTGAAGCCCGTAGAGGAAATGTAGACGCGGGAAGGGTTGATGGATCAAGATACTTCAAATAGTCCCGGCAAGGCCCGTTGGCGTGAGAGGCTCGGCATGGGAAATTCCGGCAAGGACATGCCGAAGATTTCCGACGAGTTCAAGCCCACAACCCCGCCGAGGTCGGTCCCGCCAAGGGACGGCAGGCTTCCGCCGGCAGCCATACAGGGGCATCAGCCGGTGACCCGGCCGGCGCCGATGGCGCCGCGCACGCCGCCGCAGGCGAGCGGTGCCCGTCCTGTTGCTCCGGTGCCGCAAGGCGCCACCGGCTTGGGTGACAGGCTGCGCGCCGAGCGCGCCGCTGCCGAACGGCTTGCCGAGCAGCGTGTTGCGCAGGCACGCGGCAAAGGTCTTGACCGGCCGCCTCCGCTTTCGCCCCCGCCGCAGGCACAGAGGCTGCAGCCGCCGCCGAGCGCGAAGCCGGCAGCACCAGAGCGGCCGAAATTCTCTTTCTCACCGGAAGAACTCGCCAAGGACAAGCGCGAGACCGCGCCGCACGAGCGCGAATTCCCGTCCTTCTCCGGAAAGCCTGGACCGGGTGCGGCGCCGCCGCCGCCCTTGACACCGCCACGTCCGGCGCTGGGCGGCAACGCCGGGCCGCCTCCGCCACGTCCGCAGGCCCCCAAGCCCCAGGCATCTGCTCCGCCGCCCGCAGGTCCGGGCTTCCATCCGCGCTACAACGGTCCGCCGCAGCCCGCTGGCGGCAACTATCGCTCGCTCGATCCGCCGTCAGGCGGCATGGCGTCCCGGCCGCCGCGGCCTTATGCCGATACGGCCGCTTTCCGCGATGAGCCGCTTGCCAGGCGCGACGACCCGCTGGCCCGCAGGCCGGTGAGCCGCGAATACGATTCCTATCGCCGCGGACCGCCTCTACCATCGTCGCAGGCCTATGGAGAAGAGCATGGCGGGCCATCGCTCGGCGACTATCGTCGCCGCCAGCAGCTGCCGGCGCGTGCCCGCCAGCCGGCCTATGATGAGGATGTGGGCGAGGTCTTCGAGGATGAGGAACCGCCGCGGCCGCAGCGCCGCCGCGCCTCGGCCCAGGATTACAATCGCGCCTATCGCGATTATGAGGATGGCTATGACGGCGAGGCCCCGCGCCGTCGCGGACCATGGCCGTGGCTCGCGGCCTTTGCCCTTATGGCGATCCTCGCGGCCGGCGTCATCTACTACTACCTGACCTACTATAAGCAGCAGGGCCCGACGGGCGGCAATGTTCCGGTCATCGAAGCGCCGGAGCAGGGGACCAAGACAGCGCCCGAGACATCCGGTGGGACGACGCAAGGCTCGGCGCAGCCATCCGCCGAGCGCAAGCAGATCTACGACCGGATCCTCGGCGACGATGAAGTGAACGGCAACCAGATGGTGCCGACGCAGGAGCAGCCGCAGATCGTCGAACCGACAGGAAGCAATGAGGGACAGGATGCCGCGCCTATCCCCGATCCGGCCAGCGGTATCCAGGACAACGTGAACGAGCCGTTGCCCCTGCCATTGCCCCCGCCAGGGGCCACGGACCAGCAAGGGTCCCTGTCAACCAACGCGAACCAGCAGACCGCTGCTCTGGGAGCCGTGAACAAAAGCGCGGCTCTCCAACCGGTTCCGGAGCCCACAGCGACCAATACGGCCGATAGCGGCGCTCCGGTCCCGGGCCAGTTGGCCAAGGCATCCCAAGAGATCGCTTCGGCTCCGCCGCCCACGCCGGAGCCGATCGCCAGCGCTCCTGATCCGGTTCCCGTCGAGCCGGTGAAGCCTGCCAAGCCCAAAGCCAAGGTCGAAAAGAAAGCGGTCCAGAAGGTCGCGGCGGCCGAGACTCTGGCCGATGAGCCGAGCGGCGGCGTCGAGCCTCTCGTCCTCGTTCCGCCTGCGCAATCCGGCGACGGCGGAAACGCCCAGACGCAGCAGATCGCCGAGCCCGACGCGCAGCAACAGAATGTCGAGAACGCCGCGACCGAGCAGAAGTCAAAGTCCTTTTTCAATTTCGGGTCGAGCGGCAAGCGCAAGCTGACCGGCAAGGCGGCGGAAGCCGCCGCCGAGCGCGGCGCCAGCACCAGCGGAAACTTGGCCAGTTCGCCCGATCCGAACGCGGTCAGCGCCGATCAGAGCGGCGAACCGCAACAGATCGCTGCGATCGCCCCCCAGCCCGAGCCGATACCTGCTCCGCAGCCCGAGCAGCCTGCCCAGCAGGCCAAGCCCTCCGGCAGCGGCTATGTCGCGCAACTGGCCTCCTTCCGCTCGGAAGCGGAAGCGATGGCGGAGTATGATCGTCTTCGCGCCAAGCATGGTAATGTATTGAATGGCCTGAGCCCGCGCGTCGTGAAGGCGACGGTCGCCGGCTCACAGCGCTATCGCCTCGGTGTAGGCCCCATGGCTTCGCGCCCCGCCGCCCAGAAGGTGTGCAACTCGCTGATCGCCGCCGGCGAGCGTGATTGCCTCGTGCGCGGCAACTGAATTCGCGGGTGATCGAGCAGAGTTTTCGAGGCTTGCGCCGATCATCGGCTGCGCCCGGCCTGCTCTCACTGGCTCGCTTCCAAATGTGATCGGCTTTCAAGCGCGTGATCAGGATGACTTCGATCCGAGCCGGCCGGAGGTGATCGCGACTAGGAGCCTGGAATGGCTCGAAATGCTTCGTATCTGGGGATAATCTGTCCCGGATGGGGCGAATCACTACCGCTTCCTGCGACAAGCGGATTAAAGCGATTGCACGATGATGACGAACAGCGAGAACAGCACAGAAACCGGATGGCCGGATGGCGAGGGGCCGATCCGCCACGAAGCCCAGCTTGCCGATGCCGGCGATGATGAAACCTTCATCGTCGACGTGTCGGGTTTCGAAGGCCCGCTCGATCTGCTGCTCGAGCTCGCGCGCCATCACAAGATCGATCTCTCGCAGATTTCGATCGTGGCGCTCGTCGACCAGTATCTCGCTTTCATAGATCAGGCGCGCCAGCGCCGCCTCGAGATCGCCGCCGACTATCTGGTGATGGCGGCGTGGCTGGCCTATCTCAAATCGCGCCTGCTGTTGCCGCGGGCACCCGGCGAAGAGGAAGCCCCGGCCGAGGATCTCGCGGCCCAGCTCTCCTTCCGCCTGAAGAAACTGCAGGCGATGCGCGATGCCGCCGCCCAGCTCATGTCGCGCAACCGGCTCGGCCGCGACGTGTTCGAGCGCGGCGAGCCGGAGAAACTCGTCTTCGACACCAAGGTCGAATATGTCGACAACCTCATCGACCTGCTGAAGGCCTATGCCGAGCGGCGGCAGAAGCGGGCCCGTCACAACACCTATACGGTCAAGCGCATCAAGGCCTGGTCGATCAAGGATGCGCGTCAGCTCCTCGAGCGCCTCGTCGGCCGCATGGACAATTGGGACAGCCTCGATGCCTGGCTCGCCGACTATATCGGCACTCAGGAAGGCCGCGCCACGGTGATCGCCTCGAGTTTCACGGCCAGTCTCGAACTGGCACGCGAAGGGGTGATCGAGATCAGGCAGGAACGGGCCTTCGAGCCCATTTACATGCGCCGGCGCGCCAGCGCCGCGTAACAAGAAAGTTGAAGTCATGACCAGGCCACAGGCAATTGCGACAGACATCGAATCCGATGAACCGGTGGCGGAAGAGAACATGTCCGAGGCGAGCGACAACGTGACGATGCATCCACGTGCCGACCGCTCGAGCCATCTGCGCATCGTTGAAGCTTTGCTGTTCGCGGCGTCCGAGCCCCTGTCGGTCGAGCAACTGAGCGCCGCCTTGCCGGAAGGCGCTGATCTTCCCACGCTGCTCGCCGACCTGCAGGCGAACTACGCCAATCGCGGCGTCAACGTCGTGCAGGTCTCCGGCAAATGGGCGCTGCGCACCGCGGGCGATCTGAGCTTCCTGCTGCGCCGCGAGGCGGTCGAGCAGAAGCGCCTGTCCAAGGCGGCGCTCGAGACCCTGGCGATCATTGCCTATCATCAGCCGGTGACCCGCGCCGAAATCGAGGAGATCCGCGGCGTCGCCATTTCCAAGGGCACGCTCGACATTCTGCTCGAGATCGGCTGGGCGCGCATGCGCGGTCGCCGCCGCACGCCGGGCCGTCCAGTGACCTATGGCACCACACCGGGTTTCCTGTCGCATTTCGGCCTCAACGAAGTCGGCGATCTGCCGGGCATGCAGGAACTGCGCGGCGCCGGTCTCCTCGATGCGACCATGCCGCCCGGCTTCGACATGCCGGTGCCGAAACTGACCGATGAGCTGACGCCGGACGAGGATCCCCTCGACGGCGATGAGCAGATGCCGCTCGAAATGCACTTGCCGGACGAGGATGCGGCCCCTGAAGGCGAGCAAGGCAACAGCGAGCCAACGTAACCCGGCACAGGGTGAAAGCCGACCGGCTCGCCTGTTGCTATTCCTGACTACGCTACTCAGCCTTCTTGGCGCATGGCCGGCGGATAGTGTACACGGCCTCCATGAACACGGTTGAATTCGTCCCCGGCACGGCGCCCGGCACGGCGCGCCCGCATGATTGGGGCCCGCGCGGTACTGCCGCCGCCACTTTTGCCGGGCGATTGACCTTTGAGGATGTGAGCCTGAGCTTCGGCCCGATACCGGCCGTACGCGGCGTTAGCTTTGACCTGGCGCCGGGCGAGATCGTCTGTCTCCTGGGCCCGTCGGGTTGCGGCAAGACCACACTTCTGCGGATCGCGGCGGGCATCGAGCGGCCGGAGACGGGCCGTGTCCTCATCGACAGCCTGGAGATGGCCGGGCCCAGGCATTTCGTCCCGCCCGAGAAGCGCAATATCGGCCTGATGTTCCAGGACTTCGCGCTGTTTCCGCATCTCAGCATCATCGACAATGTGGCCTTTGGCCTGCGCGGTCTGCGCCGCGCCGATGCGTTGAAGGAGGCGCGTCAGGCCTTGAGGCGCGTCGGCCTGGAGGACTATGAGCGCGATTACCCGCATCGCCTGTCGGGCGGCGAGCAGCAGCGCGTGGCGCTGGCGCGCGCCATGGTGCCGCGTCCGCAAGTGATGCTGATGGACGAGCCGTTCTCCGGCCTCGACCAGCGCCTGCGCGACAGCGTGCGCGCCGAAACCCTGGCGCTGCTCAAGGAGACGCGCGCCACCGCGATGCTGGTGACGCATGATCCGGCCGAGGCCCTGGGCCTCGCCGACCGCATTCTCCTGATGCGGCGTGGCCGGCTGATCCAGGCGGGAACCCCGGCCGAGGTCTACAACCGGCCGGCCGACGTCGAAGCGGCGCGCTTTTTCTGTGACCTGAACGAGATGACCGGTCGCGTGCGCGACGGCCTGGCCGAGACGCCACTGGGAAGCTTTGCGGCCCCGGGCCGCGCCGATGGCGAGACGGTGCTGGTGATGATCCGGCCGCAGGCCTTTTCCGTGGCGCCGGACGGGCTGGGGCCGGAAGGCTTCATTCTCGCTTCCCGCTTCATAGGTGATGCGACGACGCTGAATGTGATATTCAAGGGGCTCGAAGCGCCGCTCGCGGTCCGCCTGCCGGCGGCGACCGCTCCCCGCCAGGGGACGAGCCTCGCCTTTGCTATTGATCCAGCCCAGCTTTTGCTCTTTACGGCGGATGGTTCCACCCCCATCTAACAGTTGGGCAGTTTGGTTGCGGCGCTTATCCCTTTCTGCGATAGTGCGCGCGACGCTGGGCGGGACAGGCCGGTAGAGCCTTTCCCATTCGGATTCGAATGGGATAAAAGGCTGGAAAGCTATAGTGGCGCGCTTCCCTGTCGCCAAAGTCGAACAACTTTGGCGGGAAGCGTGCGAGGTTCAAGGGAGTAGTAAATGGGTTCGCTTTCGATTTGGCATTGGCTTCTGGTGATTTTGGTCGTCGTTCTCCTGTTTGGCCGCGGCAAGATCTCCGATCTGATGGGTGACGTCGCCAAGGGCATCAAGAGCTTCAAGAAGGGCATGGCCGACGACACCACCGAAGCCAATGCCGACGACGACAAGGTGAAGACGCTCGAGCAGGCCGCCGAAACCAAGGTCGGCGACAAGGTCAAGAGCTGACTTTGAGCGCGCCCCAAGTCTGACGGGGCCTGAGAGCAGCAATGTTCGATTTCGGCATCGGCTATACCGAACTGGTGGTGATCGCGCTGGTGGCGGTTATCGTCATCGGTCCCAAAGACCTGCCCAAGGTCCTGCGCGCCTTTGGCCGCAGCATGCAGAAGGTGCGCGGCATGGCGCGCGAATTTCAGGGACATCTCGACCAGGCGATGCGCGAAGCGGGCGTCGACGACATCAAGAAAGAGATCAACAACCTGAAGACGATGAATCCGGTCGAGGACGTGAAGAAGGAGATCAATTCGATCTCCGCCGCCGCCAATCCGATCCCGGCGGTGGCCAAGGATCTCGGCGCCGATCTCAAGAAGCAGGATGATGACTTCAAGAAATATTTCGGCGAGATAGGTAAGCCGGCCGAGACGGCACCGCAGCCGGCCGCAGAGCCGGTGAAGGCGGAACCAGCCGCGGCGGCGAAGATCGAAGCCCCGCCCGTGGTGCATTGATGAGCCAGGCCGATATCGACGCCACCGAAGCGCCGCTGCTCGATCACCTGATCGAGCTGCGCAAGCGGCTGATCTATTGCGTCGCTGGTTTCCTGCTCGCCTTCATAGCGAGCTTCGCTTTCTCGACCCAGATTTTCAACATCCTGATCCTGCCCTTTGAATGGGGCACGGGAGCCTCGGCGAAGCTCATCCAGACCGAACTCCTGGGCTTCTTCATGGTGAAGCTGAAGATCGGATTCTTCGGCGCGCTGTTCATCACTTTTCCCCTCATCGCCATCCAGATATACCGCTTCGTGGCGCCCGGCCTCTACACGAACGAGCGCAGTGCCTTCCGGCCCTATCTCATCGCGACACCGGTCTTCTTCATCCTCGGCGCCTGCCTCGTCTTCTTCTTCCTGCTGCCGGTCGCGATCAAGTTCTTCTACAGCCTGATCGAAGGCACGGGCGGCGGCGGCCAGACGCCGGTCGAACTGATGCCGGATGTCAGGTCCTATCTCGATTTCGTGATGATGCTCATCCTGGCCTTCGGCCTGTGCTTTCAGTTGCCGGTCATCCTGACACTCCTCGGCCAGATCGGCATCGTGTCCTATGACCAGCTCAGAAGCGGGCGCAAATTCGCGATCGTCGGCGTCTTTGTCGTGGCCGCTGTCCTCACCCCACCCGATCCGATTTCGCAGATCGCCATGGCGGTGCCGCTCATGGGCCTCTATGAGGTCGCCGTCCAGGCGGTGAGGTTCATGGAAAGCCGCCGCACCAGGGCGAGGGCCAAGGCCGAGGCTGAAGAGGCCGCCAAGTCCGCCTGACACGTTTATCCATTAATTCATATCGTCGCGAGGCTTTGCCTTCCACGTCCGGGGCTTTATAGCATCCCCGGCATCACAGGAATCGCTCATGCACGATATCAAATCCATCCGCGACAACCCGGGAGGCTTCGACCAGGGCCTCGCCCGGCGCGGGCTTCAGGCCCAGGCGGCCGGGCTTCTCGCCCTTGACGACACCCGTCGCGGCCTCATCGCCAGACTTCAGGCGCTGCAGGAGCGCCGCAACGCCGCCTCCAAGGAGATCGGTCAGGCGATGGGCAAGGGTGACAAGGCGAGAGCCGAGGAGCTCAAGGCGGAAGTCACCCGCATCAAGGACGGCATGCCCAGGGAGGAAGAGGACCTGAAGGCAGCCGAGGCCGCCTTGCATGACAGCCTCGCCGCCATTCCCAATATTCCGGGCGATGACGTCCCGGTCGGCCCCGACGAGGCCGCGAATGTCGAGATCCGCCGCCATGGCAAGCCTCGCGGGCTCAATGCCGCCAGGCAGCATTTCGAGATCGGCGAGGCGATGCGGCTCATGGATTTCGAGACGGCGGCGAAGATCTCGGGCGCCCGTTTCGTGGTGCTGAAGGGAGCGCTGGCGAGGCTCGAGCGTGCGCTTGGCAGCTTCATGGTCGATCTGCATACGAGGGAGCACGGCTACACAGAAGTGGCGCCCCCCTTGATCGTTCGCGACGAGACCATGTTCGGCACCGCACAGCTGCCGAAATTCGTCGACGACCAGTTCCATACGACCGACGGCCGCTGGCTGATCCCGACGGCGGAGGTTTCGCTCACCAATCTGGTGCGCGAATCCGTGCTCGAGGAAGAGGCACTGCCGCTGCGCGTCACGGCCTGGACGCCGTGCTTCCGCGCCGAGGCGGGCGCTGCCGGGCGCGACACGCGCGGCATGATCCGCCAGCACCAGTTCGACAAGGTCGAGA
>CAZICN010000101.1:0-13139 GCA_964537655.1 uncultured Aestuariivirga sp.
CTACCGCCATATCGGCTTCGTCTTCCAGCTCTATGAGCTGTTCCCGCTTCTCAGCGTGTTCGATAACGTCGCCTTCGGCCTCCGGGTGATGGCTAAGGCCGCGCGGCCGGACGCGGCGGCGATCCAGGCGCGCGTCGGCGAGATCCTGGCGCTGGTGCGGCTCACCCATCTCGGCCAGCGCTTCCCGGCCCAGCTCTCGGGCGGCCAGCGCCAGCGCGTCGCCCTGGCGCGGGCCCTGGTCATCGAGCCGCGCGTGCTGCTGCTGGATGAACCCTTCGGCGCGCTCGACGTCACGGTGCGCACCGAGCTCAGGCGCTGGCTGCGCGAATTGCAGCAGGAGCTCCATCTCACCACCATCTTCGTCACCCACGACCAGGAAGAGGCGACCGCCATCTGCGACCGCATCGCCATCCTCAATGAGGGCAGGCTGCTGCAGGCGGGCCCGCCGGTCGATCTGTTCCAGGCGCCGGCGACAAGCTTCGTCGCGGGCTTCCTCGGCTCGGCCAACATCATCGAGCGCGCCCGCCTCGGCGCGCCTTCCGGCCTCGCGCGCATCAAAGGCGCGCTCATCGCCTTCCGTCCGGCGGACGGCAGGCTCGTCGCCGGAGACCGCGGCAAGGCGCCGGCGGGCCATGTGCGCCTCACCGGCTTGGTGAAGCATCGCGAATTCCTCGGATCGATCGTGCGCTATGCGGTCGCGACGGGCGAGAAAGAAACCTATGTCGATGTGCCGTTCAAGGCCGGCGAGGCCTTCACCGCGCCCGGTACCAAGGTCGCCATCGATGTGCCCTTGGCGGCGCTGATCGGGCTCGAGAGCTGACGAGCGCGATCGCCGCCGTCAAAGCCCGGCATAGTGCCTGTCGGCATCAGCGAAGGTGAACAATATGGGCACCGGGCGTTCGGCCACCCACACTTCGGCCGCATCACCCTTCAGCAAGGCCAGAGCGCGTTCCGTGTCGGCGACGGCGCCGCCATAGAGACGGTTGGCGAGATTGAGCACCGCGGTCCTGTGCATCGCCTCAGTGCCGCTGCCGCAGGCATCCTTCACCAGCAGCACGCGAAAGCCCTGCGCCATCGCATCGCGTATCGTCGCCGCGACGCAAGCCTCGGTCCACACGCCCGCAACGACCAGCCAGCCGATAGACCGCGCCTTCAGCAAGGGTGCGAGATCGCCCTCGCAGAAGGCGCTGGCGTCATTCTTGTAGAGGACCGGCTCGTCGTCGCGCGGCGCGACTTCCCGGCAAATGGCCGTCAGCGGGCTGCCGGCATCGCTGAAGGTCGGCTTGCCGTCCGACGACGCCGGTTCGAAGGGCCGGGGAGGGCGCTGGGCAAAATCGCGCCGATAGGCGGCGTGGACGACCATGCGGTTCGTTGCGCGCGCCGCCTCGAGGAGCCGCGCGGCATTGGCCAGCACCGGATCGATCCCGAAGGCCTTGTAGTGGGGGTCCTGGCGCTGTTCCTCCTGAAGGTCGACCAGCAGGAGCGCCACAGCCTGGTCCTTTAGGGAAAGCGTCGTTCTCACATTTTCCTCGCCATGGGGAGGGCCGAAGCCAGATTGGGACACATCCCCTTGCGCTGAGATTCCTATGGTTCGGCGCAATTCAGACCTGTCGAAAGTTGCCGCTGTCTGATACCGCAAAGGTGCGACCTGCGCCACAGACAATGATCGGCTGCCGCTTTCGAGCCTCGGGTCAGACGGCACCGCGCCCTCAGGCCACGGCTTCGGCCGCACGCTGGCGCAGCGTGTATTTCTGTATCTTGCCCGTGGCTGTCTTCGGCAAGGGACCGAAGATCACCGTGCGCGGGACCTTGAAGCGCGCCATGTTGGCGCGGCAGAAATCGATGACCGCGTCGGGGCTCAGAAGCGCGCCGGGCTTCAGATCGATGAAGGCGCAGGGATGCTCGCCCCATGTCGCATCGGGCGCCGCCACGACCGCGGCTTCGAGAATGTCCGGATGGCGGTAGAGAATTTCCTCGATCTCGAGCGAGGATATGTTCTCGCCGCCCGATATGATGATGTCCTTCGAGCGGTCCTTCACTTCGACATAGCCGTCAGGGTGGCGCACGCCCAGATCGCCGGTGTGGAACCAGTTTCTGGCGAAAGCCCTGGCGCTGGCTTGCGGGTTCTTCAGATAACCCATCATGACGGTATTGCCGCGCAGGTATATCTCGCCCATCGTGATGCCGTCGGCGGGCAGATCCTCGCCCGTCTCAGGGTCCGCCACCTTGACCGCCTCGAGCGTCACGAAGTTCACGCCCTGGCGCGCCGCCAGCCGGGAGCGCTCGGCGAGGGGAAGCGGCGTCCACTCCTCATGCCAGGCGCAGACCAGCGCCGGCCCGAAGCTCTCCGTCAGGCCATAGAGATGCTTGATGCGAAAGCCGGCCTCCTCCATCGCGGCGATGATGGCGCTGGGTGGTGCAGCACCACCGGTCAGCACATCGACCGGCCGGTCGAGACGCCATCCAGGCGGCTTCTCGGCGCGGGCGATCATATTGAGCACGACCGGGGCGCCGCAAAAATGCGTGACCGCGTGATCCCGGATTTTGGCGAAGATGGCGCCGGTCTCGACCTGGCGGAGACAGACATGGGTGCCGCCGACCGCCGTCACCGCCCAGATGTAACACCAGCCATTGCAGTGAAACATCGGCAAGGTCCACAAATAGATGCTCGATGAATCGAGGCGTGCCTCCAGGGCATTGCCCAAGGCGTTCAAATAGGCGCCGCGGTGATGGCAGACGACGCCCTTGGGATCGCCGGTCGTGCCCGACGTATAGCCGAGGCTGATGGGCGACCATTCGTTCTCGAGCGGCGGCACGGCATCGTCCGGGTTCGCGCCGGCGAGCAGGGCCTCGTAGTCCTCATGCGGCGCCGTGAGCCCAGGCGCATCTATGACGGCGACCGGAATCGGGTGATCGAGGCGTGCCAAGGCGGCCTCGATGACAGCGAGGAACTGGCGGTCGGCCAGGATGAGCTTCGCCTCGCCATGCGCCAGACACAGGGCGATGGTCGGCGCATCGAGCCTGATGTTCAGGCAGTTGAGCACGGCGCCCGACATCGGCACGCCGAAATGGGCTTCGATCATGGCCGGGACGTTCGGCGCCATGATGGCAACGGTGTCGCCTGTGCCGATGCACCGGCGGCGGAGCGCCGAAGCGAGCCGGCGCGCGCGCTCATCGAACTCGCGATAGGTATAGCGGCGCGCCCCGTCGATCACGGCGACCTTGTCGGGAAAGGCGAGCGCCGAGCGGCGCAGGAACGAGACCGGCGACAGGGGCGTGTAGTTTGCCGGGTTCGGCGCAAGGCCTTGTTCATAGATGCTGGTCACGGACCTCAGGCTCTCCGCTGGCTGGGACGTTGGGGGAGCATAGGGAACCGGCGGGATGCAGGCAAACCAGTTGCCGGCACGCGCAAAAAGAAAGCCCGACTGGTTTAGTAGTCGAGCTTTCTCTCGACGATGTCATTGCTTGCGCAGTGATGTCGTCTATCGAGGCAATTCGCCAACACGGCGATGGTTCCGTGGTCTCGTGAAATTTCGTACCGGCGCTGACCGCAAGATTCCGGTAACCGCAATTCTGCATTGCACCAGGGGCCGGGAACGTTTGGCCATTCCCGCGCTTTTGCTCACATGAACGAGCTCACGCCAAATCTGAGAGCCGCCGCCGCATCAGCCAGGGCCTTTGCCGATACCGCCCGGTCGGCCGAAGTCCGGCGGAGCTTCCATGCCATGGCGCGGCGCTGGGAGGCGGAAGCCGATGAAAGGGAGCGCGCGGAACTTCCCCGCGACGGGGAACTTGATCCTGTAAGGCCGAGGGCGACGAAGAGATCAAGCTGACGCGCTCGGATATAGAGGCGCATGGCGAGCGGCGGCGCGGCTATCCCGATTGTCATCCGAGGGCAGCAAAAGGACGGATCGAAACTGGACCCGGCGACGGAAATCCGGTTCCGGTCCGTCTTCCCCTCGAGAGCGGGCGACCGCGCCTTTCGCAAGGCGCCGGTCAACACGAAAAGAGGATGAGACATGAAGAAACTGTTGATAGCGCTTGCCGTCGCGGCACCGATGGCGCTCGGCCTCGGCGGCGCGGCGGAAGCCAAGACGAATGTGAATATCTATCTGGGCATCCCGCATTACGGCTATCAGGTCGGACCCGACTATGTGTACCGCAAGGGCCATGGCTGGTATCGGCCGGGCAGGAACTACAACCGGCTCAGCTGCGGCGAGGCCCGCCGCCTGGTGCGCGACCGAGGCTTTCGCAATGTCGAGGCGCGCAATTGCAGCGGCAGGACCTATACGTTCCGTGCCGTCCGCAGCGGCCGCGTATTCGTCGTCTATGTGAATGCCAGGACCGGCGCTGTCTGGCGCGGATAAATCCGGGTCGTTCCGATCGGTGTGATCGACGGGGGCTCACCTCGCGGTGGGCTTCCACCTCATCGGGGAAACGGATTCAAAATCCGTAGCGGATGTGCTCGGCCCAGTAATGTTCGAGACGCTTGAGCGCCGAAACGAGGCGTTCGAGATCTTCGGGCGTCACGCCTTTTTCCTCCAGCACCGGAACATGCCCCTCATAGACGGCGGCGACCATGGTACGAATTTCCTGGCCCTTGTCGGTGAGACTCAGGCGGACGACCCGCTTGTCCTGAGGCGTGCGCTCGTAATTGAGGTAGCCGGTCTCGACCAGCTTGGCGATGGTGTAGCTGAGATTGGAGCCGGTGTAATAGCCGCGGACCCTGAGTTCCGTCGCCGACAGCTTGGCGTCGCCGATATTGTAGAGAAAGACGGCCTGGGCGCTGGTCACGTCCATCTCGCTGATCTGCCGTTCCAATTCGAGCTTGATGAGCTCGAGGAGGCAGCGATGGAGGCGTTCCAGCTGGCCGAGCGCTCGCACGAAATGGCTCTTCAGGAGGGATTTTTCGACCTTTGAATCGTCCGCAGATTCTTCCGGTTGCTGGTTTTCGGGGGTCGGTTTCGTTGCCATAGCGACCGGCTGTAGCGGCGGCGCGGTTAAGCCAACCTGAACAGAATCACTAAAATTCGCTTTGTCCCCAAGGAGATAAGGGATCAGGCCGCCCGATGCCCCGGTCCCGGCGTTAATACTTGGGATGGCCTGGATCATTGACAAATCATGCCCAAAACCCCATCTAGGCCGCGTTCGATCTACGGCCTTGCTTGGCGTTTGACCCTTTCGGGCTCTTCTCAAGACATTGCGGTTCGAATACGGGGACAAGAGACAGTCCGCCGGTTTGTTCACAACTCGAAAGGTTACCCCCATGCCGACAGGCAAAGTTAAGTGGTTCAATCCCCAGAAGGGCTTTGGCTTCATCCAGCCGGATGACGGCTCGAAGGATGTGTTCGTTCATATCAGCGCCGTCGAGCGCGCTGGTTTGTCGACCCTCAATGAAGCGCAGAAGGTCAGCTACGAGCTCGTCACCGAGCGTGGCAAGACGAGCGCCGGCCACCTGAAGATGGTCTAAGCTCTCCGGAGCTCATTGAATAAGGAAGGGCCGAAGCGAAAGCTTCGGCCCTTCTGCTTTTTCGACGAGGCCTCGGAGATCCGCGCGGCTGTTCCCCAGCCCTCCATGGTCCTGTTCGCGCATCGGATTATCCGAAAGGTGCCATGGCGATGGAGCGTGATCGCTCCGCCATTCGGCGGCGAGTTATCCACAGATCGCATTCTCTCTGTGGACGGAGAAATTCTCGCTATCGACTTCGAAGGCGATCGGCGTGACACTCTCCCTCACACGACGCCGATGCTGTGGTCCGGCTCGCTACCAGACCCACCCAAGGCATAGACGCCGTCTCATGGCCGGACTTGCCGTCAAAGGCTGAGACCGGAATGCGACATGAGGCCGATGATGTCATAAACGGCGGCTTATCCGTTTGATGGCCGAACATATGACCCGCAAGGGAAGTGTGTTTGCCGATCAGGTGAGCTTTGGTTGAAAAACGCGAGGTTCGCCGGGTCGCTTCAAAGTGGACCGCCGGATTTGGTCATCCTCGTGGTGGCCGGAAACTGGAGAGAGCCAGCTTTGAACAGGGAGGCGTGGGCACTTCGGTGTACCGCGCCTTCTTGTTATTTGACGGGCGCTCGCCAATATTAGGCGCACAGGCAATGGGATCGTCATGGCACGTGCGCGAAAGTCCCCGAAAGATGTCGATGAGCAGCTGGACGAAGCGCTGAGCGAAACATTTCCGGCCAGCGATCCCGTCGCTGTCGGGCGTAATGATCGTCCGGGAAAGCCGGACGAGAAGCCGCCGGAAGAGCAGCAATAGACTTTCGCCTCGGCTTGCCTGCGCATCGGATTATCCGAAAACCGCTTCACACTTTTCGGTCCGATGCGCTGGCTAGTGAAGCTGCAGCCAACTCGATTGGCGCTGCTCCTTGTCGACGAGCTGGTCGATCTGCGGCTGGTTCAGCCGGTCATAGAAGCAGACGCGATTGCGGCCAGCGGCCTTCGCGGCATAACAGGCCTTGTCGGCCTGATGCAGGATCTCGCCGAGTTCGGGCGATGCCTCGGTCATCATCGTGGCGCCGACGCTGGCGCCAATGCGAAACATCTCGGCTTCCCAACGGAACTCCATGCGCGAGATCGCCCCAATGATGCGCTCGGCCGTGGCCTCGGCCTCGCCGGGCGTGCAGTCGCGAATGAGAAGCGCGAATTCATCGCCGCCGAGCCTGGCCGGCACGTCCTTCTTGCTGCAATTGAGCGCGATGATCTTGGCGACTTCCCTGAGCATTGCGTCGCCCGCCGCATGACCGGCCCGATCATTGACCTGCTTGAAGTGGTCGAGATCGATGAAGCACAAAGCGTGGGCCCGGCGCTCCTGGCGGACCTGGGCGATGGCGTCGTTGATCCGGGCGATGAAGGCCGAGCGGTTGGGAAGGCCGGTGAGCGCGTCGTGCAGCGCCGAATGGGCGATCTTCTTCTGGCGTGCATGCGCCTCGGTGACATCGCGGAAGACCAGGACCGAGCCGATCGACCCGCGCGCCGTGGTCCGCACCGGTGCGGCCGATAGCTGGATATCGCTGACGCCGCCCGAGCGGTTCACCAGGAAGACGCCCGAGTCGCGCTGGCAGGCGGCATTGCCCTTGAGGCACTGCGCCACCGGATCAGGAGCGCGGTCGCCGGTCGCCTCCTCTATGATGTTGAAGACGGTGGCAAGCGTCTGTCCCGACGTCTCGTCGGACAGCCAGCCGGTAAGCTTCTCGGCTACCGGATTCATGAAAGTGATCCGGCCTTCCCCGTCCGTGCAGATCACGGCATCGGCGATCGAGGCAAGCGTGATGCCGAGGCGTTCTTTCTCCTCGAGAGCCTTCTCCATGAGTTTCTTCTGGTCGGTCACGTCCCAGTTGGCGCCGACGGCGCGGATCGCCATGCCGAGCGCATCCCGGAAGATGCGCGCGATGCTGCGGATGTGGCGGATTTCGCCATCGGGACGGACGATGCGGAATTCGTCCTCATAGTGGGTGTCGCCGCGCTGCGCCTTCTCCCAGGCCGCCAATGCGCGGGCGCGATCGTCGGGATGCAGGATCGCGATCCAGGAATCGAGGCTGCCGAGATTCTGCGTGCCGGTGCCGTAGATCTCGTGCAACCGGTCATCCCAGTGCGGCTTCTCGTCGAGAAGATCATAGTCCCAGACGCCGATGCGCCCGGCGCTTATGGCGATGTCGAGCCTTTCATGCAGTCGCGCCCAGCTCTCCTCGCTGGTCAGAAGCTTCTGCTCGGCCTGCTTCTGGGGCGTTATGTCCACGACCTGGGTGACGATGATCGGCGGCCTGCCTTTGCCGCGCAGGACGGAGATGGCGCCGCGGATGTGGACGATGTGGCCGTCCTTGTGGATGTAGCGCCGCTCGAAGCCGTGGTTGCCGAGTGAGCCGTCCTCGATCCTCCTGAGGTTCCGTCTGATGGTGGCGGCATCTTCTGCGACGATGAAGTCCTCGAGGCGAAGCTCGCGCAGTTCCTCGATGCTGCGGCCGACGAGCCGGGCATAGGCGGCATTCGCGTAAGTAATGCGGCCGTCGACCGCGAAGAGGACGATGCCGATCAGCGTGTTGTCGAAAAGGCTACGAAGAAGCCGCTCGTCATCGCCAGCCGCGGGAGTCGTACTGGTCGGTGTGCTAACCATACCCCACTATCGTCGAGGACAATTAATAACAGCGGCTCATACGGTTTTCAATTTTATATAAGGCCCGCAGCGGAGGGAGTGCGCTGCGGGCCATCGACAGGGGATGCCCAGTTTGATTGGGCAGGGGAGCTGGCCTCGGGGTGACCAGCATGCAGATAACGCAGGGGTTCCGAAAAGGTTTCGCTCAGGACCCGCCATAGGCGAGATTTTTTTCATCGTCCCAGGGGCTCGCCCCCTGGTCCTGGTCATCGATGCCATAGACATGCACGCAACGGCGGCCGGAACTCTTGGCCGAGTAACAGGCCAGGTCGGCGCGGTGAAGGATGACGGCGCTGTCGGACTGGCCGTTGCTGATCTCGGCGATGCCGATGCTGGCGCCGACACGGAAGATCATGGACTCCCAGCGAAATTCCATGCCGCAGATCGCGTCGACGATCCGCTGGGCGATCGCCCGGGCCTCGGCAATATCGGTGTTGCGCAGGATGAGGCCGAATTCGTCGCCGCCGAGTCGGGCCGGCACATCCTTCTTGCTGCAGCTCAGGGCGATGATCTTGGATATCTCCTTGAGCAGCGCATCTCCGGCGGCATGGCCGCCGGTATCATTCACGGTCTTGAAGCGATCGAGATCGATGCAGCACAAAGCGTGCGTTCCGGTCCCGGGCCGCGTTTCGTCGATCGCCTGGGTGAGCCGCGCCAGGAAGGTGGCGCGGTTGGGCAGGCCGGTCAATCCGTCATGATGGGCGTTGTGGGTTATCTTCTTCTGGGCGGCGCGGTGGGTCGTGATGTCCTGGAACACCACGACGCAGCCGATCATTTCGCCATCGGCGCGGCGCACCGGCGCCGCCGACATCTGGATGTCGTAGACGCCACCATCCTGGTTCAGCATGAAAATGCCGCTGGCGCGGTAGTGCGAGCGCTCCTGACCAAAGCACTGGCCAACCGGGTTGGGCGCCGGATCGCCGGTGGTCTCGTCGATGATGCGCAGAACATCGACAAGCGGCTTGCCGATGGCGTCCACGGCTTGCCAGCCGGTGAGGGCGGCGGCGATCGGGTTCATGAAGGTGACGCTCGCCATGGCATCCGTGCAGATGACCGCTTCGCCGATCGAGGCCAGGGTTATCCGGAGGCGCTCCTTTTCCTCGAAGATCTCTTCATTGAGACGCTTGTAGCCGGTGATGTCCCAGCTGGTGCCGACGGCGCGGAGCACCTTGCCGTCACCATCCCTGACGATCTGCGCCAGCGCCCTGATGTGGCGGATTTCGCCCGAGGGCCGGCAGATGCGGTATTCCGAGCTGAAGTGGCAGGACCCCGCCATGGTCTGACGCCAGCCTTCCTGCACGCGCGCCACGTCGCCCGGATGCATCATGGCCTCCCAGTCGGCGAGGCGGCCGGTGAATTTCCCGGACTCCAGCCCGTAGAGCTCGTGCATGCGCGAGTCCCAGTTGTATCTCGCGTCGGAGAAATCGACATCCCAGACGCCGGCGCCGCTGGTCTCGACGGCGAGCTTCAGGCGCTGATGCAGAGTGGCGTTCTTTTCCTCGGCCTTCTTCTGTCGCGTGATATCGGTGATCTGGAGAATGGTGATGTCGGGCTCGCCTTGCCGGTTGGACCGGTGGACCGACACGGCGCCCAGCGCGTGGAGGACAGTGCCGTCGCGGCGGATATAGCGCCGTTCGAGCTGATAGCCTTTCTCATCGCCTGCGAGAAAATTCCGGAAGGTCGTGTGGGTCGCGTATTGATCATCGGGGTGGATCAGGTGATCGATGCCGGTCACGAGGAGCTCATCCTCGGTGAAGCCCAGCATCGCGCAGAAGGCGCGATTGGCATGGAGCACGCGGCCGTCGAACGTCATGATGACGAAACCGATCGCGGCATTCTCCATGATGTTGGTCAGGAGAGCGGCGGGGTCCAGAAAGGACAGGCTGGTGCTCTGGCGGTCGACGGCGTCGCGCATAACGTATCGTCACACACGGATGTTAAAACCCGCTGCAGGAACTTGCTCAATTTTTCCTTAATGCAGAACGCACGTAAAGCTGGTGAAATGCCTCCATTTGGCCGAGGCGCGATCCGTCAGCGCGTGATGGTTCTCTGCAGCGCCTTGATGCGCTGGGCGAGGGAGATGACGTTGCCGGCAAAGCGCGATTGCGGCGGCGGCGGTACGGGCGCAGGTTCGACATGCCGCTCTTCGACAGGCGCCACGCTGCCGTTCAGGGGGGCCGCCTCAGTCTCCTCGGCGGGAGCGCGATCGGTGAAACCGAGTTCGGAAAGCTTTTCCGGCCAGGCCTGATCGAGGGCGCGGATCTCGGCGGCGAGCTTGTCGCTTTCCTCACCGGCCTCCGCGAGCCGTTCCTCGATCGGCAAAGTCTTGGTCTGCAGTTTCCAGATACGGCTCTTCAGGGCGGCGATTTCATCCGCCCGCTGATCAAGCTCGATATCCTTCTCCTTCAGCCTGGCGAAGGCGACCTGCTCCGTCTCGGTGCGCTGGCTCACGTCGCCTTCGAACGCGGCGACCCGCTCCTTCAGCCGCGTAATCTCACCCCGGCTGTTCTCATCGAGCCTTTCGCGCAAAGCGAGACCGGCGATCAGCACTTCGATGCGGTTGCGGTGGCGCGCGACTTCCGCCGCCTGCTCGGCCAGTCTTGCCTTCATCTCGCTGGTCCGCACCTCGAGCTTGCGCGCCATCATGGCGTTCTCGGCGCGCATGCTGTCGCGCTCGGTCTGCAGCTCGGAAACAGTGCCCGGCACCTTGCGTGCCATGCGGCGGGCGCCGAGCCGGACGCCGGAGCGCCAGGCGGCACGGCCGAGGAACAGCGCGATGAGGCTCGCCACGGCGAAACCCAGGCCAAACCACAATAAGATCTCAAGCTGAGACATCGATCCTCTGCGCCACGCCGCCCGACTCCTGCCTGAGCAGGCTTGCTTCGAGCCTACAATAGCGTGGCGATTGTGGCGGTGCGACGGCTAAATCCGATGGGCTGACCGGGTCAGAACGGGTTCCAGGACGGCTTTCTCGTATACTTGAGATAGCCGACATTGGCGCCGAGTCTGGCGCCGACCCCGGTCCGGATAGGGGCTAGAATTATATCCCTATTTTTCTGGAAATTCACACCCAGGCCGCCGACCAGATAGGCCGACCCTTCCACGCCGCCGAAACGCTCGCCATAGATTTCGCGCGGGTTCGAGGAATTATATACCAGCACCAGAGCGCGCGAGCCGTTGCCGCCGAAGTCGAAGCCAATGGATGGGCCCTGCCAGTAGATTTTCTGGCGGCCGCCGGTCTTGTAATAGATCACGCCTTCGCCATAACGCAGGCCGCCGACAATGGCGCCCGAGCCTTCCTCGCCGACGATGTAGGCGGTCGGCTCGCCTTGGCTCGAGAACACATATTCGACCGCCTCGGCGAGGCCGCGCGTCGTCTTGCCGAAGAATTTCTGCCCGGCCATGACGATCTCTTCGGAGGAATAGGTTTGCTGCTTGCGGTTGGTGGCCGCATCGGCCGGAACCACGCCGGCAACACCCGCGACAAGGCCCAGCCCCAGAAGCGCCAAGGCCTGGCGCCGGTCAATGATCTTGGTCATAATAAAACTCCTTCAGCACTTCGCGAAACCGTCAACCGCCGCCGAAGCGGCTGCATTCCCGTGTCCGAACTGCCTGAATCCCACCTGTATGGCGCGATACTCTAAGGGCAGCTTGTGGCAGCTTTGAGTCGCGGATTCCGGCCGCACAAAGTGGCGGTTTTTTGGTTAACAGGCCGCTAATGGATGGCTTTTCTTTCAGGCACCGCGGGCGATGAAGGCCGGATTGTCATAGCCGCGCTCGGCCTTGCCATAGGTGAGCGGTTCGCCCGTCTCGAGCCCGACAGAGCCGCCGGCGGCGGCGAGAACGGCATGGCCCGCCGCCGTGTCCCATTCCATGGTGCGCCCGAAACGCGGATAGAGATCGGCCTCGCCAGCGGCGAGAAGGCAGAATTTGAGGGAAGAGCCGGCCGAGACGATCTTCTTCACCCTCAGGCATTTGAGATAGGCCTCGGTGCGCTCGTCGCGGTGCGAACGGCTGGCGACGACGACCGGACCCTCGGCGGGCGCCTTGCGGGCCTTGAGCGGACGCCAGGCGAGGACCTCGACATCGGATTCCGCTTCCATGCGCGCCTCGAAGGCGCCGGCCGCCATCTCGCCGCAGAAGATACGCCCGAGCGCCGGCGCCAGCACGATGCCGGCAACCGGCGATCCCTTGTCGATCAGCGCGATGTTGACGGTGAATTCGCCATTGCGGCTGAGGAACTCCTTGGTCCCGTCGAGCGGGTCGACGAGATAGAAGCGCTCGCCGGTCCTCGGGATGAAGCCCGCCGCGGCGGCTTCCTCGGAAACGACCGGCGTCGCCGGATCCTGGGTCCTGAGGCCGGCAAGGATGATCCTCTCCGCCGCCTCGTCGGCCTCGGTCACCGGGGTCAGATCGGCCTTCTGGCGCGCCGCCGGCGGGTTCGCATAGATGGACATAATCTCGCGGCCCGCCGTCACGGCAAGGCCGGCGAGCGCCAGGAGGCGAGGGGAAGGCGAGGCGTTCGAAGTCATGATGGGCGCCGCTATGCCCGCCACGCCCGCAATGGTCAATGCGGAAATGTCAGGCCCGATCTGGTAAACAGAAGGGACGAATCATTTCCAGGAAAAGCCCCCGCCGATGCAGCCCAGCCACTTGAGCGATCTCGACCTTGCCGCCCTTCTGTGCAGCCGCGTCTGCCATGATGTCATCTCGCCGGTCGGTGCCATCACCAACGGACTCGAACTGCTCGAGGTCGAGGACGACGAGGCGATGCGCACGATGGCGATGGACCTGGTGCGCAAGTCGGCGAAGCAGGCCTCGGCGAAGCTCAAATTCTGCCGCATCGCCTTCGGCGCCGCGGGCTCGGCCGGCGCCATCATCGACATGGGCGAAGCGGGCGATGTCGCCAAGGCTTTTGTCGGGGAAGAGAAGATCAAGCTCGACTGGCAGGTGCCGCGCGAGAACCGGCCCAAGCAG